>CALDIB010000043.1 GCA_937902125.1 uncultured Treponema sp.
CTTTTTTCTTCACGGCTCTTCGATTGTAGGCAGGCCGCCGGACTTTTTTTTGTCTGAATCGTTTTTGTGTGGCTAATTGACAAATTTCTTTGCTGGAAATGCATTTTGACGGAGATGACATAGAGTTAGACAAAAACAACAATATTGTCGTGTCCAATTTTTTTTGAAAAGCGAGTGAAAAAAAATTATTCGCGCTGAGAGGTCAATGCCCCTGACGCTCTGCGGCGGCGGTCGCCTTTTTATTAAATGCAGATGTCTGGATTTTTATGCGTCAAATGCCAACTGCCGCAATCAGGGCATTTATATACAAAAATAATCTGGCCTTTTTCCTTAAAAATGATGTTTGCCCTTCGCTTGGCGGACTCATAAGTTTCGTAAGCCATTTTGGGGGCGCCGTTTGAACCTAAACAAGAACTTGCGCGGCATTTGGTTTGCCGTTCGGGCGACGAAAGATGCCAAAAGCCGCATTTTTCGCAAAGGTATTTTACCTGTTCGTTTCCATACCGCGCTTTTACATATAAGATGGCCTCGTCCGCTTCTTCCTCGCTTTCGTAGGATTTTAGCGGAGAACCGTCTTTCTTTTTGCAAATGTCGCTGTCGAACATTTTTTTCGCCTATTGCTCCTAATTTTTAAAAGTATATGACACGCCTTCGCTATAAGGCGATTCTCCGCCATCGTCGCAAGAGGTAACATAAAAATACGTTTGATCGGGAATTGTGTATGTTACAAGAAACCACGAAAATGATTTGCTTATTATTTTGTAACTTGCCGGACCTATGTAACCGCACTGCTTTTTTTGGGCGTAGGGATCACTATAATAAATCTTGTATGCGTAGGCCCCTGTTGAATCCCAAGATATTCGAACTTCTGAATCTGACACGCGCTCGGCTTTGACGTTTTTAGGCGCGGAAAGGGGCGTGTATGTGAAATTGTAAGAAACTGAGTTAGAAGAAACTTTGATAAAATTATAGGGGTTTATTTCACGGTCGGAATAGCTCATTTCTACTCTAAAAAAATAATCGCCGCTGCTTGGTAAGACTGTCTTATATTCCACGGCGTTTCTTCCTTCAAGGAAGGGAGTATAAGCATTGTCGCGATAGAAACTGCGTGGATTATAATTTCCGGGAACTCCATATAGGTCAAAACGCATGATTTTGTCGTTTCCGTCCCAATTTTCTCCCGACCACTTTATTATCACCTGATTCATCAGTTCAGACGCTTCCACTGTGACTGTCGGTTTTGACGGATTGGGGTAAAATTTTGGCGGCGTAGGTGTGTAACTGTAGCCGGAACTTTCTTCTGGGGATGAGCAGCCTGCCAATGCCGCCGCAAGCGCTAGGATCACGCCGCATTTTTTTAAGCCAAACTTTTTCATAAATTTAACCCTTTGCTATAAAAATAGACTGGCGGCCATAAAGACATTCTTTTTTTGTCAGCATGGCCGCCATTTTTCACTTTGAGCCGCGGGGCGGATTGTTGCCCCTGTTTCCGCCGCTTTGGTTTCCTGTGGTGGAAGGCATGTTGCCGCCTTGCGGAGCCCATGGGTTTCCGGGCAGAACGGTAGTTTTAGCCATCGCTTCTCCTCCTATATACTATTGCATAAGCCGCACTTTTTGGGCCGGCCTAATTTTTTGCGCGGGGGAGCGAAGCGCATCCCCGCGCAAAAAAGGTTTTGTCAACCTTTTTTGCAGTATATACTGCAAAAAATCCGCCCGGCGGCGGGCTTTTGGTTTCCGCGCGCAAAAAAAAGGCCGCCTTTTTAGGCGGCGCTTTTGCTTGAGCTTTTGTTTTTATTCCTTACTTTGTTTCCATCGTATAAACGCCGTCCCAGACTTTTGGAATGCCGTTTGCGATAAAGTCGGCGCAGCGGCGCGAGAACACGGCGCTGGATTGGTCTGAGGGGTATAGCCGCGCGGCCGCGTCAAAGTATTTTTTTGCCTCTTCCAATTCGGCTTGCGGCTTTTTGTATCCTTGAACGCTTGTTCCCTTCATGTAAAAATCCATTCCCTTGTTGAAGATTGCGCAGGCCTTGAGGCGCTTTTCGTCCATTCCGCTTCTAAAGCCCAAGATGTTGTATATTCGCACAGGCCGCTCTACGTTTATAACGCGGACGGCGTCAAAACTTCTTGCCACAATTTCGCCGGCGCGGCTTCCTTTTTGAACCAAATCCCAAACGCTTTGGGAACACATTATCCAAGAGCCGTAAACCTTGTTTGTTCCTTCCAAGCGGGAGGCCAAGTTCACGTTGTTTCCCATGATTGTGTAGTTGAGCTTTTTTTCCGTTCCCATGTTGCCTACGACCATGCGGCCCGAGTTGAGGCCCACGCGGGATTGCAAGAGCATTGGAATGTAGTTTCCCTCGTTGTATTCGTCAACATAAGCCAAATAATTTTTGATTTTTTCCGCGTCCCAATTTTCTTCGGCGGCGACTTCCTTCCACGGCCGCTCGGCGCATTTTGGATATTTAAATTCCTTAAAGAATTTGTCGTTGATTTTCTTTTCAGCCTCAAGCATTTTGATTGCGGCCGCGCAAGAGTGATAGGCGTGATCCGGATCGTCGATAGGCGCTCCAAAAAACGAAACGATTTCGTCGCCCACATACTTGTCAATGGTTCCCTTTTCGCTTTGAATGGCGTCGCTCAAGGCGCCCAAATAATTGTTCAAGGCGGCAACAAGGCGCTCGGCTCCTTTTTCTTCGCCGTTGATGTTGTTCACAATTTCCGTGAACTTTGAAAACTTTCGCACGTCGCTAAAGAGGGCGGTCAACTCTTTGTTGTCGCCGCCTACTTGCGCGTATTTTGGGTTTTGAATGATTTGCTCTACAACTTCCGGCGCCACGTAAGCTCCAAACTTTGACTTGATCAAAGCCCTCTCTTTTTCATTGGAAGCGAAGCGCAAAAGCATTAGCGCCAAGAAAGCGCTGAACTCAATCATGACGGCGGCCACTATGGGAACGTAAACGCCAAAAAGGGCCATCATTAGAGCCGCGACCGCTATGGAAAGAGCGATTGCCGTTCCGCCAAAAATGTTTTGGACTGAAGGCCTGGCCTTGCTTGTGGCCAAGGCAAAAATCGCGAACAGCAAGGCGGCCGCTCCGATTGACCAAAATTGCGAAAGGGGCTTTATGAATTGGCCGCTTGTGATTGTGTTGTAAACGTTGGCGTGCGTTCCCACATTTGGAAAAAAGTTTTTAAAGGGAGTGCTTCCCAAATCAGTTGAGCCTGAGGCCATGTTTCCCACAATGCAAAAGGCTCCGTTCAAGTCTTTTTGAATCGTCTTGAAGGTGTCCAAGTAAAGTTCCGTCAAAGAGTTGACTCCGTCAAAGGCGCTGGAAAAGAATTCCAAAAGGGAGCGCTGGTCGTCGCTGTCGATGGCTCCTGTTCCAGCAAGGCTTTCAAGCGCCAATTTGATTTCGGAAGCGTAGGGGCCTTGGCAAAAATTTTGAACCCGCTTAAAGAAGGCGCGGCGGGCCTCAAAATATGATTCCTGCAATTCAGAAATGTCTTCCCCCATGCCGGATTCCGGCAAAACAAGTTCTCCGTTTTGGTCGCGGCCGTTCAAGTTGTCAAAAATGTATGAGCGAAAATTTTCGATGTATTGCGCGTCTTCAAAAATGCCTTCGATTTCCGAACTGTAAGAAAGGGGGCTTCCTTCCGCGTCAGTCAAGGCGATTCTTTTAAATTCCGCCAAATTGTTCAAGAGGGCGTTTTCGCATTCCAAAAGCTGGTTTATAATCATCACGCTTACATGCTTGAAGCTGTCGGCGTATTCGCCGGGAGCCCAGTGAACCAACATGCAGCCGTTTTTGTCAAGGGGAATTTTTATGTCCTTGCGGGAGCCGTCGGCGGAAAGCGCTTGGCGAAGGGTCAAGAAATTTCTTGAGCGGCTTATCTCTTTGGGATCAAGCTCTTTGACCAAGGGAGCGAAAACAAGCTGGCCCAAATAGCCGCCCTTTTGCGCGCTCAAAAGCTCCACCCGCCGCCTTGTTCCGTCCTTGTCAACGATAATGTTTGTAAAGCCCGCTCCGGCGGCCATTTTTATGAATTGGTTCAGCGCGGGAGAAAAGCCTGTCTTGGTTCCGTTTTCTTTGTTTTCCGCGTCGTTTCCTTTTTTTATCAGGCCCTTGGGATCTTGAACGTCCGTCAGCAAAAAGCGCTTTCGGGCGTAATCGTCGTCCTCTTGGCTGACAGAAATTATTTGCTCCTTGTTTATCGTAAGCCACGTGTTTCCAAAAAACTGGACGGCTTTGGAAAAGAATTCGTCGTTGTCCCTAAAAACTTGGGAGGCGATGGCGGCCGCGTCTTTTGTTCCGATGCTTTCTTGAAGAAGCCTTGCCTCTTCTGGATTGACGGCCATTTTTGAGGGGGAAAGGTATTCAATATCAAAAACCGCGGTCTTGGCTCCCGCTTCCCGCAGGCGCAAAAGAATGTCGGCGATTATGTCCCTAGTCCAAGGCCAAGGGCCAAGCTTGTCCAAGGAGGCGTCGTCTATTTCGACCAAGGCCAAATTTGGATTTTTTTCTGAGATGGGTTTTGCCGCCAACAGAATGTCATAGGCCCGAAGCTCAAATTTTTGAAGGACTCCGACGCATGACAAGACTGTCCAAAAAGCCGCGCAAGCCGCTACGGCCGAAAGGGCAGCCTGAACGCCCCGTTTTTTTGTTTTGACTTTCTTTTCCATAAAAAAATTATAGCGTAAAATTCAAAAATGCGCTATAATAACTTTTATGATTTCAGAATATTTTAAAAATCTTCTTGCAGACAAAAACGCTTCCGCAATCAGAAAAATGTTTGAGGAAGGAAAAATCTTAAAGGCAAAATACGGCGCTGACAAGGTTTACGACTTTAGCTTGGGAAACCCTGACCTTGATCCTCCCAAAGAAGTTTTGGACGCCATAAAGGAAGTTGCCCAAGACCAAAGCCACGGCGCCCACGGATACATGTCCAACGCTGGCTACGACGAATGCCGCGCCGCCATGGCCCAAAAGGAAAGCCAAGAGCAGGGCGTTCAGGTGGACTCGTCTTGCGTGATTATGACTGTGGGAGCGGCTTCCGCCATTTCAAGCGCCATAAAAGCCTTGATCATGCCGGGAGAGGAAGTTGTTGTTCCGTCGCCTTTTTTTGCCGAATACACCCATTATGTTAAAAACCACGGCGGCGCTCTTGTTCCGGTTCCCACAAAAAAAGACTTTTCCCTTGACGTTGATGCCATAAAAGCCGCGCTAAATTCCAAGACCGTGGCCGTCATAATCAATTCCCCAAACAATCCCACCGGAAAGGTTTATTCCGCCGGCGAAATAAAGGCCCTTTGCCAAGCGCTGAAAGATTTTGGAAAAAAGAGCGGCCGCTTTCCCTACTTGATTTGCGACGAGCCTTACCGCGCCATTGTCTACGACGGCGTTGAAGTTCCTCCTGTTTTTCCTGAATACGAATATTCCATTATAGTGACAAGCTTCGCAAAAAATTTAAGCTTGCCCGGGGAACGTATCGGCTACATTTGCGCCAATCCCGCCAATCCGGAAAAGTCCGACTTTATCGCGGCGGCAACCATGGCCTTTAGAATTTTGGGCTGCGTGAACGCTCCAGCCTTTTTCCAAAAAGTTGTGGCAAAAAGTTGGAACGCGCCGGTGGATTATTCTTCTTATTTAAAAAGGCGGAACTTATTGATGGACGTTTTGGACAAGGCCGGCATTGAATACGAAAGGCCCCAAGGCGCCTTTTACATTTTTGCCAAAGTTCCGGCCGCTTTTGGCGACGACGATTCGGCCTTTGTGGAAGTCCTTGAAAGGCATTTGATTTTGTGCGCGCCGGGCAGGGGCTTTGGAATGAAGGGCTATTTTAGAATAGCCTATTGCGTTGACGAAAAAACAATCGTCAATTCCAGAGACGCCTTTTGCGCCGCCGTGAAGGATGTTGAGCGGCAATAAAAATGTTCTCAAAGGCGCAAGGCTTTTCTATCTGGATTGTCAGCGGCATATATTAGGAGGTTTTATAAATGAAGATTTTGATGGTAAGTTCAGAAGCGGTTCCTTTTGCTAAAACAGGCGGCTTGGCCGACGCTGTGAGCGCCTTGGCCGTCGCCCTAATAAATTTGGGGCACGACGTTAAAATTGTGATTCCCCGCTACTATAAAATTGACAGAAAGACCCTCACGCCCTTGGCCGGCGCCATGGGCGTTGGAGTCGGCGGCGGCGAGGCTTGGACGGAAGTGTATAAGACCACAATGCCCGGCTGCCCCAAGTGCGAAGTTTTTTTCATCGACCACGAGCAAAGCTTTGGCCGCGACGGAATCTACGGAGTTCCCGGGGAAACCGACTTTCACGACAATCCTTACCGTTTCGCCATTTTGTGCCACGGCGCCTTCCAGCTTTGCAGAAAAATAAACTGGATGCCCGACATCATTCACGCTCACGACTGGTCCGCGGCCTTGGCCTTGGCGCTTTTAAAGCATGTCTACCGCTGGCAGGATTTTGGAAACACGGCCGGAGTTCTTTCAATTCACAACTTGGGATACCAAGGCCAATACTCAAAGGACAACTTCCCCGCGCTGGGAATTGACTGGGGCCTTTATTACGGCGCGGGCTTTGAGCATAACGGCGGCATAAATTTCTTGCAGGCTGGAGTTTCTTGCGCCGACATGATTACCACCGTTTCTCCCACATACGCCAGGGAAATCCAAACGCCTGAGGGCGGCTTTGGCATGGACGGCCTTTTGCGAGTTAGAAGCGACGTGGTCAAGGGAATCTTGAACGGCTGCGACCTTAAGGCTTGGAATCCCGCGGTGGACAAAAAAATTCCCGCCACATATTCGGTTAAGAACATGAAGGGCAAGGCGCTCTGCAAGGCGGAACTTCAAAAGCAGTTTGGACTTCCTGTAAATTCAAACGTTCCAATTTTTGGCGTGGTTACCCGCTTGGTTGACCAAAAGGGAATCGCCGAACTTTTCGCGCCCAGCTACGGATGCCTTTACAGCCTTTGCGCCAACATGGACATTCAGTTTGTGGTTCTTGGCTCCGGCGAGTCTTGGTGCGAAAACGAAATCAACGTCTTGCAGTCAAAGCTTCCCAATTTCCGAGCCTACATCGGATACAACGATGCCTTGAGCCATTTGATTGAAGCCGGAAGCGACTTCTTTGTAATGCCAAGCCATTATGAGCCTTGCGGCTTGAACCAAATTTATTCCCTCATTTATGGAACCCTTCCCATCGTCCGCAACACCGGCGGCTTGGCCGACACTGTTCAAAACTACAACGAGCGGACAGGCGAGGGAACCGGCTTCATGTTCGACGCGATTACTCCCGGAGCGCTTTACAACACAATCGGCTGGGCGGTCTACGCTTACTACAACAAAAAGGAGCACATCAAGAAAATGCAAGAGCGGGGAATGAAGAGCGTGTTCAGTTGGGAAGATTCGGCAAAGAAATACCTTGACGTTTACGACGAGGCGCTTCAAAGAAAGTAGGAGAATGTACGCCTGTTTTTGCGAGCTTTGCGAGCAAAAATGTTGGCGCTTATGCGGCGTCTTTCGTTGATGGGCTTGCCATCGTTAAATCTCGCCGCTAAAATTCCACGATTTGATTTTTGCTGTCGATGTACCAATCCGCCAAAGGAAGGGCCTGCTCCACATTATGCCATGTAAGGCTTGAGTCCTCGTTTAGGGAAACGATTCTTCCGCCGCATTTCGCCATGTCAACAGGAAGGGAAGCGCCGCTTTTCAGCGAATGCTTTTTTAGCGTCTTGACGTTTATAACGCTTATGTCCTTGACTCCGATTTTTGTAAAGGCAAGGGGAAATTCAGCCTTGATGAAAGAGTCGCTTTCTTCTTGCGCCGACGAAGCCAAGTCTTTTACGGTCAAGGCCTTTATTCCCATGCAAAAGGCGCTTGTGGTGTAGCCTGAGCCTTGGGAAATCAAGCGGGAGCCAAAAAGGTATCCGCCGCTTTCTTCAAGGCAAACGGTTATGTCGCCGTCCATTTTTACAGGAACCGTTTCCCGCGTCTTTAGGTTGACCAAGACAAGGGGCGACGTGGGATTTGTGGAGGCGGTTTTTGCCACCGCCAACAAATTTCCGTCTATGGCCGCCGCGTCTTGAATGCCGCTTCCCAAATAAAGCTCGGAAACGCTTTTGTCTTTGAACGAATAAAAGTTGACCTTTGAATTTTCAATTTCCAAAAAGCCCTTCTTTCCGTTTATTTCGGCGGCACGGATTCTTTTAATTCTGCTAGCGGCGGAGAACAAAAACTCTTCTTCGCCGCTTTCCGCGTCCACAGCGCGCGGGCCGTCCAAGCGGTTGTCGTTTTGCAATATCAACTTTCCCCATGCGCAGTCGATTTTTGTCCAATCCCGCAGGTTGGGAAATTCCTTGACGGCCTTGCTTTCGTAGTCCGCCTTTATTATTGCGGAATCAGCCAAAATGTAGAGCCGGTTTCCGTCGGAGCAAACTCCGCGTATTTTTTGGTATACTTCATTTGAAATCAAGGCCAGTTCCGAAGGCAACGAATTGTCGCTTGTGTCGGCGGAATAAACGTTTCCGTCTTGGGCGGCCAAAAATATTTTTTCTTCCGCCAAAAACGCGGCGCTGAATTTTGGAGCGCCTGGGGCCTTTATGTTTTTTGTTATAAGGGGGCCTTTGACGCCGCTTTCCGTAATGTCCACTTTATAAATTGAATGGAGGTCCGCCTGTCCGTCAACATAAAGAAGGCTGTCGGAGCCGTCAAGAAGGATGGGGCTTTTGCAAGGAATTGTCTTGACTTTAGCGCCGCTTTCCGCGCTAAAAATATAAATTGAATTGTTCTTTGTTCCCGCCAAAAAATTGTTCCTCGCGAACAAGACCAGGTTTTCCAAGCCGCTTTCGGCGGGAACTTTTTTTAGGGGCTTTCCTGTCTTTAGGCTAAAGTATAAAAGCTTTCCTTCGGCGGCGGAATAAAGCAAAACGTTTTTTTCGCTTTCGCTGGTCTTTGCCCAAGAAGCCGTGGTTTCGTAGTCCTTGATTTTTGAAAAAGACTTTCCGTTTGACGCTGTGTAAAAATAGACGCCGTTTCTTTCGTTTGCCGTGGCGATTAGGCAAGTTCCCTTGGCGCTGTATGAAAGGCTTGTGATTTGATTTTTGTATAAAAACGAGCGCTTTGTTTTTTTTGCCGCCGCGTCCCAAATTTTGACGCTGTGGTAAGAGGCTTCGTCGCTTTCGTAAAAGGCGATTTCCTTGGCGTTTGGAGAAATGGCCGCCAAAAATATTTTTTTGTCGGAAACCTGAAAGTGCTCTCCGATTCCGTTTTCCCAGCGGATTATAAAGCCGTCTTGCCCAACCGTGTAAAAGGCTTGGCTCTTTGAAGCGGAGTCCAAAAAGGCGGCCGCGACTTTTCCCTTGTGACCTTGGCTTGAAAACCGTGGCTGCGCCAGCGCGGCGCTCGCCGTCATAAAAAATCCCAAAACTATTGTCAAAAACTTTTTCATTTTTTAGCCTCAAAAGCCTTGTTTATAAAATAGCGGATGTCTCCGAACAAACCGACTGCAAATATAAGGACGATTACGGCAAGTCCCGCCATTTGAATTTTTTTCTGAAGCCTTGGATTGACCGGCTTTTTTGTCGCGGCTTCAACTAAAGCCAGCAAAATCAAGCTGCCGTCCAAAATCGGAATCGGAAGCAAGTTCATTATAAAAAGGGAAACGCTAATAAGCGACATGAATTGAAGGACGACAATAAGGCCGATTTTGGCGCCGGCCGAAAAGCCTTCTTTGGCGCTTTCTCCCAGCATGCTTGAAATTCTGGCGGGGCCTGTAACGGCGTTGCTCATGTCCACGCCTTTAAAAAGAATGCCCAAGCTTTTTACCGTTTGAAAAAGGAGTTTGTTTGTGTCCGCCGCGCCTTTCGCCAGCGCGGGAAAAAAGGGCAGGGCTTTGATTTCTTTTTCTATGCTTTCGCCGGAAGCCTGCACTCCCAAAATTCCGTTTCCTTCCTTTTTGTTCAGCAAAGTGTGAACTACGAACAAAAGCGTTTCTTCGCCGCCGTCTTGATTTTTTCGCAAAACTTCCACCTCAACGTCTTCGTCGCCCCGAAGGGACACTTGCTCGTAAATGTCAGTGAAGTCCGAGATTTTTTTGCCGGCGATTTTTGTTATGGTGTCGCCGCTTTTTATTCCCGCGTCCCTGGCGGGAGAAGGAAAAGTTGGGTCTTCTGGAATTTGAATCGTGGCGCTTCGGGTGTAGTAAGTGTATCCCATCATGGCTATGGCACTGGAGGCCGCGAAAACAAATATCAAGTTGAACAAGGGGCCGGCAAAGCCAATCAAGGCCCGCTTTAAGGGATGGGTTCCGTAAAGGGAATCTTTTTCTGCGGGAACGCTGTCAAGGCCTTCCTCAAGAGCCTTGGCAAGTTCATTTTCGCCCTTCATTTGGCAGTAGCCGCCTATGGGAAGCAGGGAAAGCCTGTAGTCAACGCCGCCTATTTCCTTGTGAAGAAGGACTGGCCCCATGAAAATTGAAAAGGCTTCCACCTTCACTCCGCAAAGGCGGGCGGCAAAAAAATGTCCCAGTTCGTGAAAGAAAACCAAAAAGCTTAAAATTAAAAGGCCCAATGCGATTGTCAAAGCGCGGCCTCCGCCATTTTTCTGGCCTCCATGTCGGCTTTAAAAACATCGTCAAAGTCTCGCGGCTCTTGAGCCCAGTCTTTTTCCAAAACCTTTTGGACTGTCTCTGAAATTTTCGCGAAAGAAATTTTTTCTTTTATAAAAGCGTTGGCCGCGATTTCATCGGCGGCGTTAAATGCAATGGTGTAAGAGGCGTTTTTTTTGGCCGCGCTTTCCGCCAATGCCAAAAGGGGAAAGTCGTCCCTTCTTGGCTCAAAAAAAGTCATCTTTTTGCCGGCCAAAGAAAATTTTTCAAGGCCGCTTGAAACATATTCAGGCCAGCAAAGCGCTCCCATAATCGGATGCCGCATGTCAGGCTCTGAAATCTGGGCGTATAAAATTCCGTCGCTTGTTCTGACCAAAGAATGAATCAGGCTTTCCGGGTGAACCACAACGGCGACCTTGCTTTGGTCAAGGTCAAAAAGCCTTGTGGCCTCTATCACTTCCAAGCCCTTGTTGGCAAGGGTGGCCGAGTCAACCGTTATCTTTTTTCCCATCTTCCAAGTGGGATGTTTTAGCGCGTCGGACAGCGTGGCCTTTTTTAGCTCTTCTTTGGAAAAATTCCTAAAGGGGCCGCCGCTTGCGGTGATGACAATTTCTTCAATGTTCTTGTTTCCGCAAAAATGAATCAAGTTGAATATGGCGGAATGCTCCGAGTCAACGGGAATTATGGCCGCGCCTTTTTTGTCGGCCAAGGCCTTTACCAGCGGCCATGCCATGACCACCGTTTCCTTGTTGGCCAAGGCCAAGTCTATTCCCCGCTCAAGGACGGCCTTGCTGGGAAAAAGGCCCGCGGCGCCCGCTATTCCGTTCACCGCTATGTCAGGCTTTGCCTTGTCCAAAAGGCGCTCCATTCCTTCAAGGCCTTCTTTGCTTGTCAGCGTAAAGGGGCAGGAAAATTCCTGAGCCAAGTTTTTTAGGCTTTGTTCCGAAGAATTGGCCTGAATTCCCGCCACTGTGAACAAATCCTTATGCCGCCGCGCCAAGTCCAAGGCGCTTGAGCCGATGGAGCCTGTGGCGCCCAATACAAGAATTTTTTTCATGCGAACATCAACTTTATCAAAAAGAAATAAAAGGGCGCCGCCATAAAAATGGAGTCAACGCTGTCCAAAACTCCGCCGCGGCCAAGAACCACGTTTCCGGAATCCTTGACTTCCGCGCTGCGCTTGAAAACGCTTTCCGCCAAGTCGCCGATGATGGCGGCGGTGCAAACGCAAACGGAAAGGAGCGCGGTTTTTGGCAAAAGGTTTTCCGAGGCGAACTCGTTCTTAAAGACAAGGAAAGTCAATATGAGCGCGAAGACAAAGCATCCCGCGTAGGCTCCCGCAAAGCCCGCCAAGCTCTTGTTGGGGCTTGCCAAAATTTTCCCCCGGTTGTTTTTTCCAAAGAGCATTCCAAAAAGCCAAGCCGCGCTGTCGCTGATAAAAACAAGCGCCAAAAATGTGGCGGCGTAGGCGAAGGGCGCCCTTGTTCCTGTAAGCCGGGTTATGAAGGATGGCAAAAAGCCCGCGTATAAAAGGACGCAAAGAGAGCGGGCGATGCGCGCGTTTGACATGGCAAATTCTTTTGCGGTGAAGATTTCAACTGTGAAAACAACAAAGGCGCCCAGAACAAGCGCGACGGTTCCCAAATAGTCCAGCCCAAAAATTATGTTCAAAAATTCCGCCACAGGGATTAGGGGAGCCAAGACCATCAAAAGGGGCCTTGCCAAAGTTTGGCCGTTTGTCCCGAACATCAGCGAAAGCTCGTAGGCTGAAAATGTGGAAACGCCCAAGACCAGCAAATTTAGCGGCAAGTAGTGGAAGAAGGGTATGAGAGAAAGTCCGATAATCAAAGGGACTCCGACAAAGAAAATTGTCAAACGCTCGATTAGTTTTTTCATTTTGATTCCCCTCCGGAGCCGTTCTTATTTTCGATTCCGCCAAAACGCCTGTTTCGGCCTTCAAATTCCAAAACGTCTTTTTTAAATTCTTCAACTGTGTAGTCAGGCCAAAGGGTGTCGGAAAAAATGAATTCCGCGTAAGCCGCCTGCCAAAGCAAAAAGTTTGAAAGGCGCTTTTCTCCCCCAGTTCTGATAAGCAAATCGATGTCCGGAAGTTCCGGCAAGTCCATGAATTTTTTTAAATTGTCCTCTGTGATTTCGCCTTCCGCTTTGGCCGCCTTGTTCGCCGCCCTGACAATTTCGTCCCGGCTTCCGTAGTTAATGGCCAAAACGCAAGTGGTTCCCGTAAAGTCCTTGGTGTCGCTTTTTGCGTTCAAAATTTCTTCTTGAACGTCCTTTGGAAGTCCCGCCAAGTTTCCGATGTGTTCCACTCGGATTTGATTTTCTTTGTAGAATTCAAATTCCGCGCGCAAATGTTTTTTTATCAAGCCCATCAAGTAGCCTACTTCTTCCTGCGTCCGCTTCCAGTTTTCGGTGGAGAAGGTGTAAAGGGTGATGTATTTGATTCCCAAGTCGGCGGCCGCGCGCGCGATTCTTTTTGCGGCCTCCAATCCTTCCTTGTGTCCAGCCGTTCTGGGCAAGCCGCGGCCTTGAGCCCAGCGGCCGTTTCCGTCCATAATCAGCGCGACGTGTTTTGGCAGGGAAGGATTGTTTTGCAAGGCTTACTCCATTATTTCTTTTTCTTTGGCCGCGTAAATTGAGTCAATTTCCGCGATGAATTTGTCCGTCGTCTTTTGCAAGTCGTCGGTCATTTTCTTAAGCTCGTCTTCAGTGATTTCGCCGGCCTTTTGCTTTTTCTTAAGGTCTTCGTTTCCGTCGCGGCGAATGTTTCTGATTGAAGTGCGGGAATTTTCAGCGGTGGCCTTTGCCTGCTTGATTAGTTCCTTGCGGCGGTCTGCCGTTAGCGGCGGAATGGCGATGCGAATCACCTTGCCGTCGTTAGAAGGATTAAGGCCCAAGTCCGCCGTCAAAATGGCCTTTTCGATTTCAGTAATCAATGATTTGTCAAAGGGGTTGATGATGACCGAGCGGGCTTCGGGAATTGAAACTGTGGCCACTTGGTTGAGCGGAGACTTTTGTCCGTAATAGTCAACGCGCACTCTGTCAAAAATAGAGGCGGACGCGCGGCCTGTTCTGATGCCGTTAAAAGACTCCTTAAGAGCCGCGATTGTTTTTTCCATTCTTTCGTTTTCTGCCATATTATACCCCTTGTAAAAAGCCAAGAAGAAAGTTTCAACTTTCGATTGGCTTTTTAGCGTCCGCGGGAGCGGACAGTTTAATATCGAGTTTCTGAAAGAAACTCGTCAGAACAAAAGGCCGGCTGCAATAGCCGGACTTTTGTTCATTCCCCTTATTCCTACTTTCCAAGAACGTCCAAAACAATTTCGCCAAATTCAAGCTGGGCGCCGACGGCCTTGCCGACTTCCTCAAGCTTCTTGGTTACAGAAACCTTGTCGTCCTTTACGAACATTTGGTCAACAAAGCAGATTTCGGCCACATGCTTGGCCACCTTGCTCTTAAGGATGTTCTCCTTGATGTTGGCCGGCTTTGAGGCCATCTTTTCGTCCTGGTCCATCTGGGTCTTGAAGATTTCAGTCTGCTCGTCGATGTAAGACTGCGGAACGTCCTTCTGGTAGATGTAAGCGGGAGTGAAGGCGGCCAAGTGCAAGCAGCAGTCGTGCGCGAATGTTTTTACCGCGTCGGCTGTGGAGCCCTTGATTACCACGGCGCTTGCTGTCTTGAAGTTTGAGTGAACGTATGTTTCGGCCACGGCGTTGTCAGGAATGTTGATGACGCTGACCTTGGCCACGTTCATGTTCTCTCTTGTCTTTGTGGCCAAGTCGAGCAAAACGTCCTTGTGGGCCTGCTCAACCTGAGTGTAGC
Organism: uncultured Treponema sp.; assembly: GCA_937902125.1. Lineage (GTDB taxonomy): Bacteria > Spirochaetota > Spirochaetia > Treponematales > Treponemataceae > Treponema_D. The sequence continues at coordinate 14,451 of CALDIB010000043.1, forward strand.
CGTTGGCGAAAGTGATGTCCAAGAGCTTTTCTCCGGCGGCGATGAAATCGGCGTTGGAGGCCACAAAGTCAGTTTCGCAAGTGACTTCGATGAGGGCGATTTTCTTGTCCTGAGTTCTGACAAAAACTCGTCCTTCAGATGTGGCTCTTTCCGCGCGCTTGGCCACGGCGGCCAAGCCTTTTTCTTTAAGAATCTTTTCGGCTTCTTTGGCGTCGCCGTTGGCTTCGGTCAAGGCCTTTTTGCAGTCCATGAGTCCGGCGCCTGTGGCTTCGCGCAAGGCCTTTACGTCAGATGCTTTAATTTCCATAAAACTTTTCCTTTGTAAAATTATTTGTAGAGCTTGTCCTCGTCAACCATCTGGTCGGCGGAATCCTCGTCGTCAGCCTTGGCTACTTCGTCCTTTTCTGTGGGCTGATAGTTTGAGTAGTCGTCGATTTCAACGTCCTCGCGCTTTACGGCGGCGTCTGTCTGAACGTCATCGTCGCCCTCAAGGTTTTCGATGATCTTAAGGCCTTCTTCGTTGTTGGCTTCCATGACGGCGTTGGCGATGATGGAAGTGAACAATGTGATGGCGCGGATGGCGTCGTCGTTGCCCGGAATGGGGTAGTCGATGCCTTCGGGGTTTGAGTTTGTGTCAACAACGGCCACAACAGGAATTCCCATGCGGCGGGCTTCCGCCACGGCGATGGCTTCCTTGTGGGTGTCGATTACAAAAATGGCTCCCGGCAGCTCTTTCATTTCTTTGATGCCGCCGAGGTTCTTTTCAAGCTTGGCCTTTTCTTTTTGAAGTCCGGCGACTTCCTTTTTTGTAAGGTTGTCGAAAGTTCCGTCAACTTCCATCTTTTCGATTTTCTTGAGGCGCTGCAATGATTTTTTGATTGTGGCGAAGTTTGTGAGCATTCCGCCAAGCCAGCGGTTGTTCACATAGAATTGTCCGCAGCGCTCGGCCTCTTTTTGAATGGCTCCTTGAGCCTGCTTCTTTGTTCCTACAAAAAGAACGGCTTTGCCTGAGGCGGCGATTTTGCGAACCGCTTCGTAGCTTTCTTTGATTGCAGCGATTGTCTTCTGCAAGTCGATGATGTGGATTCCGTTGCGCGAGCCAAAGATGTACTTTGACATGCGGGGATCCCAACGCTTTACTTGATGTCCAAAGTGAACGCCGGACTCAAGCAAACTTTTCATGGTAACAACAGCCATGATTTTCTCCTTCACTGGAAAAGTTTTTTTGACGGCCTTTTGCCGCCGCTTTTCCTACCAACTCTGTTACTCAAAGGCGAATGGCCTTTGGAAAAATTTCGGGAAGAGGCGCAATCAACGATTTTAACCGCTTTCCGGCAATGAATTTTGGCAAGGGCCTGGGCCCTGTCGCAAACATCTAACTGACGATTGAATATCCCTGCTCTTTTAACATATCATAAAGTTCAAAAATAGGCAAGCCCACCACGCAAGAATTTGTTCCTTCTATTTTTGTGATGAAGCAGCTGGCCATGCCTTGAATCCTGTAGCCGCCCGCCGCGCCGTGCCAGTCGCCGGTGTCGATATACCATTCAATTTCGTCTTTTGACATGGGCGCGAAAGTCACCTTTGTCACCGCGCTTCTGACGCTTGTAAGGTGGGTTCTTCCGTTGTAAAGGGCCAGCGCGGTTATGACTTGGTGGGTTCTGTCTTGCAGCGCGGACAAAAAATCAAAGGCCTCTTGGTGGTCCTTTGGCTTTCCGTAAATTTTGTTTCCCATGACCACAAGGGTGTCCGCTCCCAAAACCCAAGGAATGACTTGCTTGGGAGGCCTTGAGCGGACCACCGCTTGGACTTTTGCCTTTGCCAAAATTTCAGGAAGTTCCGAGGCGTTTTTTGAGATAAAAGCGGATTCGTCGATGTTGGGCATGGCAACCTGAAAGGGCAGGCCCATGGATTTTAGAATTTCCTGCCGTCGTGGCGAAGAAGACGCTAAAATAATGTTTTCCATTTTTCTTCCTTGACTAAAACGTTATATTTTTTTATAATGCGCTCGCTTTCTAACTAAGAGAGATTAGTTCAACTGGATAGAGCGTCGGCCTCCGGAGCCGAAGGTTGCGGGTTCAAATCCCGCATCTCTCATTCTATGCGTCCGGTCAAAAAAAAAGGTTTCCGAATGACGGAAACCTTTTTTTTAGGCCTGCAAGCCTTATTTGTTCTTTCCGTTGTCGGAATCCGATCCGCGAAGGTTGTTCAAAACCTCTTTGGCGCGGTTGCGCACAGGCTTTGCCAAGCGGTAGTCAACGGCGATTCTTTGCAAGGAAGAAAGCATGGGCTTTTTGTCCTTTGTGTTTCCAGCCAGCTTTTCGTAGGCGTTGACAATTTCAAGCGCCAAAGAGCTGGTGGGGTTCAACGTCTCAAAACGGTCGGAGTAAAACGCGATTGTGTTTGTGGTCTCGTCGTTGTCGTTGTATCCAATCTCTCCAAGAGAGTTGATGGCGGCGGAAAGAACCATAGGCTCGTTGTCAGCCTTTACAATTTTGTTGAGGCTTTTGGCGGCTTCGGGAGTTCCCACCTTTCCCAAAATGCGGCAGGCTTCCCGGCGCACTTCGGGGAAGTTGTTGCTCACGCGGCCCTTTGTGCGGCTTTGGGTGTTGGTTCCTTCTCCCGCCAAGTGGTCAAGGGAAACCATCATGTCAGGGGAAACTTTGCCGTTGTTGGCCGCTTCTTCCAAGAATTGGAGGGCCATGAGCTTGTTTTCCAATTCGTCAGAGTTGGAAAGCTCTTGAACGACAATGTCATCCATTGAGCTCATGTATTCGCCTTCAACTGTTGACTCCTCTTCGTCCTGCGCGAAGGCGGCGAAAGACAAAATCATCGCGGCTGCAAGAAAGGCGGCAGTTTTCTTAAGTTTCATACTAACTCCTCGTATAATTCCTATACAATATTATCGGCAAAAAATAAATAATTCTACATCAATTTGGTTACATTTGGGGAAGCTCGACCTTCCAATCGCCGCCTTCTTTTACAAAGTTGTAGTAAACGGTGATTTTTGTCTTGCCGTCCTCCTCGGACTTTGTCACTTGGACCGCTTTTACGGATTCCGCAGAATTGTAGCGAATCTCGTCTATTTGTCTTCCCGCGCGGGACGGAATGAAGACATGGATGAAGTAGTCGTTAAGGTTCTTCAGCTTGACGCCTTTCTTTTCTTTGGGAAGCTTTTCCGCGGCCTTTGACAAGGTGTAAGTGTCCGACCAATAGGTTTTTGAGTCTTTTGAAATGTATTTGAGCCAGGAATTGTAGTCCTTCTTGCCCATTATGACGTTAAGCTCAGCTATTTTTTGCAAAATCGCGGCCTTGTCGGCGTTGAAAGTTTCTTTTGAAACGGCGGCTCCCTCAATCTTGTTGATTGAGCGCTGGTATTCCAAGTCTTCTTCAGTGTCGGCTTGAACCGCGGCGGAAGACTCCTTTTTTGTGGATTCGCAGGAAAGCAAGGCGAAGGCCGTCATAGCGGCTAAAATCGCTGTCAATGTTATTTTCTTCATACTAGGCCATTATACACTATTCGCGGTTAAAAATCAAGAGATTTCGATTGCAACTTGCGCGGCGGCGAATTCTTTTTCGTGGCTTAGGGAAACAAAAATTTTTGCCCTTTGCCATTGGGGGCAGTTTTTTTTAAGGCATTCAAGGGCGCTTCCCGTGACCGCGAGAGTGGGCTTTCCGCTTGGCAGATTTTGTACATACAAGTCGCGCAAGTCAAAGGCCAGGCCGCATCCCAGAGCTTTTGAAAACGCCTCCTTTGCGGCAAAACGGGCGGCGTAGTGCTGCAAGGCCGCGGAAATTCTGGGCGGAGTCAGCGGACCGCTTGGCGAAAGAATTTCCTCTTGGTTGAAAAAGCGCCGGAGCATTTCAGGCTTTTTAAGCCATTTTTCAAAGCGGGAGCATTTTGCCAAGTCTATTCCGATTCCAAAAATCATAGTTGGCTTTCCGATTGGTTGAAGGTGGCTCCCGGCAAAGTTTCGTCAACGACTTCTGCCGGAGGCCGCGCCTGGACGCGGACGCTTACTGATTCCACGCTGACGCTTTCCAAATGAAATTCTTGGGGAATCAAGACCGAAACTGGCAGCGTGTAAGTTCCTTCCTTGTCGATTTCCCGCAAGTCGGCGCTTAGCGTGTCCGGGTTTGGAGTCCAATCTTCCATAATCAAGCGAGGGCCCCTCAAGATGATTGAGGCCGAAGCCTTGCTTTCGCATTCAAAGTCTGTGGGAATGTTCTTTAGAAGAATAGGCAGGTTCTTGAATTCCTGCAAGCCCTCTTGATAGTCCACCTTGACTTGAACCTCGCATTCCTCTTGGCCGATGATTTTTATCATGCGGTTTATGTTCATCAACTTGGATTTTTGCTTGAAAGGCGCGCTTTTTTCGCTTGCCGCAATTTCTTCCGTGGATATTGACTCGACGCTTTGAACGATTGAGCGGGGGCCGTAAATCGAAACAAATTCTGGCTCGCATTGAATTGACTCGATTTCGTAACCGTCAAGCGGCTGGCCCGCGATTTGCGGCTGGACTTTTACGGCGCGGAGCGTGTTTCTTTCAAGGCGGACCTTGATTTTTTCCGGGTAAACCGTCACTTGAAGGGGTGTCATCTCTATTATGTCCGACGGAAGGTCTATCGAAATGGGAACGTCGTAAGAGCCTTCTTGCGTCATCCAGCTTAAGTCCAGCTGCGCCGAAATGTTGGCTGACGTTATTTTGCTGATGTTTTCCGCCGACGTCCTTATGGTGACGCTGACGCTTGAGGGAATGTGGGTTGAGGACGCCATTTCTCCGTCTTGAATGACTTTGAGCGTGACAGGAACGCTTTTTTGCTCCAAGGAAGTGTATCTGTTGAAAATGTAAAATAGGCAGGCGATGACGACGCAAAGCGCCTTTATCGGCCAATTGTCTTTAAGCTTTTCCAATAAGGGCTTTGTTTTCATCTGCTGAATCCTCAATTTTATACTGGTCTGGCGTTATGTTGAGCAAGGCCACAAGGGTTTTTGTCAATTCCGGCATTGACAAGTCATAGTGCAGCTTTGAGTCGTAAGAAAGGCTTATGGCTCCTGTTTCTTCCGACACCACAAGGACGACCGCGTCCGTTGTTTCGGCTAGTCCCAAGGAGGCTCTGTGGCGGGTTCCAAAAGTTTTCTTTATGTCGTATTGCTCGCTCAAGGGCAAAAAGCAGCCCGCGGAAATTATTTTGTCCCCTTGAATGATTACGGCGCCGTCGTGCAGGGGAGTGTCAAATTTAAAGATTGTGACCAAGAGGCTTGAGGACAAGTCGGCGTTGATTTTTGTTCCAGTTTTTATGATGTCGTCAAGCTTTGTTTGCCGCATGAAAACGGCAAGCATTCCCCGCCTTTGCTTTGAAAGAATGTCGGCGGCCATTAAAACCGAGTCCACGTAGGAATGCTTTGAGCGGCTGCCGAAGCTGAACCATTCCTTTTGTCCAAGCTTTAAAAATATTTTTCTGATTTCCGGCTGGAAGACGATGGCGAAAACAACCACCAATCCTGGGGCCAGCGCTTGAAGCAGCCTCAAAATAGTTTCCAAGCGGAAAATGGCCGCGGCCGCGTATGCCAGCGCTATGATTACGGCTCCCCGCAAGATTTGGATTGAGTTTGTGCTCACAACGATTTGGTAGGCCTTGTATAAAATAAAGGCCAGAATTCCTATGTCCAAAAAAGGACGCAATGCGTTGTAGACGGACAATAAATTTTCAACTGCCAGCATTTAGTATTTCCCTCAACACTTTCACGCAATCAATGGCCGCGGCCGTGTCATGAACTCGAACCATTGAAACTCCATTTAAGATTGAATAAACGTTAGCGCTTGTCGTTCCCCAAAGGCGGTCTTGGACTTTTCTTCCGCAAACTTGTCCAAAAAAGCTTTTCCTTGAAAGAGCCATCAAGACCATGTATTTTTTTTTGCAAAGCTCGCCGGCCCTTTTTATCAAGACGGCGTTTTGCGCTGTGTTTTTTCCAAATCCAATTCCAGGATCCACTATTATCTTATCGGAAGAAATTCCGTTTTGCAAACAAAATTCGGCGCGGCTTTCAAGATACGAGGACACTTCCAAAAAAACGTCATTGTAAACGGCCTCGTTGGCCATTGTCCGCGGCGTCCCCTTTTTGTGCATGAGAATCACCGGGATTTTTTTTTCGGCGGCGAATTTTGCAAGGCGGCTGTCGTCTTCCAAGGCCGAAATGTCGTTCAATATGTCCGCGCCCGCGTCATAGGCCGCGCTCATCACGTCGTATTTTCTTGTGTCCACAGAAATGGGAATGTTGGAATAGGCGCGAATTTTTTTTATGATGGGAACGACCCGCTTGATTTCTTCCTTTGCGTCTATGTAGCGGCTTCCGGGGCGGGTGGACTCGCCGCCAACGTCAATTATGTCCGCGCCTTCGTCGACGTGTTTTTTTGCCAGCCTGAATCCGCCCCGGCTTTTTGCAAAGAAGGAGTCCCTGTCGGCGTTTACGATTGCCATGACAAAGGCGGGGTTTTCTGTACTAATAGTCCTCTGGGCCAAGTTGAGCGTCGGCATTTTTCACTCCATGTTTTTGATTTGGTTTAAAAGCCCTAGGGCGGCGCGCTGGATGTCGTTGGGCGACAAAAAGGCGTCTTCCAAAATTTGCTCGCGGCTTCCTTGTGGCGGAAAGTTTTGTCCAAAGGCCAAGACTTGAACTTGCTTGAAATTTCTTTTTAGGGCTTCAAGCTCCAATTCTTCCCCCACGCCTCCTTGCTTGATTCCGTCTTCCACAATGACAAGGGCGTCGTAATTTTTATATATGTCAAAGAAAGCGTCAAAGTCCAAGGGCTTTAAAAAGCGCAGGTTGTAAATGTCGGCCAAAACGTCTTGAAGCAAAAGGGAGCGCGCGGCCACAAGGCATTCGGAAAACATGGAGCCGGTGGCGGCAATCAAAACCTTCTTAAAGGCTTTTCCGTCGGCGGCGCTTGAAGGGTCTTCTATTTTTCCTTTTTCCAAATTGAAGCGGACAAAAAGGGACGGCGCGAATTCTTTTGCCTCGATTAAAACGCCTTTTCCAACTTCAAGGGGCGTTTTGAAAGACGGCAGCTCGGAAGGGCAGGATTTTTTTGGATAGCGGACGGCGCAGGCGCTTTTTGAAGCCGCCGCCCAGTCAAGGCATAGGTTCAATTCCGCGGCGCTGGCAGGAGCCAAAATCGAAATTCTTGGAACGCACTTAAAAAGCGCTATGTCAAAAATTCCTTGGTGGGTTTCGCCGTCGTTTGGAACCGCGCCGCTTCTGTCCAGTACAAAAATTCCCGGCAAATTGGGAATGCTTATGTCGTGGATTATTTGGTCAACCGCCCGCTGGATGAAAGTTGAGTAAACGCAAACCAGGGGAATGAGGCCGCCTTTTGAAAGTCCCGCCGCGAAAGTCACCGCGTGCTCTTCGGCGATTCCAACGTCAAAAAAACGCTCCGGGTAATGGCGGCCAAAGGCGGCCAGGCCGGTTCCCTTTGACATGGCGGCGGTGACGGCAACTATCTTTGGATTTTCCTTGGCCAGGCGCAAGGCGGCTTTTGAAAAATGTTCCGTGAAACTTTCCGCGTCAAATTTTTCCATGGAGCCGTCGGCGATGTTGAAAGGCCCGATTCCGTGAAAAAGCTCCGGGTTGTCTTCGGCGGGGGAATATCCCTTGCCTTTTTTTGTCACCACATGAACCACCACCGGTTTCTTTAGCTTTTTGACCCGGTCAAAGACCCGTTCCAACTCCTTTATGTCGTGGCCGTTCAAGGGGCCGACGTATTCAAAGCCAAAGTCAACGAACATGTTGTCGCTGAGCAAAAGGCCTTTTAAGCCCCGCTTGAACCTGAATATGAATTTTTGCAAAAAGCGGCTTCCGGGAAGCTTGGAGGCTATTTTGTCAATGGCCCGCCTGACCGACTGGTATTGAATTGACATTGTAAGGCTTGAAAGGTAGCGGGAAAGGCTTCCTTCGTTGGGAGAAATTGACATTTTGTTGTCGTTAAGGACGACAATTAAATTCTTGGCGTCCCGGCCGGCGTTTAGAAGGCCCTCATAGGCCAAGCCCCCTGTCAAGGCGCCGTCGCCGATTACCGCTATGGCCTTTCCGTCAACGCCTTGAATTTCCCGGGCCTTTAAAAGTCCCAGCGCCTGGGAAATTGAAGTGGAGGCGTGGCCGTTGTCAAAAAAGTCGTGGACGCTTTCGCATTCCTTTGTGAAGCCTGAAAGCCCGCCGCCTTGCCTAAGGCTGGAAAAGCCCTTGAGCCGGCCTGTCAAAAGTTTGTGGGCGTAGCATTGGTGGCTCACGTCAAAAATTATGGCGTCTTTGGGAGAGTCGAAAACCCTGTGCAGGGCAATCGTCAATTCCACCGCGCCAAGGTTCGAGGCAAGGTGGCCGCCGTTTTTTCCCACAGTGTCGATTATAATCCGTCGAATTTCGGAGGCCAAGGCCACAAGCTCTTTTTGAGAAAGTTTTTTTATGTCGTCAGGCGAATTTATTTGCGAAAGCAAAATGGACCCTCTAAAAAAAAAGGCTGCCGTTAAGCGCGGCAGTCTTTTGCGGCATTACTTGCTCTTATGCCGATTTCTTCTAAGCATCTTCTTTCGCTTATGAGTCGCCATCTTCTGGCGCTTTCTTTTTTTACCACAAGGCATTGCTTGGCTCCTATAAAGTTAGTATCGATACAAAGGCCATTATGCCTTTTTTTTTAGAATTAGTCAAGTGGCGGCTTTGAGTTTTTGTTTTTTAGGCTTTGAAAAAGGCTTTGTAGGCCGGGCTTTCCTTGACGGCTAGGGCGGCCTCTTCCAAGTTGTTTATTGAAACGCTCTTTGCGTCGGGAATTCCCCGGGTAAAGACATATTGCTTTTTCGCGTATTTTTTTGAGTTCCGCTTGATTTTTTCCCTTATTTCTTCCGGCAAAAGGGGGCTTCCGTCTTGCCTTTTTTCAAAGAATTCCCGGTAGCCGATGGCCTGCATTCCAGGCGCGTCAGGGCCGAATCTTTGGGTCAGCGATAAAGCCTCCTTTTCCAGTCCGGCTTCAAACATTTTGTCAACCCGCTCCTCAATTCTTCCATATAATTCTTCCCGAGAACGCTCCAAAATTATCGTCGAAAAATCGTATTTTTTTCGCAAGGAGGCGCTTTGGGCAAAGAATGAGCGGGGCTTTCCTGTACTTTGAACGATTTCAAGGGCCCTAAGAAGTCGGTAGTGGTCGTTGGCTTGTATTTTTTTCGCGGATTCGGGATCGGCCAATAGCAGCTTTTGCCACATGGCTTCTTGTCCAATTTCCAAAAGCTCTTTTTTAAGCCTTTCCCTGCGTTCCTCGTCTCCTGGGGGAGTGGAAGGAAGCCCCATCAAAAAAGCGCGGATGTAAAAGCCAGTCCCTCCGCAAACAATGGGAAGCTTTCCGCTGGCGTAAAATTCCTGGCAAAGCGCGTCGGCCTTTTCCACAAATTCAGCCACGGAAAACTGTTCGTCCGGCTCTTTTATGTCTATTAAATGGTGGGAAAGAATTTTTCGCTCGGCGAGGCTGGGTTTTGCCGTTCCTATGTCCATTCCTCTATACACTTGCATAGAGTCGGCGGAAATGACTTGCGCCTCCTCCTTTCCGGCAAAAAGATTCAGCAAGAGCTCAGTCTTTCCGCTGGCTGTGGGGGCGAATATGACAAGAACCGGTATTTTATTCGGCAATTCTGTATGTGACTTCTTGGGTAAAAAGCTGCTTGGCGGCAAGGGACACAACTTTGTCCTTGTTTTCCGCAATCAAGGGGTCCTTTACCATTGACATTTGGTAGGCGCGGCGGTTTGCGGCCACTGTGATTTCATAAATATTGTCAGTGAATTTTACAAGTTGTTCCAAAGGAAAAATCATTTTTGTCTCCCAAAATAGATAAAGCATTTTATAGAATGCGGGCCTTTTTGTCAAGCCTTTTTGCCGTCCTCGCCGTCGGCCTCGCCAGGGGCTTGCCGTTTCCCTTTGGACGACGCGCCGCTTGCCGTCGGCCGCGCCGCTTGCCCCGCCAGCCAAAATGTTGTATTCTATTGTTTGGGAGGAATCGTGAACCGCAACAAAAGCAAGGAGGCCCTTGTCCTTTCTGTCCGTGAAACAGCTCAGGACAACCGCTCCGTTTGCCTTTTGACAAAAGATGGAATTGAATGGGCCACCCTTTTTGGAGGGCCCAAAAGCAAGCTGCGGGGCGCCGTCAGTCCTTGGAACCGCGGCGAGGTTTGGATTTACAAAAACGAAGAAAAAGCTTCCGCCAAAATCACCGACTTTGACGTCAAAAAATACCATCCCAGCTTTCGGGAAAATTTGTTCAAATCTTTTGCCGCAGCCTTGACGGGAGAGCTTGTCCTAAAGTCAAAGTGCGGAGGAAGCCCTCAAGAGGCCTTTGTTTTGGCCAACGGCTTTTTGGACGGAATGGACTTGTCTTCCGAAGTGGAAAGCAGAAAAGGCCTCTTGCGCTTTTTGTGGCGCTATTTGGAGCTTTTGGGCGTTCGTCCGCAAATTCAAAACTGTCCCAGATGCTCAAAAGATTTTGACGAAATCCTTTTTGGCGGAATGAATTTCGCTGGAAATTTTCCTCAAGGCGCGCTAGAATCAAAGGCGGGTGGAAAAAGATTCTTTCTTTATTCGCAAGCCGAGTCTGCCTTTGTTTGCGAAGACTGCTTTTCTCCTCAGGAAAAGGGAAGCAGGCTTTCAAAAGAAGCTCTTTTTTACCTGAAATTATCAGGCGTTGGCAACATGGCCGCGGCCAGAAAAGCCGAAATTTCTGAAAGGGACATGGCCGGCTTAAAGGCTTTTTTATTTGAGCTTGTTGAAGGCGCCTTGGGAATGAGGCTTAAAACTTTGGAATCAGGAAAGGGAATTTTATGAGAGCTGTTGCCGTTGACATGAAAACCCGACTTTTTTTTTCAAAGAATTTTTTTTAGCTTAAGGAAGTCGTTTTGAAAACTTGGAATAAAAAAGACATTTCCCGGGAGCAGGCGCTTTTCCTGCACAATAAATTTGGCCTTAGTCCTTTGGAAGCGTCGATTGCGGCGCGTCGGGGAATAAGCGCGGGAAGCGATTTGCTCTATTATCTTGAGGACGACGAGCGCTTTTTAAACAACCCCTTTGACTTCAATCAGATGGAAGACGCCGTGGATCGGGTGACGGCGGCGGCCGAGGAGGGGGAAAAGGTTTTGATTTTTGGCGACCGGGACGTTGACGGAATCACGGCCACGGCCGTTCTCTACGAGCAGTTGAAACGCATGGGCGTTGACGTTTCCTTTAGGCTTCCCTCAGGCGACGACGCTTACGGCTTGAGCATGGCGGCAGTGGAGGAATTTGCAAAAGATTACGGAAGCCTTTTGATAACGGTTGACTGCGGAATTTCAAACTTTGCCGAAATTCGCCGCGCGCAAGAATTGGGAATAAGCGTGATTGTGACCGACCACCATAATCCGCCGGAGAACCTTCCGCCGGCCGAAATAATCTTAAATCCAAAATGTTCGGATTCTGGATACCCCTTTGCGGAAATTTCCGGCTGCGCGGTTGCCTTTAAATTGGCCCAAGCCCTGCGTCTTTCCCAAAGCGAGCTTTACAAGCAAGACATCTGTCTTTTAAATGTCCGCGACAATAGCGTTGTGGAATGCCTTAAACTGAGAAATTTTGCCAAGCGCAAGTCCTTTGAAAAGGATTTTTCAAAAGGAAACGCGATGCTTTCTTCAAGCGGTCTTGTTGAGTTTTTGCGGGGCGAGCAAATCTTAGTTTGGGACGCGGCGAAAATTTCTATGGAGCTTAAGGGGCTTTTTGGAAGCGGAGTTGAATTCAACCTTTTTGACGTCAGGCCTGAAGCCGCCAAAATCATTCCGTCGGTCGCCTCCCTTTCTTTGCAAAAAGTTTCCGCGCTTTCAAAGTTCGCGCTTTATTCAGAAAATTCCTGCGGCGAGCTTGACGCTTTTTACAATGTGTTTGTGACTTGCCTTGAAAAAAAAATCGATAGGGCTTTCCCCGCCAACAAGGAGGCGTCCGAGCGTGACTTGCAGCTGGTGATGCTTTCTGTTTTTAGCGACATTATGCCGCTAAGAAACGAGAACAGGATTTTTGCCAAGAGGGCTTTGGCAATGATTAACAACGGCAGGCCCAGGCCGGGACTGGTGGAAATTTTGGCAAGGCAAGGACTTTTGGGAAGGCGGATTTGCGCCAAGGATTTGAGCTGGAATGTAATTCCCGCCCTCAACGCGGCCGGACGCCTTGGAACTCCCGAAGAATCTCTCCGCCTTTTTTTGGAAGAAAGCGCCCAAAAGCGCGACGAAAGCGCGGAAAAAATTCTTTCGCTTAACGAGGAGCGCAAAAAAATGGAAGCCTCTTCTTGGGAATTTTTGGGCGGCCGTCCCGAAAAGTCCCTGCAAAAATTTGGCGGAAAATTTTGTTTGATAGTCGAAGAAAAAATTCATAGGGGAGTCGTTGGCCGGGTGGCTGCGAAACTTGTTCAGCGCGCGGGGGTTCCGTCAATCGCGATGACAAAAGTTGACGGAGTTTACATAGGCTCCATGAGAACCGCCCGCGGAGTCCACTGCACCGATTTTTTGGACAAGTTTGGAGACATATACATAAATCACGGCGGGCATTCAGGCGCGGCGGGCTTTTCTTTGACCTCGGAAAATTTTGAGCGCTTCCAGCAAAAGATTTTTGGAATAGTTCAGGATATGGAATTGCTTGAGGACGAAAACCTGACGGTTGACATTGACGCGGAACTTACAGGCCAATACTTGAACGAGGATGTCATGAAAGTCGTTGACCGCTTTGAGCCCTACGGAAACGAAAATCCCGAACTTGTTTTTATGACCAAGGGCGCCAAGATTGCCGCCGCGCAAATTCTTGGAAAGGGCGAAAGACAGCATCTAAAGCTTTTTGTGGAAATCGGAAAGTTAAAGTGGCCGGCCCTTTGGTGGTCGCAAGCCGCGCGGCTTGGAAAAGAATTCAATGTGGGAGACAAGATTGACCTTGCCTACAATATTCAACGAAACGTTTTTAACGGCCGGGAAGAACTTCAGCTTGTTGTCGTTGACGCGGGAAAGAGCGCCTGAGCGCCGCTAAAAAAATTCTCTGCCAGGATATTTTTCCGCAAATTCCCGCTGTCGCTTTCTGACGGCCTCAATGATTTTGTTTCCGGCTTCAAGGCGCCTTATGTCGTCCAAATGCCAGTCCAAATTTGAAGGCGGAAAGGGCGGGTCTGGGGTTGGAGCCCGCCTTGAATTGTATTCCTTTTCCAGCGCCACCACGGCCTCTTGGCTTCCCTTGTCTTGAACCTTTTTTAAGTATGGCTCTCCAAGGCCGCATATTTGCGCCTCTTTGTCAAGTTGGTAGACGCTCGGCCTGTCATTTGTCTTTTGAACGTTCCTTATTGTGACGCTGCGGCCGTTGGCGCAAGTGTAAACTTTTCCCGCGGACTGTATGTGCTTTACCACAGAAAAAGTTTGGCCTCCATCGGAAAAAAACGCCATTTCGTTTGTGTATTCCATGTCGGTCCGCCAATAGCGAATGGTGTAAACCGCGTCCTTTGTTATGTAGTTTGAGTATATGTCGCTTGTCATGAGGGGAGGGCAGACTTTGATTCCGTCGGCCTTGGACATTTGCGCCCAGAAGCCCGCGAGGGGGTCTTCGCTTTCTTCTCCGCCAAGCTTCACCGCAAAGTCAAGGTAAAGGTTTCCTCCGATTATGGCCGCGGGAACAACTTTCGCTTCCCTTAGTCGGGGATGCCAAATAAAAAGCTCCCAAACTGACGCCTCTTCGCCGCTTTGTCTGCTTGTGACCAAGGGCCGGTATTCTATGAAAATCCGTTCCGCCTCGGGGCAAGTGGAGTCGTTGGGGCTTCTGGCCGCCGTAAAACTTTCCGGCTCCGCGCATCTGTCCAAGTGCCAAGCGTAAAAGGTTTTTAGCAAAATGGCCGCCTCCTCCTTTTGCTTGGCTTTCTCCTCACTGTCATTGCATGAAAAAATTACAAAGCGGTCGTCCCTCTCCCAAACTCCCTCAAAAGCTTTTGGAACGCCGATGGAAAAGTCTCCGTCGGCCACTTGCGGCCAAGCGGTTCCGGCAAAAAAAATTATATATATAGAAAACAGATTTTTTAGAAATTTCTTCACCCTTATATTTTCGGATTTTTATTTAGGAAAATTAAGGCGTTTCGGCGGCAATGTGGCTATTGACAATTTTTTTTCAAATTGCTAATATATCTTTTACATTTTCTTAAATATTTTTTGGGGGATATCTTGGCTAGAAATCAGACTTCTGCAGAAAAGCGCCACGCTCAGAGCGAAAAGCGCCGCATGCGCAACAAGGCAATTAAATCGGAGTGCCGCACTTACGCAAAACAGTTCGTTGAATTGGTGTTGAAAAAGGACAAGGAAGCGGCCGCCGCCAAGCTTAAGCAGCTTCAGAGCGCTTTGGACTCAGCCCGCCTTAAGGGTGTTGTCAGCCTTAACGCCGCCTCTCGCAAAAAGAGCCGCATGACTCGCCTTTACAACGTGACGTTCGTCCAGCAGGCGGCCGCCAACTAATTTTTTTGAATTTTGGTTTTTCTATGCTTTCAAAAAAAGTTACAAAATACGACTTGGTTGAGGCGGTTTACCAAAATTCAAAATATGAAAAAGGGCAAATTCAAGATGTGATAGAAGCCTTTGTCTTGGAACTGAAAAAGTCCATTTCAAAAGGCTGCACCATTGAGTTGCGGGGGTTCGGAACATTTGAGGCCCGCCTAAGAAAAGGCCGCGCCGTGGTTCGCAATCCCAAAACTGGCGAAACCTCGTCAATGCGCTCGCATTACGTGGCCGCCTTCCGTTCAGGGCAGGAGTTGAAAAATGCTCTTGCCGAACTGCCTGTCCAAGAGAATTAGCATGGAACAATCGGCTAAAAATTACACAATCCTAGGCTCTGAAACTACTTTTGACGGAGTTTTGGAATTTACCGACAACCTAAAAATCAACGGAAAATTTACCGGAACAATCAACTCCAGCGGAAATTTGGACATTGACAAGGCCGCCGTTTGCTCGGTGGACAAAATGTCGGCAAACTCAATCGTGATTTCGGGCTCGGTCACAGGAAACATTTTTGCCGGCGAGCGGGTTGAAATGTGCAACGGCAGCAAGGTTATGGGCAATGTCGAAACCGCCCGCCTTAGAATCGCCGACAACGTTGAATTTGAGGGGCAGGTCACCATGCTTGAAAAGGAGCCTGACGTTGACCTTTTTAGCGTGGCCAGCGACGAATACAAGCAAAATTTAACTTTAAAGTCGGATTCGGACGCTGAATAATTCATTTGACAAAGGGCAGTTTTTGCTGTAAAATGTTGGAAAGGCTTGTGGGAAGCCTGTTCTTTTTTTTATAATCACTTGACATTGTTTTTTTTATAATTCTTTATTTTTATTTGGAGACCATTTTTTATGGACGCAGAAAACGAAAATCCAACTCAAGAGGGAACTGAAGAAAAACCCAAGCGCCGCCGCGTTGTAAGAAAGGCGGCCGCTCCCGCCCCGGCGGAAGAAAAGCAAGAAAGCTCCGCCACGGAAACTCAGGCGGCGGAAAGCGCCCCTGCGGCCCAAGAGGGAGCCCTTGCGGAAAGCGAAAGTTCCGGCCAAGAAGAAAAGGCCGGCCGCTCCCATTACGGTCGGGAAGGTTTTAGGGGACGGGAAGCAAGGACAAGAAGTTACGGTCCTTCCGCCCGCAGGGGAAACTTCCGCCCCAACCGGGAAAACATGGCGCCGGACAACACTCCCACGCCTGAAAATTCTCCTGACTACGACCAAAAGCCCCGCCTTGAAATCAACGAGCTTACAAAAAAATCCATGATAGAACTTCGCGAAATGGCCGCCGAATTTGGCTACAGCGCCGACGACTTGGCTCCCATGAAAAAGCAGGACTTGATTTTTGTAATTCTCAAGGCCCACACGGAACGGGGCGGAATCATATTCGCCAGCGGCGCCCTGGAGATTTTGCCCGACGGCTACGGCTTTTTGCGCAGTCCGCAAAACTCATACCTTCCAGGCCCGGACGACATTTACATTTCTCCCAGCCAAATCCGCTTGTTCAACCTTAAGACCGGCGACACGGTTTACGGACAAACAAGAAGCCCAAAGGAGGGGGAGCGCTTTTTTGCCCTTTTGCGCATAGAAAGCGTGAACTTTGACGAGCCCCGGGTGGCGCAAACCAGAGTTCCCTTTGAAAACCTCACTCCCTTGTATCCAAACGAAAAATTCAAGCTGGAGACTGTTTCAACCGAACTTTCCACCAGAATCGTGGACTTGTTCAGCCCCATCGGAAAAGGCCAGCGCCTTTTGATTGTGGCGCCTCCAAAAGCAGGAAAGACAACCTTGATGCAAAAGGTGGCCAACGCCATCACGGCCAACAATCCCGAAGTTTACCTTATCGTTCTTTTGATTGACGAGCGGCCTGAGGAAGTCACCGAGATGGAGCGTTCGATAAAGGCGGAAGTCATTTCCTCAACCTTTGACGAGCAGGCCCAGCGCCATGTGAACGTGGCCGAAATGGTTTTGGAAAAGGCCAAGCGCTTGGTGGAGCACAAGAGGGACGTGGTCATTTTCCTTGACTCAATCACCCGCCTTGCCCGAGCCTACAACCAGACGGTTCCCACCAGCGGAAAGGTTTTGTCTGGCGGCGTTGACTCCAACGCCTTGCACAAGCCCAAAAGATTTTTTGGCGCGGCGCGAAACATTGAGGAAGGCGGCTCCCTGACGATAATTTCCACGGCCTTGATTGAAACCGGAAGCCGCATGGACGAAGTTATTTTTGAAGAGTTCAAGGGAACTGGAAACAGCGAAATTGACCTTGACAGAAAGCTTGCCGAGCGCCGCTTGTTCCCGGCCATCAACATCAAAAAGTCCGGCACCCGCAAGGAAGAGCTTTTGCTTACGGAAGAAGAGCTTCAAAAGCTTTGGGTTTTGCGAAAGGTCATCAATCCCATGGAAGACGCGGAAATCACCGAGCTTATTCTTGACCGCATGAGAAAGAGCAAGGACAACGCCGCTTTCTTGGCCTCGATGAACACCGGCTCTGCTGGAATGTAAGCGCGGCAACAATATCCGCGGTAAGGCAGTGAAAAAAGCGCCGAATGCCGTATCCGCAACTGGGAGCGTTTTTTGCTGCTTGACATGATTTGCGGTTTTTGATAGTATTGCCGCACTTAAATTTAATTTGGCAAGTTTTGTGGCGGCGTTTTGAGGCTAAAAAAAAACGCTTCCGCGCCGCAGGGCAAGACTTTTCAAATATATTTTGGAGGAAACGATGAAGAAAGACATTCATCCTGAGTACACGCTCACAAAAATCACTTGCGTTTGCGGAAACGTAATCGAAACCCGCTCAACGGTAAAAGACATTCACGTTGAAATTTGTTCGGCTTGCCACCCCTTCTACACAGGAAAGCAGAAGCTGGTTGACACAGCCGGACGCATCGACCGCTTCAACAAGCGCTACGGAATCAAGGCCGCCAACTAATCTTGGCCTTTTTTCTATTTTTGAAGGAGCCACATCTTGTGGCTCTTTTTTGTTTTAAAGTCTTCGTCCAGGCTTTGTTCCGTTATTTCTTGAACTGAATCGCAATGGACAAGGCTGGAATCAAATTTAAATTGCCGCGCGTTTGTGGAAAAGTAAAGGAGGCCGCCCTTGTCCAAAAGCCTCAAAGCGTCGTTCGCCAAAGCCGCCCAATCCCGCTTGATGTCCAAGTCGTTCTTTGCGGACTTGGAGTTGCTGAAAGTGGGAGAGTCTAAAATTATCAGGTCGTATTTTTTGGGGCATTCCTTTAAGAAAGAAATGGCGTCGGCCTTGGTCCATTCAAAAGCGTCCACGTCAAATCCGTTCAAGCTGAAATTTTTCTTTGACCAGTCAAGGTAAGTGTTGGACAAATCCACGCTTTGGACGCTTTTGGCTCCGCCCAAGGCCGCCGCCACGGAAAAACTTGAGGTGTAGCAAAAAAGGTTCAAGACCCGCTTTCCTTCGCTTTGTTCCATTATCATCTTTCTGGCCAGGCGCATGTCCAAAAAAAGGCCTGTGTCAAGATAGCTTTTTAGGTCAACAAAAAAAATCATTCCGCTTTCAAAGACGCGGCCGCAAAAATCGCTTTTGTCCCCTTGGCTTTCTTTTTTTGCGTATTGCAAGCCGCCCTTGTCATGAAGTCTTGTTCTGGCGGCGATTTTATTTTTGTCAATTCCAAGGCCTTGGGCGGCGGCCTCTGTCATGGCCTCAAGCCATTCAAGCTCTTCGGCCTCAGGCTTTTTGTAGGGCCGCTCGTAAAGGAAAATTTTAAGCCGCGTCCTGCCAAGCCGCTCTTTTGCGGCGCCGGGAACGTTTTGGCTTTCCCGCCGGGCTTCCTCCTCCATGAAGGCTTTTGCTTCTTCCGGCGAGCGGACTTCTTCCGGCAAAAATTCGTAAAGGTCTATGGCAAGGGGAATTTCCGGAATGTCCCTGTCGTAAAGCCTGTAGGCCGCGACAAAATTCTTTCTTGCCCATTTTCGCAAAATCTTGTGGTTCTTTAAAAGCCTGTTCTTTAAAAGCTGGGCTTGTTCCCTTGTCTTTTCCGCCGTGTCCATAAGGGCGAATTTACCGCATGAGGCGGCTTTTTGTCTAGGGCCGCTTTTTGTCTGGCAAAGGCGCCTTGCTCTTGAACCTGCGCCGTAAAAGCGCTATTGCCAGCAGCCCGCGGAAGCGGGCAGTAAATACTTCCACTAGCAAAAGCGCGTTACACAAAAGCGCGTTCCTCTTGAACCTGCGCCGTAAAAGCGCTATAATCTTTCCCTATGAATTTTACAGAATTTGCCTTGCATGAGGACCTTCTTAAAGGCATAGCCGCGGCCGGCTATGAAACATGCACTCCTGTTCAAGAACAGGTTTTAAAGACCTCTCTTACCGGGGACGATTTGTATGTGCAGTCCCAAACCGGTACTGGAAAAACGGCCGCCTATTTGGTTTCCATAATTCAGGAAATGATTTCCAAGGCTGAGAACCAGGGCAAAAAGGCCTTGATTTTGGTTCCCACCCGCGAGCTTGCGGTTCAAGTTGAGGACGAGGCGAAAAAGCTTGTCAGCGGAACAAGCCTCAAGGCCTTCAGCTTTTACGGCGGAGTGGGCTACAAGGCCCAAGTGGAGGCGCTGGAAAAAGGCGTTGACTTTATCGTTGGAACGCCGGGCCGCATCATCGACCTAAAAAAAGGCGGCCAGCTTGACTTGAGCGCCGTCGCCTTTCTTGTCGTTGACGAGGCGGACAGAATGTTCGACATGGGCTTTTATCCGGACTTGCGGGAAATCCTAAAGTTCATTCCAAAGCCGGAAGAGCGGCAGACTATGCTCTTTAGCGCCACTCTCAACACTTATGTGAAGAATTTGGCTTGGGAATACACCCGCGACGCGAAGGAAATCACAATCGAGGCTGAAAGCATAACCGTTGACGAAATCGACCAAGAATTGATTCACGTTTCAAGCGACAAAAAGCTTCCCCTTTTGTTGGGAATCCTTGGCCGCGACAAGCCCGCCAGCGTTTTGATTTTTTGCAACACAAAAAAGGGCTGCGAGATTTTGGGCAAGCGGCTTAAGATTAACGGCTTTGAGTCGGGCTTCATCATCGGCGACATGCAGCAGTCAAAGCGCCTTGAAACTTTGAACAATTTCAAGGCCGGAAAGTTTTCAATCTTGGTGGCCACCGATGTGGCCGCGCGGGGAATCGACGTCAGCGATTTGGCCATGGTGGTCAACTACGACATTCCCAACGAGCCTGAAAATTATGTCCACAGAATCGGACGCACGGCCCGCGCCGGAAAAAGCGGCAAGGCCTACACCTTCTGTTCCGAAAAGGACGTTTACGACCTTCCCGTAATCGAGCGCTACATCGCCAAGCAAATTCCTTCCAGCGTTTGCTCCGACGACCAGTTGGCCGAAGACAAGAGCAAGGGCGTTTACATTAAGTTGGACAACTACGGCTGGGGCGGCGACGACGAGAGGGACGGCCGCTCCGGACGAGGCCGCTCCTTTGACAAGAGGGATGGCCGTGACAGAAAGGGCCGGGATTTCCGCGGCAAGGGAGAGCGCCGGGACGAAAGGCGGCCTCGGGAAGACAAGCGGGAATTTGACAAGAATCTTGAAGGCCTTTCTTTTGAAGAGCGCATGGAAATCTACAAGAAAAAGTACGGCGAAGGCGCTTCTTCCAAGGGCAAGAAATTTGACAAAGGCAAGGGCAGGGGAAACGCCAAAGGAAAAGACTTTGGAAAGAAGGGCGCCCCATACTCAAAGAACGGAAGGGGACAAAAGGCCGCTTCAAAGCCTCAGCAAAAAAGGACTTTGGAAAATCGCGGCATTTTGGGCTTCTTCAAGTCATTGTTCGGAAAAAAGAGGTAAGCGGCTTTGATTACAGTTTCAGACGTTACTCTAAAATTCAGCGAAAAGCCGCTTTTTAAAGACGTGAACCTAAAGTTCACAAGCGGAAACTGCTACGGAATTATCGGCGCCAACGGAGCGGGAAAGTCAACATTTTTGAAAGTTCTTTCCGGCGAGTTGGAGCATGATCAGGGAACAATCACAATCACTCCCGGCGAGCGCATGGCCGTTTTAAAGCAGGACCACTTTGCCTTTGACTCCTTTAGCGTTAAGGACGCCGTCATGCAGGGTTATCCCAAATTGTATGAGACGGCCAAGGCGCGGGAAGCCATTTACGAAAAGGCCGACTTTACCGAGGAAGACGGAAACAAGGCCGCCGAGCTTGAGGCCGAGTTCAGCGAGCTGGGCGGCTGGGAAGCCGAAAACCAAATAGAGCAAATGCTTTCCGGCCTTGGCTTGGAAGAAGAATTCCATGACAAGATGATGAGCGACTTGGACGAAAGCCAAAAAGTCCGCGTCTTGCTGGCCCAGGCGCTTTTTGGCAACCCCGACATTTTGCTTTTGGACGAACCGACAAACGGCTTGGACTTGGAGTCCATTTCATGGCTTGAAAATTTCTTGATGGAATTTCCCAATATCGTGATTGTGGTGAGCCACGACCGCCACTTCTTGAATTCCGTCTGCACATACATTTGCGACATCGACTACGGAAAAATCAGCCAGTTCACCGGAAACTACGACTTCTGGTACCAGATGAGCCAAGTCTTGCAACGGCAGGCCAAGGACCAGGCAAAAAAGCGGGAAGACAAGATGGCCGAGCTCAAGGCCTTCATCCAGCGCTTCGCCTCCAACGTTTCAAAGGCGGGCCAGGCTTCAAGCCGAAAACGGGTTTTGGAAAAGCTTGAGCTTGAGGAGCTTCCGGTCACAAGCCGAAAATTCCCCTATGTCAACTTCCGGCCCGACCGGGAGATTGGAAACAACGTTTTGGAAGTAAAGTCGCTCAACTTTACAGAAGACGGAAACGAGCTTCTAAAGGATTTTTCTTTGATGGTCAACCGCACGGACAAGATTGCCTTTGTCGGAATCGAGCATAATTCCATCAGCGCCCTTTTTGACATCGTCAGCGGAGTCAAAAAGGCCGACTCGGGAGAATTCTTTTGGGGACAGACCACAAAGCAGGACTATCTTCCCCGGGACACTTCCGCCTACTTTAAGAACAACTATTCAATCACCGATTGGCTAAAGCAGTATTCTCCCGACCAAAACGACGCCTTTGTCCGCGGCTTTTTGGGAAGAATGCTCTTTTCAGGCGACGAGTCTTTAAAGCCTGTCAACGTTTTGTCGGGCGGCGAGAAGGTCCGCTGCATGCTTTCAAAGATGCAACTTTCCGGAGCCAACGTCTTGATTTTGGACGACCCGACAAACCACTTGGACTTGGAGGCCATTCAGTCTTTGAACGAGGCTCTGGTTCATTTTCCGGGAGTGGTTTTGTTCTCAAGCCACGACCACGAGTTCATCCAGTCAATCGCCAACCGAATTGTGGAAATCACTCCCAAGGGAATCATTGACCGCATGATGGATTTTGACGACTACTTGAAAGACCCGCAAATCATCGAGATGAGAAATTCTTTCTACGAAGGAAGCGGAAAGAAATCTGCTCGTGTTTTCTAACGCAAGACCTTAATCGTTGTTTCGAGCAGATTTCCCAATCCCCGCCGCGTGAAACGCGGCGGGGATTGGGGCTTTTTTTATAAATTGCCGCCTAGCGCGGCGGCCGTTCTAGTTTTTTCTTTCTGTCAATCCCAACTGCCGCCTCATGTTGGCCAAAATGTCCAGCGCCTTTTTGTCGTCCACGGCTTGTTGCGGCTCGTGGTATTCCACAAGGCGGGGCGGGATTTCGTCCAAAAATCTGGAAGGCTGGCATTCCACCGTGGCGCTCATTCTTTTTCGTTTGGCGCAGGATGAAATGTAAAGCTTGTCCCGCGCCCGGGTGATGGCCACATAAAAAAGGCGCCGCTCTTCCTCGACATTTTTTTCGTCCTCTTCGATGGCGCGGGCGTGGGGAATCAAGCCTTCCTCCGCGCCTGCGATAAATACCACGGGAAATTCCAAGCCCTTGGAGGCGTGAATTGTCATAAGGTTCACCTTGCCCTTGTCGTTTTCGTCGTCCATGTCGTCCCGGCTTAAAAGGGTGATTCGGTTTAGATAGTCGTAAAGGCTTGTCTTTCCAAAATTGTCCGGGTTTGTTTCCCATTGCCGGACCGAGTCGATGAGCGACTCCACGTTGAGGTATTTAAAGCGCGCGGCCTTTTCTGACTTTGGATTTTCTTGAATCAAAAAATCCCAGTAGTTTATTTCTTCCACAAGCGCCTTGATTTTTTTTGAAAGCTCCTTTCCGCCCAGCATGGAGGAATTGCTTTCTATAAGCGAAGTGAATTCCGCCAAGGCGCCGACGGTTTTTGGCGAAAGAGTTCCCCCCTCTTTTTTTTGAGCCGGCTCGCTCTCGTCCCTTGAAAGGGAAAATTCTTCCGTTCCTTGGCCGGAATCTTTGTCAAGGCCACTTTCTTTTTGAAAACTTTTTATGCTTTCCCACAAGGATTTTTTTTCTGCGGAAGCGCGGCCGTTCAAGACTTCAAGCGCGGCCCGTCCTATTCCCCGGCGGGGCGTGTTCAGGATTCGCAAAAGGTTTATGTCGTCGTCGTGGTTTGCGATGACGCGAAGGTATGAGATTATGTCCTTGATTTCCTTCCGTTCGTAAAAGCTTGTTCCGCCGCTCATGGTGTAGGGAATGTTGGCTTCCAAAAACGCTTCTTCTATTGGGCGGCTTTGGGTGTTGGCCCGCATTAGAACTCCAAAGTCGTCGTATTTTATTTTTTCTTCCGCGCAAATTCCTTGAATGGATTCGGCGATGAAGTTGGCTTCGTCCGTTTCGTTTTGGGGCATGAAAATTTCTATGGGCTTGTTGCCCACAGTTTTTTGGCTCCAAAGCTTTTTATCCTTGCGGTTGGTGTTGTGGCTTATGACTCCGTTGGCCGCCTCCAAAATGGTTTCGGTGGAACGGTAGTTTTGTTCAAGGCGAATTTCCTTCACGCCCTCAAAGTCTTTTTCAAAGTTGATTATGTTCTCAAAGTCCGCGCCCCGCCAGCTGTAAATAGACTGGTCGTCGTCTCCCACCACCGCCACGTTTTTGTCGGCCAGCAAACGCATCATCTCGTATTGTTGGTGGCTTGTGTCCTGAAATTCGTCAACCATCAAATACTTGTAGCGGTCGCGGTATTTTTGCAAAATCTCAGGAAACTCCCGGAAAATTTTTATGGGAAGAACAATCAAGTCGTCAAAGTCCACGGCGTTGTAAAGCTTCAGGCCTTCCTGATAATACTGGTAAAGCTCCCGATACATGTCGGTTTCGGCCTTCCATTCCTTGCGGCCTGTCTTTATGTCGCTGAACAAAATCGCGATTTTGTAGCAATCCATGGCGTCAGGGCTGAACTTAAGTTCCCGGCCGCTTTCCTTTATAAGCGCGATTTTGTCGCTTTCGTCGTAAATCGTAAAATTTTCCCGCCAGCCCAAGGCGGAAATTTCTTGCCGCAAAATTCTGACTCCAAAGGCGTGGAAGGTTGAGACTGTAAGGTTTTGCAATTTCTTTTGCGTCAAGTCCTTGACTCTGGATTCCATTTCCCGGGCGGCCTTGTTGGTGAAGGTGAGCGCCAAAATTTGGCTTTGGGGAATTCCCTTGTCCAGCATGTGGGCTATTCTGAAAGTTATCACCCTGGTCTTTCCGCTTCCGGCGCCGGCGATGATTAAAATGGGGCCTTCTGTGGTGGTCACGGCCGCGAACTGTTGGGGATTCAATTCTTTTTTTAGGGCTTCCAAATCAAGCATAGGGCCTATGATTCTATCGAAAGAAGATGTAAAATTCAACACCCGCCAAGGGCTCTTTTTTATTGATTTATTTTTATTGGCGCGCTATAATTGAAAAAATAAAAACGAGGGAACCTCTAAAAATTGCAATTTCTAGAGATGCCCGCAAGCATTGGCTTTTTTACGGGGGGCTTATATGAGCTGCGCAGTTAGCGCTTTTTTGGGAAAGCACGGATTCGTTCAAAATGTTGACGTTGACGAAGTGGCGGACGCCATTCTTTACGACATGGACCAAGGCCTTCACGGAAAAAAGGCCGACCAAGACATGATACGCACGTGGACTCTTCCGCCGGAAAAAAAGCCTTCCAACAAGACTGTAATCGTAATCGACGCCGGCGGAACCAATTTCCGCTCTTGCCTTGTGACTTTTGACGGAGAGGGAATTCCTTCCATCAGCGAAATGGAAAAGACCAAGATGCCCGGCGTGGAACGGGAGCTTGGCAAAAAAGAATTTTTCGACCAGTTCGCCAAAAACTTGGAGCGCCTTAAGGACAAGGCCGAATGCATAGGCTTTTGCTTTTCATACCCTATGGAAATCACCAGCGACGGCGACGGAATCTTGACCGGTTTTTCAAAGGAAGTCAAGGCCCCCGAAGTTGTGGGAAGCAAAATTGGCGAATGCCTTTCCGCCGCCCTTGTGGAACATGGCTGGAAAAAGCCCAAGAGCGTCATGCTTTTGAACGACACTGTGGCGGCCCTTCTTGCCGGCGCCGCCAATCCCGCCAGCGGAAACGTTTATTCAAGCTATGTGGGCTTCATTTTGGGAACGGGCATGAACGCCGCCTACATTCAGCCCGCCTTGAAAGACGTGAAGGGCTTTGACAAGGCCGACGTCATCGACTGCGAGGTGGGAAAGTTTTGCTCCATTCCTAGAAGCGACTTTGACCGGGAATTTGACGCCACCAGCGCCAAGCCGGGAACTTTTTACTTGGAAAAGTCTTGCTCCGGCGCCTATCTTGGCCCGGTTTCCTTCTACGCCCTTAGGGCGGCCGCAAAAGACGGCTTTTTAAGCCAGGCGCTTTCGCAAAAGATTTTGGCCCTTCCGTCCCTAACTTTGATTGAATTGGACGGCTTTTTGCGCGCCCCCTACGACAAAAAGACCACTTTAGGAGCCTTGTTGGGCGACTTTGGAACGCAAGACGACTATAATTTTGTATTTGAGGTCCTTGACGCCATCGTAAACCGTTCCGCCAGATACGCCGCCGCCATTTTGGTGGCCAGCGTCCTAAAAACCGAAGAGGGAAAAGACCCCACAAGGCCGGTTTGCGTGGTTTGCAACGGCTCAACTTTCTATAAAACATACAGAATGACAGGCCGGGTCAAGGCTTGTTTGGAAGAATCCCTCACCAAAAAGCGGGGACTTGCTTGGCACGCCGTTGAAATTGAGAACGACATCACCTTGGGAGCTGCCATTGGAGGCTTGATCCGTGGCTAAAAGCAATTCCCTCGGAAAGTCCATCGTCCTCTTGTTTTTGATAGTCATTTTGGCCTTGGGCGGCCTTTTGTGGTTTGACTTTTTGGGAGTCATTCGCGTAAAAAGCCTTTTCAACCCCCTTTACAAGGCTTTGGGCTGGCAGCGGCAAAGTTCAGCAAGCTCCACTTCCTCAAAACCCTTGACCGCCGACCTTGACCAAGACCGTCTTGACAAGCAGCGGGAGGCCTTGGATTTGTATCGGGAGGAACTTGAAAAGCGTGACGCGGATGCCAGCGGCGCGGAAGAGCAAAACGAGCGTTTGGCCAAGGAAATCGCCGACCGGGAAAAAAATCTAGAGGAAAGGGAAAAAACATTTAACAATATGGTCAAAATGTTCGATGATAGAAATGCAAACATCGAACGAATTGCTGCCAACCTTGAGGGCATGCAACCGGTAAAAGCCGTGGACATTCTTGTGGCGATGGACGACCAGTTGGCCATCGACGTTCTCAGGAAAGTCACCGAGCGCGCCCAAAACAACGGCGTGGCTTCAATGGTTCCTTACTGGCTGTCGCTGATGCCGGCCGATCGCGCCGCCACAATTCAGCGTAAAATGACCGTCCGGCCAAGCTCAATCGACTAAAAGGCTTTTTGCCTTCGGTGTTTGCTGGAGGTAAAAATTGCAAGCTTTAGTTTGCCAGACAAGCGAAGCCTTTTCTCCTGAAATAGCCCAAGCGCCTCAAATTCTCCAAAAGTCCCAAGAGGTCGAAAGCCCCCGCCAAAGCGATTTTCTTTCTATGCTGAACGAAAATTTGCAAAAGGAAGAGGCTCCAAAAGAAGCCCAGTCTTCCGCCCCTGAAAAAGCAGGCGAGGACAGGCCTCAAGAGATTTCCGCTTCGCAAGAAAAGCCGAAAGACGGGGAAATTGCGGAAAAAAGCGGGGCTTTGGAAGAAGCTCAAGAAAAGGCCGAAAGCAAAAAAAGCGGGGAAGTCAAGAAAACCGCGAAAAAAGAGCCGGCTCTAAAAGAAGGGCAAAAAAAAGTTGACGCTTTCATTCAAGGCGCCTTGGCGTCCGGCGAGCCTAAAAAGGCGGCGGAAAATTCTTCCGAAAAAAAGGCCGTGAAGTTCCCGGCTAAAAAAGTCGAAGGCGATTCCTCTTCAAAAAAGATTGACCCCAAGCAGTTGGAATTTTTAAGAAAAATTTCCCAAGAGAAAAATTCTGAAGGCGGCGAAAAAAAAGAAAGCGCCGTCTTGGAAAAAGTTGAGCTGGCCAAAGGCCTTGAAAACGAAGCCGCCTCCTTGGAAGCCTCTTTCATTGAAGGACAAAACGGCGTTCAAGAGGCCTTGGATTTTTCCGGCGCCTTTGAAAGCCAAAAAAGCGGCGAGCCTGCGGAAGCCAAGGTTTTTGCGGCAAAGAAGGAGGGCAGAAAAAGCCCGATTCAAGTGACGGACCTTAGGACAAAGGCTCAAGGCGAGCCTTCTCAAAAGGAAGGCGGCAAGGACGTTAAGAAGACTTTTGTCGCGAGCGTTAAGGAAAGCTCCAAGGGCAATGTTGAAATGACTTTGGACTTGAACGGACAAAACGCGGAAAAAAACATTCTGACCCTTGACGGACAAAGCGCGGCCTCCGACGGATCCACCTTCCAAGCCATGCTTAAAAATCAAATCGCCCAAAACGCCGGCGACTTTGTCCGCGCGGGAAACATTGTTCTTCGCGACAACAATCAAGGGCAGATAAATTTGATTTTGCATCCCGAAGAATTGGGCAATGTTAAAATCAGCATGGAAATGAATGGAAAGACCGTGGTGGGCCACATCACCGTTTCAAGCAAGGAGGCTTTGGAGGCCTTCAACCAAAGCGCCGACGCTCTTAAGAACGCCTTTGTTCAAAGCGGCTTTGAAGACGCCAGCTTTGACGTTTCCTTTGCCGGAAGTCAAATGCAGTTCGCCCAAGGACAAGAGGGCGGCCAAGGTTATGACGGCAATAAGAGCCAGGGCAGAAAAATTTACGGGGAATTCGCGCAAGAAAGTCTAACATCGGTTCAAGAAAGTTCCGATACTGTTTTTGAAGACGATGTTTCAGTAAACATTGTGGCGTAATTTTAGCAGAGGTGAACGATGGAATTTAGCGCGACATTGAGTCCTTCCGAAAAGATTCAGACAAATCTTGAAGTGGACAGATTCAACAAGACATTGACTGTGAACGGACGCAAAAACAGTCAGGAATTGGGCAAGGATGATTTTCTTAAGCTTTTGATGGCCCAGTTGACCCATCAGGATCCTATGGAGCCTATGGACAACAGCCAGTTCATCGCCCAAATGGCGCAATTCTCTTCGCTTGAGCAAATGTACAACGTGTCCAACGGCTTTACAAAAATGGCTCAGCTTATGCAGTCCAGCGAAGCCGCCGGAAGTTTGGGCAAGATGGTAGAACTTGATGTAGAGGGCGAACGGATTGCCGGTATCGCCGAGGGATTTACGCGCGGCGAAAACCCGCAGATTCAGGTGAACGGAAATTTCTACGACATGGATTACGTCCGCGCCGTTTACGAAAACTAAAAAAGGATTAAAGAGGTATAGCGATATGATGAGATCACTTTGGGCCGGCGTTTCCGGAATGCAGAACCACCAAACAAGAATGGACGTCATCGGCAACAACATCGCCAACGTCAACACAACTGGCTTTAAAAAAGGCCGCGTTGACTTTCAGGACATGATAAGCCAGCAGCTTTCAGGCGCGGCCGCTCCCACAACGGAAGTTGGCGGCGTTAACGCCAAGGAAGTTGGACTTGGCGTTCAGACCGCGGCCATTCACAATATTTTCACTCAAGGAAACTTGCAGTCAACCGGCGTGGGAACCGACGTGGCCATTCAAGGAAACGGCTTCTTCTGCCTTAAGAACGGCGAAAAAAGCTTCTACACAAGAAACGGCGCCTTTGGCGTTGACAAGGACGGGACTTTGGTGAACCCCGCCAACGGCTACCGCGTTCAAGGTTGGATGGCTCGGGAAATGAACGGCGAGATGGTCATTCAAACAGCCGCCAGCCCCACAGACCTTGTGATTCCTGTAGGCTCAAAAGACCCGGCCCGCGCCACTCAAAACGTGAACTTTGCCTGCAACCTTAACAAGAACACTCCCGAGATTCCTGAAAACGCCAACGCCGCCGACGTGGCCAAAGGAACATGGGCCACTGAATTTAAGATTTACGACAGCTTTGGAAACGAGCACAATTTGGCCGTGTCTTTCACAAAGGCGCCCATTCAAGGAAATCCCAACCGCTGGAGAGCCGTGGTCAACGTTGACCCTGAAAACGCCGACTACACTCAGACCCGAGTGGGCTTGAACACCACGGCTGGAACCACAAACGAATTTTTTGTGGAGTTTGACAACATGGGAACCTTGCGCCGTGTCACCGACTCTGTGAACGGCGAGTCAAATCCAAGCGGAGAAATCATCTTGCAGACTTCTTTCACCGTTCCCAACGCCAATCCTGAGGATAACGGAGACGCCTACCGCCAGACATTCAACATCAACTTGGGAACAATCGGCTCAATGAGAAACACGGTCACTCAGAGCGCCTCAAAGTCTTCCACAAAGGCTTTTGCCCAAGACGGATACACATTGGGCTATCTTGACAACTTCAAGATTGACTCAAGCGGAATCATCACCGGCGTTTACTCAAACGGAACAAACCGCCGCATAGGGCAAATCGCCTTGGCTTCTTTCACAAACCAAAGCGGTTTGGAAAAGGCCGGCGACAACACTTACATCGAGTCCAACAACTCCGGCGCGGCGAACATCGGCGAAAGCGGAATTGCCGGAAAGGGAAGCCTTTTGGCCGGCGCTTTGGAAATGTCCAACGTTGACCTTACAGACCAGTTCACCGACATGATTGTAACTCAGCGGGGCTTCCAGTCCAACGCCGCCACAATAAGAACGGCCGACACGCTGCTTGAAACAGTCTTGTCGCTTAAGCGCTAATATCCCTAGCATGGCCCTAAGGCCGCTAAAATAAAAAGTTAAAAAAACAAGAGGCCGCCAGCGGAGTCTGATGACAAAACTGGCGGTTTTTTTTGCGCTTTTTCTTTAAAGTTGCTATTGTAAAAACCGAAGAATTAGTGTATAATATTTCTTGGAATTTTGTGTTCCGGCGTGGGGAAATTTTAGGGTATGCCTGGCTATAGCCAATTAAAAAAATTAAGCGAAACTGTTCTCAAATTAGGAAACGAAATAAATCTTCGCGCCGAACGGGGAGAAAAGGCAATCCCTGTAATAGTGCCCGACACAATAGAAGACATTGACGACAGTCAGGATTTTGTTCTTGGCATGCCGGAAAAACCAAAGCCTCCCGAGCCGGAACCTGAAGAAAGCGTTGAGGAGGCTGAAGGCGTTGAAAGCGAAAACGACAGTTCAAATGTAAGCGTTGACGATCTTTTGAGCGGAATCGCCGCTGGCGGCGACCTTGATTTAAGCGCTTTTGGCGAGGAGCCTTCAAATTCAAAAAGCAAGAGCAAAAGCAAGGAAAAGGCCGCTAAGGCAAAGCCCGAGCCTGAGTCGGAACCCGAGCCTCCTCCAAAACCAAAGGGCATAAGCGGTTCTGGATATTCTGGCTTTGGTTTTGACGACGACGGCAATTTGGAAAGCGGCGGCGACGAATTAAAGCCCGACATCGAAGCCCTTATGGGCGGGCCTGGAAAAAGCGCCCAGTCCTTGTCAGGCGTCTCGCAAAGTTCCGGCGCCACAGGCATTCCTGAACTTGACGCCATTTTAAATCCCAAAAAAGAGGAGCCGTCGGAGCCCGAAACTCCCAGCACTCCAGAACCTGAGAGCCTCCCTCCTCAAGAAATTGATTTTGACGGCATTGACGATTTGCAAATTGAGGAATACGCGCCTCCTTCCAGTACGCAAGACTCAGGAAATGTTGACGCTTCCGCCCTTTTTGGAGACGATGTTGAGGATTTTGAATTGCCCTCCCAGCCGCCCGCTCCCAAAAAGTCTGACTTCAAGCCGCTTCCAATAGAAGACGACCTTTATGTTTTAAAGCCTGACATTTTTACAGACGGCTCTTCCGCCACAAAAGAAAATCCTCCATACTACGCGACTCTTCCTTACGGCCAACTGCCAAAACAGCCTGAGGGCAAAGAAAATGCGGAAAAAAAAGAACTGGCGGAAGACCTGCCTGTTTCTGACATTCCCGACATGGACGAGCTTCTTGAGCCAGAGTCCGCTCCCAAAGAAGATGCCGTTTCTGACATTCCCGACATGGACAGCCTTTTGGAGCCAGAGGCCGCTCCCAAAGAAGATGCCGTTTCTGACATTCCAGACATGGACGGCCTTCTTGAGCCAGAAGCCGCTCCCAAAGAAGATGCTGTTTCTGACATTCCCGACATGGACAGCCTTTTGGAACCTGAAAGCGCCCAAGAAATTCAAGATGTTTCCGAGGCGGAAAGCCCCGCGGAAGAAATCCTTGACCCGTTTTCCGAGAGCAAAAAAGAATTTGAAGGCGGCCCTTCAATTGATTTGAACATGGACTTGCCAGAGGAAATCAGCGAAGTTCCTCCTGAAGTCTCGGCGCTGGACAACGGCGGCTTTGACTTGCCCGACACGGAAGAAAGCCCCGCCGCCGAAAGTCCAAGCGGAGAAGAGCCTTCCGCCTTTGATTTGCCTGACATGGACGGCTTGGATTTTGATTTGCCGGCGGAAGACAATCTTGCCGCGGAAAGTCCAGCCCTGGACGGCGCTGCCGAGGAAAGCGGGGTTGAAGAAAGCGGGGGTGAAGAAAATGCTTTTGGTGACGGCGGCTCTCTGGACGAATTGAATTTGGGCGGGGAGGGCGGACAAGAAATTTCCGCCGACGCGGTTGAGGCTCCAAAAAGCGATGAAGACATCTTTAGCTCGGACGGCATGGACTTTTCTTCATTTGACATGCCGGACTCTTTTTCCGACGGACAGGAAGAGTCCCAGGAAGGCGCGCTTCCCGGCGAAAGCCTTTCAGGTACCGACGACGCCACAAGCTCCGCGCTTGACGGATTTGACATCCAAGACACCGACAGCCAGCTTTCAAAGGCGAGCGACGACTTCGCGCTTGAAGGGGGAGGCGACGACTTTAGCATTCCCGGTTTTTCTGAAGAGGACGCGGACCCCTACGCCAACGCGGGAAAAAATGTTGACCAAGTTGACTTTAGCGGAGCCGTGACCGGCGACGGAAGCCAAAGAACTTCCCTTACCGAAGAAGAATACCAAAAGTTCAAAAAGAATTTGCGAGAGTATCCTCTCAATGTTCGCATTGCCGTCGAGGATATGATAGCCAAAAACGAGTTTACCGACGAAGTCGTTTTTGAGTTGATTGACAAAATATTAAAAAAGGTTACGGCTAGGCAACTGGCCGGCCACTTGGAAAAAGTTCTTGACATAAGCCTTCCCGTTCCTCGGGATTACGAAAGACGGACCGCGGCTGAATACGAGGCTTATAAGGCTTCCTTTGCATACCAGCTTAAGAGCAGAATTCTGCCGGCCGTTATAATTGGAATTTTTGCCGCCATGATTTTGTTCTGTCTGGGCTACTTGGGCCACAGATATATTTACAAGCCCTTTGCGGCCGAAAAACTTTACAAGGAGGGATACGCCCTCATTCAGCGCGACGAGTTTCCCCAGTCCCAGATGAAGTTTGACGAGGCATTGAAATACAAGTCCAAGAAAAAATGGTTCTATAGATACGCCCGGGGATATAGGGCAAAAAAGCAATATGACCGCGCGGAGCTTTTTTATAAAAACATATTGAAGCGCTTTAACCACGACAAGCAGGCGGGCCTTGAATACGCCCAAATGGAAGTGGAGGATTTGGCCAATTACGAATTGGCGGAAGAAATTTTAAAGCGCGAGCTTTTGGACAACCATGTGAACGACCCTGACGGCATCTTGGCCTTGGGCGACACATACCTTGAGTGGGCCACCGAAAAAGATCCCGCGAAATTTGACGACGCCTACCAAACATACTCAAGGCTTCAACAGCTTTACGGCGGAAAAAATCCCAATCTTTATCAATCCCGCTTTTTGCGCTACAACATTCGCACCGACCAATTGCGGAATGTTTTGGAATTAAAGGAATATTTTTACGCGCAAGGCGAAAAGTCTTTGAGCGCCGACGATTGGACCGAATTGAGCGGCTACCTTATGGACAAGCAGCGCGGCGACTTGACCGCCCAGCAAAGATTTTTAAGGGACAAAATCGAAAATGTCCGCGACATGATTCTTTTTGCGGTAAAAGGCGCGCCGGACAATCCTGTGGCCAACTACAATTTGTCCCGCTACCTTGTTCAAGTCGGAGATCACGCAAAGGCCGTTCAGTCGCTCAAGCGAACCGAACAACTTTTTGACCAAGCTGAAAATTTGCGAAGGCGCTCGATTTACAAGCAGTTGAACAATTACAGGCTTTTGGGCGAAGAATATCTTTATGACCGGGAATACATTTTGGCTCGGGAGACCTTCAACAAGGGCTTGACCTTGTTTGAAAGAAAGAACAGGGACAGCAATTTTGACTCTGACAAAAATGTCGGAGTGATGTATTCGGACATGGGCGACTTGGACTATTTTATTTCAGGCGACTTGGACGCGGCTAGAATGAGCTACCAGAGTTCCATAGACAACAAAAACGACACGCCCTCAATCCGCTACAGGGTGGGTTACATTGACTATTCAGGCCAGAATTATCAAAGCGCGTTGAACAATTTTATAAAGGCCAACCAACAGCTTACAGAGGACACGCACTTGATGCTGGCCTTGGGCAACACCCTTTCGCTTAAAAACGACAACTACGCCGCGCAAGGCTACTACGACCGCTTGCTTGAACGCCTTGACTTGATTCGAGAAAAGTATGGCATTGTTTCTCCTCAAACTGACGAGCGCGCGGGCGATATGGTTGAAACCTATGTAAAGGCTTCAAACAATCTGGGCGTCAGCCTTTTCCGCATAGCGAGGCAAAGCGGTTCCAGTTCAAAGAACGCCGCGTCGTTGGTGAACTTCCAAAATTCAATCCGCTACTACGACGCCATGACAAGAAACCAAGAGACTATGATTCGTTTGCCGGGAAGCAACTTGGCCGAAATGAATTTGCGCTACGCCACAAATCCTTTCCCAAAATTTGAGCCCGAAATTTATACTGGCATTCCCCGCGTTCTTGACGGCGAAAAGGGTCTTGAGCAGTGAAAATATACTGTCCTTTTGTCGGCGTTTTATGGAAGCGGCGTCTGATAGTTTTATACAAAGAAATATTCAGAAAATCCATCCACTTGTGCTCTTGCTTTGTTCCGTTGCTTTTAAAGAGCTTTTACAAAACCACGATTGTCCTTTTGGTTATAGCCGCTGTCTTTTACTCTTTGGCGCAGTTTTTGGCATTAAAAGGAAAAAGGCTTCCCTTAATTTCAGACATAAGCGACATGGCGGCCCGAGAGCGCGACAGGGGCAAGTTCGCTCTTGGGCCGTTGACTTTGGTTTTTGGAATTGTGGCCAGCGCCCTTTTGTTTTCTCCAAAAGCCGCTTCTGTTGGAATTTTCGCGCTGGCTTTTGGCGACGGGCTTGCAAGCCTTGCCGGAAAATTTTTGGGAAACCTTCACATTCCCCATACCGGCGGAAAAACCTGCGCCGGAAGCCTTGTGTGCCTAACTGCGATTTTTATTTCCTCATTTTGCGTTTTGGGGAGGGCTGACGCCGCCTTGGTCTTGGCCCTTTGCGGAATGCTTATAGAAGTTCTTCCCCTTAAGGACTTTGACAATATTCTGATTCCTCTTTTGCTTGGAGCGCTTGCCCAGCGTCTTTACGTGTAAAGCTTGTGCAAGGCAGAAAGGGCGCGGGTTGTTCCCGCCGCCATAAGAACGGCTCCGGCCGCGGAAATGGCTAGAATTGAACTTGTGGCCAAAATAAAAAAGCCTGTTTCCAAGCAAGCGATTCCCAGTCCAAGGCGCAGATAAATAGGGTTTTCATTAAGATTCGCGCTTACGGCGTAAGAGGCGGCCGTTAAAAGCGCCGTGACAATGTATAAAAAGATGACAAAATTTTGCCAGCCTATTTCTATCGAAAGGCTTTGTCCGATTTTTGCCGTGTTTACAGGAACGATGCTCGCCAGCGCCAAAGAAAAAATTAAAATCACAAAGACGTTTTGTTCTGTTTCTATGCTCTTTGATTTTGCCGAAAAAATCGAGGCCGCGAAAAGGCTTATCACGCAAATGCTTCTTCCCCAAAAAAGCGCGCGTCCGGCGGTGACCAAAAAGCGGGGATAGGAGCGCTGAATCGTCTCAAGGGGAATGAAAAGCCTTGTCAGTTCGGGAAGACAGCCCAACAGGAAAATCAGCAAGTATATTACTTCGCTTGATGGTGTTTTTTCAAAGCGGGCGTATATGTAAAACGAAACCAAGGGAATGTAAAGGGCCAAAAAAAGGTTTGAAAACGCCACAGCCAAATGATTGGACTTGATTTGGCTTAAAAAAGAGTCGCCGTTAAAAGAGGTCTTCAGCCGATAAAAAAAATAGGCCAACGTCAAAAGTGAAAAAATAAGAAAAAAACTTGAAAGTGTCAGTGTCAAGCGGTTTCGAGCCTTTAGTGTCATCGTCTTATTATATATTTTTGTCTTTTTTTGCTCAAGATGATTTTTATTTTGCCGATAATTTATGTAAGGAAGGAAAGCATGAAAAGAGCGTTGATTGCAGGTTTAGTTTTTGTTGCGGCCGGGCTTTGTTTTGCCGGCGACGCCGCTGCTTTCAAAGACATTGGATTCTCAAGCGACGGAAAGATTTACGTTTTTGGCCAGTGCGGCAAAACGGATGTAAATTTTCAACCTTACGCCGAAATTTACACAATCGACGTTGAGAAAAACGAGTATGTTCCCGGCGGAGTTTACAAGAACTTTGAGCCCAACTCATTGAGAAGCGGAAGCCAAGTTTACGAGGATTTGCTTGCCAAGCATTATTTTGACATCAAAAAATTCAACTGCAAGCCTGCCCAAGCCGACGATGTTCTTTATGTTTTGGAAAGCGAAAAGAAAAAGGGCGAGGACGCCATAGAGTTTAAGAACTACGGCGACGACGGAGATGCGAACCGTTTGACTTACAAGGCCCGCCTTGTTCCGACAATCTACGGCCGCGGAAAAGACTTAAAGTCAAGCTTTTACATTGATTTTACAATCAGCGACAAGGACGGAAATCTTGTCAAGTCTTGCAAGGTCGGCTCTCCCGACATCAAGCGAAAAGGGGTAAGCGCTTATAAAATCGTCAGAATTTTCAGGGACTCTTCCAAGAGCGGCTTGATTTTTGTTGTGGAAAAAACTGTTGAAGACTCTGCCGGCACCTCCATTCGGTATATGGTCGAAACAGTGAAAATATAAAAAAGTTGGCATAAAAAGGCGGGCGGCGCTTTCAACAGCCGTTTGCTTTTGGAACCTCCTGTGTTTGTCGGCAAAAAACCGACGAAAACCGCGCGTTTGGCTTTAGTGTGTGAAAGGCCAAACGCGCGGTTTCTTTTTTTTAGTATACGCTTGCCTCTGAAAGTTTCCAATCGTTTTTGCCCGAAATGATTATTTCTTGCGGTGACTGAATTTTTTTTCTGACCAAAGGCTTTGTGGCGGACGATGTTTTCTCAACCGACCCTTGGACGCTGGCAGGTCCGTTCCAGGCATTTTGGTCCACGGCTTTTTGAAGTTCTTGGCTTAGGTTCCAAGAAGTTTTTCCGCTTTTTATTGTATAATAGCTTAGGGCGTCCATAATCTTTCCTGAGTTTCTGTTCCTCAAAAAAATCGCGTCGTTTGTTCCTCCTATGCATTTTCCCGTGTCAAAGAACAAATCCCTCCAATTTTCGCTTGACCTTCTTGTTTTTGCCAAGGCCAAGTCGTTTTCCAATTCGTCAACGCAAAGGCTTTTGTCGCTTGCTGTTTTTAAGTGAAGCGCGATTTTTTCTCCGGCCTTGACCTCCACATTGGGAAGGCTGAAGGCGCATTTGTTTTGCGCGCTGTAAAGGTCAACTCCAAAGAGGTTTCCGTCTTCAAGGGCTTGGATTATGACATAAGGGCTTTCGGGAGGCGTGGAGGAGGAGCCGTTGTTCGCCTGAACTTCAATCATAAGGCAAAGGGGAACCCGCGGGTTGAAGCCGTCAAAAGGCAGCGCGAATGTAAGGGTGTTTCCCTTGTCGTCCTTGATTTCAGAAAATAGCTGCCAGCGTTTTCCCAACTCTGCCTCTTTTTCAAATACATAAAGCAGGGACTTTCCGTCGCCGCATTCAAGGACTTGGGCTTTTATGGGCTTGTCCATAATCATGTCCAGCGACGCCTTTTGTCCTTGACCCAATTCCGATACAAGGCCGCTTTCCGCGCTGACCTTTTTTGAAAAATCGATTTTAACGGTTTTTGCGCTCAAAACAGAAACGCCTAAAATCTTTGGACTTTCTTCCGCGCCCAAGGCTTGGATTCCTTGGCTTGTCAGTTGGCATGATGAATGGCAAACGCAAAACAAAACGCCGCCGACAATCGCCGCCGCCAGCGCCAAATGCAAAAGCAAGTCCTTGAAGTCAAATCCAGGACCCTTGTAAATTTGTCTTTTCATTTTAACTCCTTAAAATGTCTTTGCCATATCATGGTTTTTTTTTGAGCTTTTTGCGCGCGTTTTTGCAAAAAAGTTGAAATTTTTTTCTTTTTTTAGTATAATCGCCAAACTATGGCAGAATTATTGGCTCCGGCCGGAAATCCAGAATCTCTTGACGCGGCGATTGGCGAAGGAGCCGACGCGGTTTATTTAGGGCTTAAGACTTTCAACGCCCGGCTTAGAAGCTCAAATTTTTCATTCAGGGAATTTGAAGGCGCTGTGTCCTCCCTTCACAAAAAGGGAAAGAAAATTTATGTGACTGTCAACACTGTTTGCGAGGAGCGGGAAACGGAGCGCCTTTACCGCTTTTTGGCCTACTTGAACAGGGTGGGGCCGGACGGCTTGATTGTTCAAGATTACGGCGTCATCAGAATGTGCCAAGAATTTTTCCCCAACCTTGTTTTGCACGCCTCAACCCAAATGAACGTGGAAAGCGCCGCCGGCGTGAACCTTTTGGGCAAGGAAGGCTTTAAGCGGGTGGTTTTGGCTAGAGAGTTGGGCCTTGAGGAAATAAAAGAGATTAAGGCCAAGAGCGGAGTGGAACTG
This sequence comes from uncultured Treponema sp., assembly GCA_937902125.1. GTDB lineage: Bacteria > Spirochaetota > Spirochaetia > Treponematales > Treponemataceae > Treponema_D. The sequence goes on from CALDIB010000043.1 coordinate 52,303, forward strand.
GAAGTTTTTGTCCACGGCGCGCTTTGCGTAAGCGAGTCCGGCCTGTGCTTGTTCTCAAGCTTTTTGGGCGGAAAAAGCGCCAACCGAGGAATGTGCGCCCAAGCATGCCGCCGCTTGTATAGCGCGGAAAGCGGCGGAAACTATTCCGGCTATTATTTTTCTCCCTGCGACTTGCAGTTGGTAGACAAAATTCCTGACTTGGTTCAAGCTGGCGTTGAGTCGTTTAAAATCGAAGGCCGCATGAAAAGCGCGGAATATGTTGGCAGCGTTGTTTCCGCCTACAGGTATGTCCTTGACCATTGGCAGGAAAACAAAAAAGAAGCCGTTGCCGCGGCAAAACGAATGCTTGCCACGGATTTCGCCCGCTCAAAAACTTCTTATTGGTATAACTTTAAAAGCGTCGGCGACGGAGTGGAAAAGGCCGGCTCTGAAATATTGAATCCCAACCAAGCGGGAGGAACTGGAATCTACCTTGGAAAAATCGCCTCCCAAAAATACATTTCAAAAGCCTTGCGCTTGGAGCTCGGCGAAAAGACGGAAGATGGCGCCCAAATGGCTCTAATCAAGGGAGGCTCTTACGACCCTGACCCCGGCGACTCAATCCGCATTCACAAAAAGAACGATTCAGGAAGGCAAAGCCACAAGATTCGCCATGTGGAGACCGACAGTCAAGGCAGGCGCTGGATTGACGTTCCCGGCGGATTTGGAGTTGACGACGAAGTTTATTTGCTGCAAACAAAGTCCATGTCCAAGCGCTATCAAAGGGTTTTGCCAGGAGACTTGTCGCCATTCAACCATCAGCCCCGGGACGAGCTGCTTCCCGTTATGGATTTGATGCCCGTTCAAAAAAAAGAACTTGATTATTTTCCTGAAGGCCTTTACGTTCAAGTTTCAACCGTGGCCGACGTTTTTTCCGCCCAGGCTCTCAATCCTGTCAGAATGATTTTGGAATTGAATCAAGAAAGCCTTTGCGACTTGCTGAACAAAAAGACCGTCTTGCCTTTTTCAAAAAAGCAAATGATTTTGTCTCTTGACCCCTTTTGTCCCCAAGGCATCGAAGAAAAGCAAATCCAGCAAATTGGCGCTTTGGTCCAAATGGGCTGGAATGTTTTTATCGCCAACAACATCGCGCAAATTTCAATCTTGCGGCAAAAAGGCGCCAAAATCATAGCCGGCCCATACTTGTATGCCTTCAATCGCTGGGCGGTTTCTTGGCTTGAAAACCTTGACATAGGCGCCTTTGTTTCGCCCTACGAAAATTCCAAGAAAAACCTTGAGGGCGTTTTTGAAAGCAAATTCCGGGATCGGGTTTTGCTGCCTGTTTACGCCTATCCAGCCTTGTTCAGAATGCGCTTCAAGCTTCCCAAGGACTATAATTTCACTTACTTCACAGATAAAGAGGAAACGCCATTTAAAGTCAACTCCACCGCCGACGGCTCTTTTGTCATGCCGGAAGCGCCTTTTAGCATAGCGGACAAATGCGTCGCCTTGCGGGGGGAGGGCTTCAAGCGCTTTTTGGTTGACTTTTCCAAGACAAAGGTTCAGCGCCAAGAAATCAAGGCCGTTCAATTGTCCATGGCCAAGCAAAAGCCCTTGGAAGGCGTTTCCCGCTTTAATTGGAAGGAGGGCTTTTACTCCGTTTCTCCGGAGGATTACAAGGCCCGTTACGAAAACAATCAGGCGCCCTTGGATCGGGGGCAAAAGAAAAATCCCCGCCAGCCAGGAAAAAAAGCCATGAGGAAGGGAAGGTAGGCCGGCGGGCTTTTTTTAGAACTGAACTTCCTCCCCGCTTTCGCTTTCAATTTGGGCGGCCGCCGCGGCCAAGGCTTTTGCGGTGGCTTCTTCCGCCTCTCTTTCGTTGTCCGCCGCCGACGCGGAACTTTCGTCCGACTGGCTCTTGTTAAAGCGTTGCTTAAATTCTATCTTTTCCGCGATGATTGTTACGCGGCTTGTGTTTTTTCCCTCTGGAGTTTTCCAGCGGTTTTGCTTTAGGCGGCCCACAACGCTCAAGCCTCGTCCTTTTTGGCTGAACTTGGCGCAAATTTCTGCCAGCTTTCCAAAAGTTTCCACGTCAAAATACGAAACTTCGTTCTCGTATTCTCCGGACGCGGCCTTTTTGTAGTAATGGTTCACCGCGATTGGGATTTTGCAAATGGGAAATCCTGACGGCGACGTTCTGAAGTTTGGCTCGCGGGTGATGTTTCCTTCCACCACAAGACAGTTGATGTTGTTCATAATGAACTCCTTAAAATAAATTTGAAAAGAAAGCCTTGCGGCCGCTTCTCGCATATAAGATGCATGCGATAAGCGAAAAAATTCGATATTTTTTAAAAAAAAGAGAAAAATTTTTATTTTTTTTGGTTTTTAAAGATTTTTCACCAAATAAATCATGTAAAGCTGGACGTAAACGTATAAAGAGTCTTGGTCGGTTATTTTTTGCATGTTGGGCGTTTTGCAAAGGGTTTCCGCCAAGTTTTGAATTCTGTCGATGGTGAAACTTTTTCCGCTGATGGTTTTTAAAACCTTTCTCATGTAGTCGCGAATCAAGGAATTTACGTCTTCCGTCAAGTTAAGGAAGGCCTGTTTTGTTATCATCTTGTTCCACTGCTTTTTGTAGGAATTTAGCTCCCGCTCGATTGTGGAGCCTTCGGGAACGATGTTTTCCTCAAGCTTTTTGGCGGCGTGGATCAGAGCGTCCTTTTTTGACTCGCTTTTGTGATGGGCGGGCTTTTCCTCCCGCGCTTCGTCGCTTTGTTCCATCTCGTGGGAAGGGCTTTTTTTAGCCTGACCTTTTTTTGTCTGTTTTTTGTTGAACAAGCTCATCAGCCAAGAAAAGAATGGAATTGTATACCAAAAAGGCAAAAGAATTTTTGCGTTGGCCAAAATTGTCTGCCGGTTGAGCATGAGCAAAGTTGAGTAGGGCAAAAGGTTGTCGCCCAAAAAGAGGTTGGCGGAATTTCCTACCTTGTTGCTTCTGGCCATTTCCAGATTCAAGACGCTGAGGAAGGTGGCGTTCAGCAAGGCGTATAAAACCGGATTTGACTTTTCGACTTCGCTTTCAAGGCGTTTGTTGAAGGCGGCTTCGTCAGACATTTCGGGGGTCTTTTCGTAGTTTTTTAGAATCTCATACCATTCCCTTGTTATTTCGTCGTTGATTGTGTCGTGAAGCTCGTTGCACATTCTTATTACAAGGGGAAAAACTTTTTCCTTGTAAATGAAATACCTGGCGCCCGAGGCCGTTTTAAAGACCAAGAGGTTGGGAAGCTCGTTGGCCATGGCGTCCGTGGTTTCCTTTTGCAAAAATTCTTTTAAGGCTTCGTCCTTGTATTGGCCTTGCAGGGGAACGCCCTTCGCGTCTGTGAACTTTAAGATTCCGTCCATGGTGAAGAAGTAGGGCGGCTGCTTCATGTGGCTTTGAACGGAGCGGAGCGCGTTTTCCTGCTGCATGTTTTTGGCCGACTCGTTTTTGTAGAACGAGGTGACTATTTCCGAAATGGCCACGGCCTGCAAAACGTTAATGTCTTCTTGGGTGAAGTCCTTGACTTTTTCGTAGTCTTGCTTGATGAAGTAGCAAAGCTGGCTCCAAAAGTAAAAGCAGTCCGCGGAATTTTTAAGGGACTGCAAGGCGTCCTCCGGCGACTTGACAAACTGGCTGAAAAAGTTCTTGACCGAAATTTCTTTTCCCGGATTTGAAATGCGAAGCTTCTTTAAGTAGTAGTCGTGGTATTCGTCCTTTTCCAGCATGTGCTGCATTTTTTCAAGGCTGGCGTTGACCAAAATTGAAACCGGAACGTTTCCCGGAAAAATGATTGACGGCAAATTCATTGGAACGATTATGGCGTATAAATTTTTGTCGTCGGGCTTTTGGTTTTTAAGAAGGTCAAAAATTATTTCCGTGTATTCGGACTTTATCAAGACTTCAGCGGGCGTTTGCTTGGGCATGTCCTGAATGGTGGGAAAAGGCACCGTGGCGTTGCTTTTTATTTCCTTATAGCGCTCGGCGAAGGCCGCGTTGAAAAAGCCTGTCACAAAAATGACTTTCTTGGCTGGGTTTGTGTCGATGACGGCGATTTGCTTGCTTTGAATCAGCGGCTGAAAGGCCTTTTCCAATTGGGGGACGGGGTCGCCCAAGTAGGGAACCAAATCCGCTTGTTCCTCCACATTCTTGGCCGCGTAACGCTTTACGTAGTCTACAAATGCGGAATATAAAATGAAAGGCGACTTCTGCTTGCTCGCGTAAAAGCGGAGCAGAACTCCCATGTCGCTTGTGGCTGCCATATTGCAAGTATAGCGCATAACCTTAATATTATCAAGACAAAAAAGCGCGCGGCCTAAAAAGGCGGGTCCCAGCGACGAAAAAAAAGCCTTAGGTTCCCCCGTCCTTCGCTAGCGGTTTGTTGCCTGCGGCCAAACCGCGTCGCTGACGGGGCCCCACCAAGTCTTTTTTTTCTGCGTCTCATTCCTTCGGAATGAGGCCTCTTAGGGTATTGCACTCGCGCTTACGCGCTCGGCACGGCTCCCGCCCCCCTCTTGCCCGCGCTTTCTTGTATTGCGAAAATTGTTTTATTTGTGGTATTGCCAGTAGTCCGCGCGAGCGGACACGTAAATATTACCACTAGCAAAAGCGCGCTCGGCGCGCTATAATATGCGCATGCTATCCACTCGTATGAAAAACCTTGATCCCTACAAACCCGGCGAGCAGCCCCGGGACAGGGATTACATAAAGCTTAACGCGAACGAAAACCCTTATCCGCCGGCGCCTTCTGTTGTGGAGGCGGCCGCCCGCTTTTTGCGGGAAAGCCCCCAAAAGCTGGGCCTTTATCCAGACCCGGACGCGAACGAGGTTAAGGAGCTGCTGGCCGAACTTTTGAACAAGACTGGCGGCGTTCTTTCCAAAAACCAGCCCTTTGAAGGCGGCTTTAAGGTCACTCCCGACATGATTTACATGGGAAACGGAAGCGACGAAGTTTTGTCTTTTGTCTTTTACGCTTTTTTTGATTCCGACAAAAAGCTTGTCAGGCCGGAACATTCCTACAGCTTTTATCCGGTCTACTGCGGCTTTTACAATATTCCCAGCGACGTGGTTCCGCTAAAGGGCGACTGGAGCCTTGACATTGACGAGATGATTTTCAGGGCCAACAAAAACCACTCGTCCACGATTTTCGCAAACCCCAACGCGCCCACATCCTTAGGACTAAGCCGGGAGCAAATCCGCGCTTGGATGCGCCGCGCACCCAAAGACAGGGTTTTTGTGGTTGACGAAGCCTATGTTGACTTTGGCGGCGAAACCGTCATTCCCCTTTTGGCGGAATTTAAAAACCTTGTGGTGGTGCGGACGTTCAGCAAAAGCTTGTGCGGCGCGGGCCTGAGGTGCGGCTACATTGTGGCCAACCCGGAACTGGTCCAGGCCGTGACCACTGTGAAAAATTCCTTGAACCACTTTCCCTTGGACGCCTTTGCCCAAAAGTTCGCGCTGGAAACTTGCAAGGCCTATGACTACTACGTTGACTGCGCAAAAAAAATCTGCGAGGAAAGGGATTCTTTCATTGAATTTTTGCGGGAGCGCTCTTGGAACGTTTTGCAAAGCCAAACAAATTTTGTCTTTTGCCAAAAGAACGGCGTTGACGGAAAGGCTTTTTATCAAGCGCTCAAAGAAAAGGGCTTTCTTGTCCGCCGCTTTGACACAAAGGGAATCGAGCGGCATTTAAGAATCACCATTGGAACTCCGGAACAAATGGCGGCGCTAAAGGCCGCCTTCATTTAGGAGAATGACGGTACTTTTTGGAGGAGTAAAAAAATATGAAACTGCTTTTGATTTCAGACTTGCACGGAAATGTGGACAACTTGGAAAAACTTTCTGAGGAAATAAAAGGCGCGGACGCGGTTTTGTTTGCCGGCGACTTCAGCAAATTCAAGGCGGTCGAAACAGGAAAGCCCTGCGCTGAAAAAATGCGGGAGCTTTGTCCAAACCTTTTTGCCGTCATTGGAAACTGCGACGAGCCGGAGCTTGTTCAAGAGTTGGAAAGCCTTGACATCAGCGCGGAGCATAGCCTTGTTTACTTTGACGGACTTCAAATCGCCGGCTCCGGCGGCGGCTCAAAATTTACCGGCGAGACTCCCAACGAGCGGGAGGAGGCCGACTTGCAAAAAGATTTTGCCGTGATTGAAAATTCAGGCTTGGAGCGGGAAGGGCAGTGGGAAAACTTGATTCTAATCAGTCACAATCCGCCCAAGGCTGAGTTTGTGGATTCCCCGGCGGCCGGCGTTCACGCGGGAAGCCAGACCTTTACGGACTTCATCAAAAAGACAAAGCCCCTTGCGGTTTTGTGCGGCCACATTCACGAAGGAAAGCGCTGTGAAAAAATTGGGGACACTGTGGTGGTGAATCCCGGCCCCCTTTGCGAAGGAAACTACGCCGTCATGGAAGTTAAAAAAGAAGGCGGCGCTTGGAAAGTTTTGGACGTTCAGCTGAAAAGCCTGTGACGTCTAGTTTTGGCTTGTTCCGCTAAAATCAGAGTTTAGGCTCTCCCCCCCCC
>CALDIB010000044.1 GCA_937902125.1 uncultured Treponema sp.
TGATGAGCTTCGTGCGGCGGCGCTTGAGACGAGGGAAAATGTTGCCTTAGAGGAAAGGCAGAAGGCATGTGCCGAAGCTTTATATAGTGCAATGACAGGCTTTGAAGAGACTGTGAATGTGTCTTCCTATGCACTTACAAAGGAAGAATTCAAAAACACTATATCCGACCTGGTAAACAGTAATCCGGAGCTCTTTTATATTGGACAAACCTATGGAGTGACAACGATTGATCTTAATGATGATTCAAATTCCAAAATTGTAAAAATGTGCATGGGCTTTTATGAGTGTCAGTCGCCTGTCAGGGAAACAAGAAATGTGAACGGTGAGCAAAAAGAGGTTACTGTAGGATATACTGAGATTGACACAGAGCTTATAAATGAACAAAAAAAGCTTCTTGACAGCAGGAAAAATGAAATACTTAACGAGACCTTGGCGGAAGAAATGTCAGATGCCTGTAAGGTGCTGCTTATCCATGATTATCTTGCGCTTAATATAAAATATGATTATTCCGCATATTTGGAAAATAAGAAAAATAATACATCCAAATATGCTGAGTCGGATTATGATATATATGGTGCTCTTATAAACGGTCAGGCAGTATGTCAGGGCTATACGCTTGCATTTAAGTATCTGTTAGAGGCAGCAGGCGTTTCAAATGTGGGATTTGCATGTACTTCGGATCATATATGGAATACAATATTGATAGATGGCGAGGGATATAATGTTGATTGTACATGGGATGATCCGAGCTGGGATACATTAGGAAATGTTAAGCACAAATATCTTTTGAAGGGTAAGGAAGATTTTACCGGACATAGTATTGCAACAAAGACTGATTTTGAATGTAACGGCGATAAATTTGCTGATTATTTTTGGAATGATATCAACAGTGGTATTTTTTATCACAAAGGAAAATTATATTATATGAATACCGATGGTAAGCTGTGCATCCGTGACGGAATTGAAAACGATGCTGATGTGAAGGTTACGGATCTGTCTTTGGAAATGAATGATGATTGGAATTATATAAATGCGGTCAAGCTTGCACTTGTTGACAAATATGCCGTGTATCATGATGAGAAGAACCTCTATGCATATGATTACAAGGATGGCAGAACGGAGGTTTTGTATTCTCCTGAAACTGAGGAGGAGGAACTGATATATGGGTTGGCAGCCAATAACAATGTATTATCATATGCCACAAGAAATGCTGTTCAGGTGGCGGAAAATGGTATTACAGAGCAGACTATCTACGCTTATCAACTGCCGGAGGATCCTTTCAATATTCCAATCGAAAGTGTTTCTATAGCAGGAGAGGATACGCTCTATATTCGTATGGTTAACGGAAGATTTGTATATGATAAGGCTTCATATAAAGCTGTGATAAGTCCTACGGATGCAACTAATCAGAAAATAATGTCATGGGTCAGCAGTGATACAAAGATATTAACAATAGATCTCAACGGAGCTGCAAAAGCCGTAGCACCGGGTGAGGTTATTATTACAGTTACGACAAAGGAGGGACCTAAGGCTGTTAAAACCGTAAGAGTAGCATATGAAGGAGATATTGTATCAGATGACGGAACGGTTCTTCATTATGTTGATGGAAATCTGCTTGCAGATCAATTCTTTACTGAGAATGGTAAGCAATATTATCTGGGTTCTGACGGAAAAACTGTAAAGGGATTACTGCTTTTGTGCGTCATTCTTGCGGCGGCCTTTTCCGCGGCGGCGGCGGCCTTGGCTTCAGCCTCGCTTCGCTGCTCGGCGGCGGCGGCCTCGTTCTTTGACTTGTCGTCAATCAAAGCGTCGCCCAACTTTCTCGCGACCTCGATGTATTCAAAGCATTCGATTTGGTCGCCGACGCGGATGTCCTGCCAGTTTTCCAAACCTACGCCGCATTCAAATCCCTTGGCCACTTCCTTGGCGTCGTCCTTGAATCTTTTGAGAGAAGAAACTTTTCCGGTGTAAAGGACAATGCCTTCGCGTACAAGGCGAACGCCGCAATTTCTCTTTATCACGCCGTCCGAAACATAGCAGCCGGCGATTGTTCCAATTTTGGGAACCTTGAAAGTGTTTTGAATTTCCACGGTTCCGATAACTTGTTCCTTTGTGTCGGGGCTGAGCATTCCTTCCATGGCCGCGGTGATTTCGTTGACGCATTCATAGATGATGGAATACTTGCGAATCTCGACTTTTTCTTGGTCGGCCAAAAGCTTTGCCTTTGGCGTGGGCCGGACGTTGAAGCCTACGATAATCGCGTTGGAGTCCGCCGCCGCCAAAATGACGTCGCTTTCGTTGATGGCGCCGGCCGACGAATGGATTACCACAAGGCGAATGTCTTTTGTGGAAAGTTTTTCCAAAGCCAATTTAAGGGCCTCGGCGCTTCCCTGCAAGTCGGCCTTGATGACCACCTTAAGCTCTTTGACTTCATGCGCGTCGATGGTTTGGTAAAGGTTGTCAAGGGTGACTTTCTTGACGGCCTTGGCGTCCTCAAAGCGCTTAAGCTCCACGCGCTTGGTGGAAATGGCGCGGGCCTCTTTTTCGCTTTCCGTAACTTGGAAGGGGTCGCCGGCGTTGGGCATGTCCTCGATTCCGATAACTTCCACAGGCTGGCTGGGAGTGGCCTCTTGTATTCTCTTGCCCCTGTCGTTGAACATGGCGCGGACGCGGCCGGAATAAATGCCTGCCACAAAGGGGTCGCCCTGATGCAGGGTTCCCCGCTCGACTACGATTGTAGAGACAACGCCGCGGCCTTGGTCGATTCTGGACTCAAGGACTTTTCCTTCGGCGCGGCAATCCCAAACGGTCTTAAGCTCAAGCATTTCGGCTTGAAGCAAAATGGCGTCAAGAAGGTCGTCTATGCCCTCGCCCTTTAAGGCGCTTATGTTGACATACTGAGTGTCTCCGCCCCAATCTTCCGGGGTAAGGCCAAGTTCCGTCAACTGAGTGCGGACGCGGTCGGGATTGGCGTCGGGCTTGTCTATTTTGTTCACCGCCACGATAATGGGAACCTTGGCGTCCTTGGCGTGGTTGATGGCTTCCAATGTCTGGGGCATAACGCCGTCGTCGGCGGCCACAACCAAAACTACAATGTCGGTGATTTGCGCGCCTCGGGCTCGCATCATCGTAAAGACTTCGTGGCCGGGAGTGTCCAAGAAGGTAATCCTTCCCTTGGGAGTCTTGACGCTGTAGGCGCCGATGCTCTGGGTGATTCCGCCCGCCTCGCCTTCGGCCACATGGCTGTGTCGAATGGCGTCAAGGGTCTTGGTCTTTCCGTGGTCAACATGGCCCATGACGGTGACAATCGGGGGCCTGGGCTCCTGCTTGTCGTCGTTTGTGGTGTCACGCTCGATGACGGTTTCGTCGTAAAGGCTAACCAAGTGGACTTCGCAATTGTATTCCGCGGCCAAGAGGGTGGCAGTGTCGCTGTCAATTGACTGGGTGATGGTGACCATCTGGCCCATGGACATAAGTTTGGCGATGATTTCGCTGGCCTTAAGATTCATCTTGCGGGCCAAGTCGCTTACGGAAACTGTTTCCATAATGTCAATGGACTTGGGAACGTCGCTAACCTGGGCCTCAACTTTCTTCTGGCTTTCATAGAACTTATCCTCGTCAAAAGCCTCTTCCTTGTCCTTGCGGCTGTAAACTTGCTTCTTTCCCTTAAAGTTTTTCTTGGGAGCGCTCTGGCTGGGCTTTCCGCCAGTCATTGCGCCGGGAGCGAAAGAGCCTTGGCCGCCGAATCCTCCGCCCGGCCGGGCGTTGAATCCGCCCTGTCCGTTTCTATTAAAGCCGCCCTGTCCGCCGCGGTTAAAAGAACCTTGGCCGTTTCTGTTAAAACCGCCGCCTTGTCCGCCGCGGCCATCCCGCTCGCGGTTTTGATATCCAGCTCTGGCTTGGGCTCCAGTAAAGCCGCCGGAACGGTTTTGTCCGTTTCCGTAGCCGCCGCGGCCGCCGTTATTGTTTCTGTTCCATTGACCTTTTGGGTGGTCGCTTAAATTTCCGGCCTTGACGTTAGGACGCGCCGAATTGAGCGAAAAAGAGGCGGCAGGTCTTTTTGCCGGAGCGGCGGCGCCTTGGGGCCTTGGAGCGTCAAAAGTTTTAGACGACGCCGGAGTTGTCTTGGAAGGAACCGGCGCTTTTTTTTCTTCCGAAGCGGGCGCAGAACTTTTGGGCGCGGCAGAAGTTTGAGCCGCGTTGCTTGCGGACGGAGAGGCCGGGCGCTTTTTTACCAAAATAACCTTTTTCTTTTTTTCAACGGGAGCGCTTTCGCTTGCGGCGCCTCCAGCAGGTTTTGGGGCCGCAGCCTTTTTGTGCAAAACAACTCCGCTTTTCTTTTCTGTTTCTTCTGCCATCAGCTATTATTCCTCGTCCTCTTTAAATTCAAACTCTACTCCGCACTTGGGACAATGTGTCATGTCGAGAGTTATCTTGGCGCCGCATTCAGGGCACTGATATTCTTCGGCGCCCTCAGAAGAAGCCTGTTCGGGAGCGCCTTCTTCCACAAATTCAACATTTTGGTTTATAAGTTCGTTAATCTTTTCCAAATCTTCCTTGCTCACGCCCTCAACGTTGATTGACTCGTAATTGTCAACAAACTTTTGAACGTCTTCAATTCCGGCCTCTTTAAGAAGCGCGGCCACCCGCTGGTCAACTCCGGGCAATTCCACGATGGAAGCGATTTCGTCATAGTCGTCGTTGAAAAGGCTTTGGGCGTTCTGCCTTGTGGCAATCTCGCTAAGATCAAGCTCGGCGGCCTGCTCCTCTGTCTTAACGTCAATGTTCCAGTCGCAGAGGCGGTTGGCCAAGCGGACGTTCAAGCCCTGCTTTCCGATTGCCAAAGAGAATTGGCTTTCTTGAACGATTGCCAGAGCCTGCTTTTTGTCCTGGTCAAGAATGATGACGCGGCTGACTTCGGCAGGACTGAGCGCGTTCTTGATGAAAACCGTCGGCTCGGGATCGTAGCGCAAGACATCGATTTTTTCGCCAAGCAATTCGTGGATAACGTTTTGAATGCGAACGCCTTTTAATCCGACGCAGGCTCCCACAGGATCCACGTCCTCCCGGGCGCTTGAAACGGCAATCTTTGTGCGGTAGCCGGCCTCGCGGACAATCTTGTTGATTTCAACGGTTCCGTCAAGAACCTCAGGAACCTCTGTCTCAAGTATGGAGCGAACCAATTCTGGAGCCGCTCTGGAAAGAATCAATTGAATGCCGTTGGCTGTTTTTGAAATGTCAACGACCAAGGCGCGGATTCGCTCGCCCTTTTCGTATTTTTCTCGGGGCGACTGGAATTTTACGGGAAGCACGCCCTCAACTTTTCCAAGGTCAACGTAAATGGTGCCGTTGCGTTCCCGCTGAAAATAACCGATGATGATTCCGCCAACCTTGTCCTTGTATTCGTTATAAAGATTGTCTTTGTAGCTTTCGTTCAAGCCTTGATGTCCCAACTGCTTGCCTGTGGAAACGGCGGAGCGGTCATAGCTTTTTGGATCTTCGGGAATGTCAAGCTCGTCGCCCACTTCGCAGTCGGGGCTAAGCTGGCGGGCCTCCTCCAATTCTATTTCTGTGACCGGATCGTAAACTCCATCCACAACTTCCTTTCTTGAATAAAGGGTGACGTCGGTGGGAATGCCGGATTCGTCCTCGTCAAAAACCACGACGGCGTTCTCGTTGGTTCCGTGGGCGCGCTTGTAAGCCGCCTTGAGCATGACTTCCATTGTCTGCTTCACCGATTCAGGAGAAAGGTTTCTTTCTTCCATAAGTTCTCTAATCGCCTCAGCCATTGACGCTGAATTGCTTTGAACTTTTTTCTTCCCTGCCATAAAAATCTACCTCTATGTTTTTTTATGAATGCAAAAACTTAGCTTTTGCGATTTCGTCGTATTTATATTTTTTCTCAACGCCGTCGCAGACAAGGGTCAAAGACTCGGAATCAGCGGCGGAAATTGTTCCCGACACCCAATCAGAAAGGCCCTTGTCCCAAACGCGAATTTCCGTTCCCGCAAAAAGAGCGAACTCCGCGGCGTTCTTGATGTTTCTGTCCGTTCCAGGGGAAGTCAATTCCATGTAAGTGTTGTCGGTTCCAAGAAGGGCCTCAAGCCGCGGCAACAGCGCGTGGTGAACCTTGGAGCAGTCCTCAACGCCAATAGTCTTGGCCGGATTCCGGCTTGCGATGACGGCGGTTATTTTTGTGGTTGTTTTTTGCGGAATAATTTTTAAGTCCACAAGAACATAACCCAAGGCGCGAACCAAGGGCTCGCAGTCGGCGTAATGAGGAATTGTCTTTAAGTCAATATAGTCCATATAACAAAAAAGACCTGCTTTCGCAAGTCCACTTTAAAAGGAAATTAAAATGTACGCTGATAGAATAACGAAATATTAAAATTCTGTCAATAAGTTTTTTTATGAAATGCATAGAAAAAACGTTTTTAGGGAACTTCGAAAAACGCATCTTTGGTGATTTTCCGAAGTTCCCGACGAGTTTTAATTCCTGAAAATAGCAGGAATTAAAACATCGCATTTTCAAAGTTACCTCGAAAAACTGAAGTTTTTCGAGGTTCCCTTTACAAAAAAAAATTTGGCGAATTCTTGCCATTCCGCTAAAAAAAATCCCGTTAATGCAAAAAAAACATTTTGCCGATAATGCAATGGACGGAGTTTAAAAATGAACGCAAGAAAAAAAATATCGGCCGCCGCGCTGGCGCTTTTTTTGGCTGGAGCGGCCTTCGCAAAAAACGCCCGCTTTGACGGAAGCCAATACAGCATAAGCTTGGACTACAACGAAAGCGTCCTTCCCGGCGACCCAGTTTTTGTCAGAATGCGCTTTGAAAACATCAAGGCAAGAAAAAAAGATTTTTCGCCGGCGGCAAAGGCCGAATTGAAAATCGAAGAAAAGACAATCGGAACAAGCGCCTTTTATTCCATCGGCGGAAAAAGAAGCCCCTACGAATTTTTGACAGGCCTTCCCATTTCAAGTTGGGCAAAGGCCGGCGACTACACAATCGCGGTGACATACAGCCCCGGCGACGGCGGAGAAAAAGCCTTCTCCCTTCCCCTTCAAGTCAAAGAAAAAGAATTTGAAAGCGGCGTCATAACCCTGACCCAAAAAATGTCGAACATATCAAAGAACACAAGCCCTGAAAAAGTGGCCCAGTCAAAGAAGTTGAACGACATAATCAATTCAATAAATCCAGATGGAGTTTACGCGCTAAAGCGCTTCATTCTGCCGGTAAAGTCCACAAGGCGGACGACAGCCTACGCCGAGCGCGTCATTTACAAGTATCCAGGCGGAAAGGAAAGCACGACGACTCACGCGGGAATAGATTTTGGCGTTCCCACAGGAACGGAAATAATCGCGCCGGCCGCAGGAAAGGTCCTTTTGGCGGAAAACAGAATATCAACCGGATGGACTATAATTGTGGAGCACCTTCCGGGCCTTTACAGCATGTATTACCACATGAGCCAGCTTAAAGTCAAAGAAGGCCAGCTTGTCCAGCAGGGAGACTTATTGGGTTTGAGCGGCGCCACGGGCTTTGCCACCGGCCCCCACTTGCATTGGGAAATAAGGCTCAATTCAGTCATAGTGAACCCTGACTACTTCATCGAAAACGATTGGCATTTGGGAGAAACCCAGGGAGAAAAGCGCTAGCCGCCCCTTAATTTGCCGTCTGCCCCTTGGACAGGGCCAAAAATTCATCCTCGTCTATGATTGGAATTCCAAACTTGGCGGCTTTGGCGTTTTTGCCGGAGCCGCTATTTTTGTCGTTGGTCACAAGATATGACAAGTCCTTTGTTACGGAAGACTTTGCCGAGCCGCCCTTTTCTTTTACCAGCGCCTCGGCGTCCGCCCTTTTCATGGACCTTAACTCTCCGGTAAAACAAAACGAAAGGCCCGCAAAAACGCCGGACTTTTTTTCTTTTATGGTCAGAGCTCCGCTTTTTGCCAAGGCCCGCATTTCCTCGGCGTTTTCGGCAAGGCCTTGGGCAAAGGCGGCGGCGGTTATTTTTGCAAAACCGTAAACTTTTTCAAAGTCCTGGGCGCCGGCGCAAAGGATTTTTTCAAGGCTGTCAAAGCCGCCGGCAACAACCTTTTCAACCATTTGCTCGCCGATTCCCTCAATGTCAAAGCCGGCAACAAATTGCTCCAAGGTCAGGCTGGAATGAGCCTTTATGGAAGCGACGACATTCTTCGCGCCCAAAGAATTTTTTTCTTTGGCCATGCTCTCTTCGTTTAAAAAATAAGGAGTTAAAATTTCTTCCGTCAAAGAATAAATGTCGCTGATTCGTCCAAGCTTTTTGTCATTAAAAAGCGCGTTCACAATTGACTCGCCCAAATCGCGAATGTCGGCGCATTCTATCCACTTGAAAATTTGGTGCAAGACCCGCTTGGGGCATTCCTTGTTGGGACAGTAAAGACGGCTTGGTGTGTCCATAAGACTGGAGCCGCAAGAGGAGCATTTTTTGGGAAAGACGACAGGAGAGCAATTTTTTTTGTCGTCCTCATGGGGAACAAGGCCTTCTATTTTGGGAATGATTTCTCCCCGCTTGACCACAAGGACATGGCTTCCGATTTGAACGCCAAGCTTTCTAAGGGTGTCCGGGTTGGCGAGGCTCGCGCGCTGAACTGTGGTTCCCGCAAGCTGAACCGGATCAAAGACGGCCACCGGCGTGTAAGTGGCGCCGTTTTCGCTCCACTCAACTTGACGGACAACGCTTACCGCCTCCTCAAGGGAAAACTTAAAGGCAATTTGCCGGTCAGGACGGGCGCGGCTGGCGTCGCCAAGATTTATGGCCCGCTCCTTCACCACAAGGCCGTCAATGTCGTATTCAAGGCCGGGCCTAATTTCCATTACAGAAGCGCGGTAGTCCACAACCTCTTGGGCGCTCTTGCAAATTTTTAGGGGAACCACATTAAAGCCGTTTTGTCCAAGCCAAGAAATTTTTTCTTCCTCGTCAAAAAAAGGATTGTCTCCGTCAGCGGCCAAAGCGTCGTAAGTTATAAGGCAAAGAAATTCGCTTTTCTCGCCGTCCTTCCGTTTCATAAGGCCGTTGGCGGCGTTTCGGCAATTGGCCTTGTCTGAAAAATATTTTTTGTGGACGCTGTGGGTCATAATCACTTCACCGCGAACGCCGCCGGTAAACGAAGGTGACTTTTCCAAGACGCTTAGAGCGCCTTGCATTTTTTTGGCGTTGGCCGTTATGTCGTCGCCAACGGAGCCGTCGCCCCGGGTAACAGCCCTGACCAGACGGCCTTTTTGATACTGCAATTCCAAAGAGGCGCCGTCAAGCTTGTATTCCACCAAGTATTCGTCGTATGCGTGTTTTGCCGCCCATGCAAAAAACTGCTCCGGATCGGCGGCTTTTTCTTGGCTTCCCATGGGCATGACATGGCGGGCCTTTTCAAAGTTTCCGGAATCGGCGCCGACTTTTTTTAAAATCGGATTGTCGGGGTCAAGGCTTTTCAGTTCGTCCCAAAGTTTGTCAAATTCGGAGTCCTCTATTTCGGCCTCGCCGTTGTAATACGAGTCTTGATATTTTTTTATGAGCGCGGCCAGTTCGTCAATTCGGGCGCTGTCAAACAAATCCTTCATCGGACAATCCCCTATTCTTCCTTGACAAAAAACAATTCCCTTATGCCGCGGCCGGCCTCGATTCCCTTGCGCTCAAATTTTGTTTGAGGCCGCCATTCTTGATGGGGCGAAAAGCCGTCGTATTTATTGGACAAGCCCTCTGTGGCCTTAAGCTCTTCAAGGGCCTCAAGCGCGTACTCTTCCCAGTCGGTGCACATGTAAAGGTAGCCGCCCGACCGCAATTTTCTTTGCAAAAGATTGGTGTTGGGCCTTCTCATAAGGCGCCTCTTGTGGTGCTTTTTCTTTGGCCAAGGATCGGGAAAGAAAATGTGAAAGCCGTCCACGGAATTGTCGCCAATCATTTTTTCCAAAACGTCAAGAGCGTCATGCTCCACAACATAAAGATTCTTCAAGTCGTTCCCGCGGATTTCGCTCAAGACGCGGCCCACCCCCGGCTTGTGGACTTCGATTCCCAAGTAATTTATGTTGGGATTTTCCTTTGCCATTTGAATTGTGGCCGCGCCCATTCCAAAGCCAATTTCAACCACAATGGGGTTTGTGTTTCCAAAAACGTCCACAAAATTTATTTGGCTTTCTTGAAAAGGAACGCAGTAAATGTGGGACAAATCCTTGTAGGCTTTTTCTTGGGCGCTTGTCATTCGCCCCGCCCTCAAAACATAGGTTTTAATCGCGCGGTAAAAAGAATTTTCCTTTTTGGAATCAGGCTCCGTTTTTGGGGCCAGGTCAGTCGAGTCCATCAGACTTTTCTCCATTTTTGTATATTTTTGGCATCAAGCAAAGAACGTTTCCAATCAAAAACGATTCCCTAAAAAAAGAGGAATTTTTCACGCTCTTAAAAACGGAATCGTCGTCAATCCAATTGTTCCTTCTAATGTCAAAGTAAAGCAGCTCGTTAGCTTCCGAATAAACGGCCACCCGCTTTTGGGCGGAAGGAAAAAGGTTCAAGGCGTAGTCGGCGTTGCCGGTCAGCAAGTCCGCGTTGTAAACCAGCGTAAAGATTCCGTCAGCCTTTTTTCCGGCGGCGTCAACGCATTCAACAATGTATTGGCCCTGGGGAAAGACTCCCGCAACGCCATCCTTTTCCGGAGGCGGCTCCAAATGGGGGCTTCCGGCCCAGCGCTTTCCGTTGGCTTGAAAAACCAAGGGGGAATCTATCGTCCAAAAATAGCCGTCTTTTTTGACGGACATGGACTCCAAGCGGCGGACATCGGAATTCATCTCCGCAAAAACGCTCAGGCGGCGGGCCGGAGCCTTGTCAGCTTCGTTCCAGTCAAGAACCAAATTGCATTGGGTCAGGGCAAAATCGGCGGGATCGTCCGAACAAGAGCACAAGGCCGCGGAAAAAAACGCGAGAATAAAAAGCGCTGACGGGAAAATGAAATTTTTGGCAGGCGGAGGCTCTTTCATGCTAGAAGTTGAATGTCAGCGTGATAACGGTCAAATCGTTTGACGAGAATTGGTTTACCAAAGAGTCAAACTTAACCTTAACCTTTTTGCACGCGTCGTCAAGATAAGAAAGATAATACATGCCCAAGTCCGTTCCTTCCTGTCCGTCAGGCATTTCGCGGTAAAAGTCAACCAAAGACTTTTTGTTGGTGTTGGCTGACTGGGCCGCGTCAATGGTGTCCTTGACTTCTTGGAACTCGTCGGTCTTGTTGTAAATTGTTATTTGCAAGCGGCCCTGCTTTCCGATGGAGGTTGAACCGCCGCCAAGCTTCCAGCTTAGGAATACCAACTCGCCCTTGGCCTCCAACTCCCGGACAATTTTTTTGCGAACGTCCGGGTCAAGAATGAGCATGTTTATGTCGTCGCGGCCGGGATACATGTTTTGGGCTTCTTTTGTTATGTTGGTGTTTTCGCTGTTCAAGGCCAATTCCATAATCATCGTGGATATGTAGTCGGCCACCCGGCTCTTGTCCATATAGCGGGAAAGAACCATGCGGGTTTGGCTCACCAATTCGGAAAAGCCTTCGTCCTTGTGAAAAAGGGTGAAAATGTGCCAGTTAAGGAGGCTCAGGCGGTTCATAAATTTTTCGGACATCAAAAGATAGATGTTCTTTTCTTCCGCCGAATACTCCTTGTTGGTCATAACGTTTTTCCAAATTGGAGTCAAAATGTTTTTGCGGATTTGGTCAATCAAGGCGTTTTTGTTGGAAAGTTCCGCTCTCAACTGCTTGTCGGAAATTTGCGTCTTTTCGTCGATGAGGCTTCCGGCGTGGGTGCGGTTGTATTTTCTAACGCAGTCGGTTTCTATGAGCGCCTGGAAAATTTCCCGGTCAAACTGCTTGTACATGACGGAATAAACCACCAGCTTTGAAAGGTCCATGATTTCCTGGCGCTTGGAAACAAATTCCGACATGGATATTTCTATCTTGGAGATGTAGTCTATCAAAATCATGTTTTGAATGGACTGGGGGGAAAATTTGTTCAACGAAATTCCATACTCTTCTACATTGTCGGCCATCTTGATTCTTAAAAGCTTTTTTTTGTGGCTAATAAAGTTTGAAGTTCCGTCTTCCGTCAAAATAATCTTAAGTGGAAGATCAAGCATGAATTTTTTTCCGGACGCCATCTGTCTACATCACTCCATCAATTCATTATAGCGCAGTTCCGCCATATTGTCTATAAAAAAATTCGCAAAATAATGGCCAAAAATGCGACAAAAGCGCTTTAAGGGCACCTCGAAAAACTCGCCTTCGGCGATTTTTCGAAAGTGCCGGCGAGTTCTCTCGTCGCTATAATAGCGCGACTTAGAACATCGCATTTTCAAAGTTACCTCGAAAAAGCTGAACTTTTTCGAGGTCCCCTTAAGACAAAAGCTCTTCCACGGCTTCGGCTATTTGGTCAAGGGAAGAATAAAGGCGCTTTGTTTCGGGAAGGCTGTCCAAAAATATTTTTCCGTAGCGCTTTTCCATAACCCGCCGGTCAAGAACCACCACCGCGCCCTTGTCGCTGGAGCGGCGGACAAGGCGGCCAAAGCCCTGCCTAAATTTGATTACCGCTTCTGGAACGCTAAGCTCCATAAATGAAGAGCCGCCCCGCCGCTCCACGTCTTCCGCCCGCGCCGCGAAAACCGGATCGGAGGGAACGCTAAAGGGCAACTTTACGATTATGACTTGGCTCAAGGAACTGCCGGGAACGTCAATTCCCTGCCAAAAGGAGTCGGTGGCAAAAAGAACGCTGGACTCGTCGTTTTTAAAATTGTCCAAAAGCCTAAAGCGGTCGTCGTCCCCCTGCTTAAAGACCTTGTAGCCTTCCCTTTCAAGTTCGTATTGGCAAGTACTGCAAGCGCTCTTCAAGGACTCGTATGAGGTGAAAAGGACCAGGCTTCTTCCCTTGGCCGCCTTTATCAATTTTATCAAGGCCATTTCCACATGGCGCTGAAATTCAATGTTGTCAGGAAAAGGAAAATCCTTTGGAACGGCCAGCAAAACGTTTTTCTTGTAAGGAAAGGGAGAGTCAAAGCCAGCGGTCTTTAGCCGGCCGCCCTCGGAAAAAGAAAGGCCTGTCCGCCGGGTCCAAAAGTCAAAGCTTCCAGCAATCTTAAGGGTGGCGCTGGCGCAGACCACGCTTTCCATGGGCTCAAAAACGCCCGTGTTCATAAGGGGCGCGATGTCAAGGGGCGTGCGGGAAAAAATTACGTAAAAAGGATTTCCGTCTTTCGCAAACTCTTCGTTAAGCCGTTGCTTTTGCGCCCAAAAAACTTGGTCCCGCTTTTCGTCCCAAAAGCTGAAGTCCTTGCAAACCCCCGCCGCCTCGTCCAAGCGCCGCAAAATGGCCTTTGTTTCCCAGTAGGCGTTTTCGTTTTTGTCCTCGTCGGGAACGTTTTCGCAAATTTCCCTGACCAAGGCCACAAGGCGGCCAAGCTCGCTTCCAAGACTTGTCAAAAGGGAAATCAAAGGTGAAAAAGCCGGCGCGCTTGCGTCATTCAAGCGGCATGTCCATTGGTTTTGCATCAAGTCAAGGGCGGCGGTTTCAAGGCTTTCTATTCCCGCCTTGACTCGCGCCACAGCCTCCCCCACTTTTTCGCTGTTGTCAGGCCCTGCGGAAAGGGCGGTCAAGGTAAAGACATAGCCGGCAAGGCTTTGCCGCCGCTCCCGGTAAAGAAGGTTCAGTTGCTTTATGATTCTAAAGCGGGTGACTTGCTCGCTGAAAAAGCTTGTGGCCGCGCTTTCAATTCCATGGGCCTCGTCAAAGACAATCCGCTTGTAAGGCGGCAGGACGGCCGCGTCGTCATAGCCAACGGCGTTCATCCGGCTTTCTATGTCGGCGAACAAAAGATGGTGGTTGACCACTAAAATTTGGGCGTCGCTGGCCTCTTTCCGCGCGGCCATGACAAAGCACTTGTCCCGCCAAGGGCAATGAAGGCCCATGCAGGCGTCGCTTTCAGAGCAGACGCGGCCCCACAAACTTTCGCTGGGATTAAAGGCCAAGTCGCTTTTGCTTCCGTTGGAAGTGTTCTCCGCCCATTGGGAAATTTTTTCCAGCGCCTCAACTTCCGTCGTAAAAAGGTCCCGCTCTTTTTTTAATTCGTCAAGGCGCCTAAGGCAAACATAATTGTTCCGCCCTTTAAGCAAAACGGCCTTAATGTCAAGGCCAAGAATTTTTTTTGCAAGGGGAATGTCCTTTTCGCTAAGCTGCTGCTGCAAGTTTATGGTGCCCGTGGAAACCACAACCCGCTCCTTGTTCCTAGAAGCCCAAAGCATGGCGGGAATCAAATAGGCGAAACTTTTTCCGACTCCAGTTCCGGCCTCAAAAGCCGCCAAGGAATTTTCGTTGAAGGCGCGGGCCACATTTTTTAAAAGCTCCACTTGAACAGGCCGCTCCTCAAAAGAGGCGGACATCTTGCTCAAACTTCCGCCGGCCATTATGCAAGAAGCAGCCTCGTCTTCGTCGAGGAGAACAAGCTTTTTTGACGGAACAGGCTCCATCACCACATAAACTTGGCTCACATCGTTGTTGACAATAAAAAAGCCCGAAAGGTTTTCGTTGGCGCGGGCGGCCACAGACAAGTCGGCGGCGCTGGGAGTCAAGTCTCCCCCAGGATGGTTGTGAATGAAAACGCAGGGTTCCCGGGTTTCAAAAAAATTTACAGGAGCGCTATGCTCGTTTCCCCGGGCGCAAGCCTTTATGGAAGTGACAACGCAATTTTCGTTTATCTGCCCGACAAAAAACACTTCGTTTCCGCCGGCGTCTTGAATCTCCCGCCGCATCTTTATGATTGCGGGCATGGATATCCGCTCTTCCGCCCTCATTTTTCACCTTATCGAACGCCTCGAATTCCAGCTTCACGATGCGGTCTACCAACTCTTCATTCGTATCTCCCGCCACGGAAGCCTTCATCAAAAGTTCCTCCGTATGCATATCCAGATACCCGTCCACATCGCTGATCAGACTGCGCGCATAGAGCTCCCGCGCCAGATACTCTCCCAATTGTCCGGCGAGCGTCTCTCCCTTCGCAAGCGCTTCCCGATCCGGCAGTTTCAGACAGTCATGCAGCGCTCCGAGCAGCTGTAAAAACGTATCATCCACACAACCGTCGCTGCCGATGGTACCCGTCCCCACAGTGGCGCTTCCGCTTTCCGTCCGCCCGTAAATAATATGGCGGCAGCTTTGATAAAGCCATTTATCATGCGGCGGATACAGATTGTTCATATGATGCAGCATTCGCATCGCGTGCCGCATTCCCTCGCAAAGCATACTGTCCGCGGTCAGCCGGTCTCCCCGCCTGAGCATCCGCCCGTAATTGTACTCCGCCGTCTGGGCGAATTTCGCAGCGTCCTCCGCCAGCTTGAGATATTGGATCCGCTCGGGATAGCCTTTCTGCAGTTTCTCACGAAATGCAGAAAAAATACCTTCCCCGTCCGCAAATACCTCCCCGTTCACCGCAGCCGCCAGGCAGAAGTCCTCCACCGTCTGCCAATCGATTTCCTCATACGAAGCGGCAGGCGTCCACTCGGGAGCCTGTTCTCTTCCCACACCC
>CALDIB010000045.1 GCA_937902125.1 uncultured Treponema sp.
CGAAAGCGGGCAGTTGAATATGCGAGTTTCTGAAAGAAACTCGTCAAGTTGAAAGTCCGGCGGCAATCGACGGTCTTTCAACTCATCCTCTAAAATTACAGCTCCCGCGCCGCGCTCGCCAAGCCAAGCAATTCCTGAACCTCAAAAGGCTCAAGGTCGCGAAATTCCCCCGGGGCCATTTCGTTTATGTTTATGTTTCCTATGCGGACGCGGCAAAGGCGCTTGATGGCGGCCTCCCGGGACTCAAAGACCCGCCTTATTTCCCGGTTTTTTCCTTCCGCCAAAACCACGGCCATTCTGTGGGAATTAAGTTCCCTGGCGCTTTTGGCCTTGTAAAAGACGCCGTCAACCCTAACGCCTTTGGCAAAGTCTTCGGCCAAGCCTCTGGGAAGAGGGAGGCTTGTGTCAACCACATACTCTTTTTCGATTTCGGCGCTGGGATGGGAAAGAATTTTCGCGAAGTCGCCGTCGTTGGTAAATATGATAAGGCCGCAGCTGAACATGTCAAGGCGGCCAACGTTGTAAAGGCGCTCAGAATAATTTTCTTTTAGAAGGTCGGCGGCCACAGGGCGGCCTTTTTCGTCGGACATGGAGCAAACATAGCCCACGGGCTTGTTGAGCAAAACGTAGCGCTTGCTTTTTTCGGCAAAGACTTCCTTTCCGTCAACAAAAACCTTGTCCCCCGGCCCCACTTTTGTTCCAAGCTCGGCCACCACATTTCCGTTTACGGAAACCCGGCCGTCCAAAATGATTTTTTCGCTGGCGCGGCGGCTGGCCACTCCCGCGTGGGCAAGAAAGGCCTGAAGCCGCTCTTGGCCGTCCTTTTTTGCAAAACTATCTTGCAAGCTCGAACCTCTCTTCCTCTTCTTGATCCAACTTTGGCAAATCCGCGATGGAATTTAGGCGGAAGAATTTCAGGAAATCCTTTGTGGTGCCGTACTGGGTGGGCTTTCCGGGAACGTCCTTTTTTCCCACTTCCTTAATCAAATTGCGCTCCACCAAAAGGCGAATCATGTTGTCGGCGCTGACCCCGCGAATGCCTTCGATTTCGGCCCTTGTGATTGGCTGGGAATAGGCGATTATGCTGAGGGTTTCCATAGCGCTGCGGGAAAGGCGGCCTTCGCTTTTTGAGCCGTAGCGCTCTTTGACCGCGTCCCAAATCTTTTTCTTGGGAGTGAGCGCCCAGCCGCCGGCAATCATCTGCAATTCAAGGCCGGAATTTTCCGCCGAATACTTTTCCTTTAAAATGCCAACGCACTTTTTGACCACGTCTTCCGAAAGGCCTGAGACCACCGCGATGGTCTTCTCGGCCAAAGGTTCGCTTTCCAAAAATAAAATGGCTTCAACCAAAGCCGCTTCGTTGTCAAGATTCATTTCCATAGCCAAGCATTATATCAAAGTCCGCCCGCTTTTGCTAGTGGGCCTCGTCAAAGCGCCCGCCGGCGCATTTTTGTTCCACCCTTTCAATCTCAGCCTTTAAGGTTTCTTCAATGGCGGCGTCAAAGCCGGTGAGTGCGGCGAAGGGAAGAAATATTTTTGCCCTTTGGGAAAGGCTCATTCTTTGCCGCCCGCTTTCTTGAGGCCATTTTGTTTCGATTATGTCGTCATAAGCGCTCACGCCCTGTGCCCTCCAATTTGCAGGTTCCGCTCCTTCATGGTGGCGCCCTCCTCGTAGCTGGAGCATTTTAGAATTGCGTTCTTTCCAAATTTTTTGACGATGCCGATTCTAGCCCGCTGAAGGCTTTCTTCCCTTTCCGCTTCCTTTGAGCCGTCAAAAAGAGTCGCCTCCCTTTTTTCAAGGGGAATGACGTCAACGGCGCAAACAGAAATCTTTCTGTATAAATAATTTTTGTTTCCGATTCTTTCAAACAAAGCCATAAAGCCGTCGATTATGGCCTTGGCGGAATTTGTGTCTTGTCCCACGGCTATAGTTCCGTGAGCCGGCTTTGGAGCCAGACGGCCGTAATAGTCGCGGACAATCTCTCCGTCAAAGGAATCCAGCGAAAGGCTTTTAACGTCGTAAAAGCAGTCCAAGGCCACGCTGGAAGTCGCCAGTTTTTTTTCGTAAAGGCTCATGGCAAGGCTGTCCGCCATTTCCCGAACAACTATTTTGGCCTTTTCAAAATCATAGGGGCAATGAAGGACTTGCCCGCTTCCCAAACTTTTGGCCGCGGACTTGTAGCCCTTTATTTCTTTCATTCCCACAGGCTCATAGCCCCAAGCGTGGTCAATCAATATTTCCGCGTCAATTCCAAATTCGTCGTAAAGGAGGCGGCTGTTTTTTAGGGAAAGGCGGGCCACGTCGCCCATCGTGCGGACAAAATATTTTTCAAGGCGGCGCGCGGTTCCGTTTCCAATCCGCCAAAAGTCGGTCAAAGGCTTGTGGTCCCACAGTTTTTTTCTGTATTCCATTTGGTCAAGCTCCGCCACCCTAACTCCGTCCTTGTCCGCGCCAACATGCTTGGCCACAATGTCCATGGCGATTTTGCAAAGGTAAAGGTTTGGCCCGATTCCGGCGGTGGCGGTGATTCCCGTTTCGGAAAGAATGTCGCGAATCACTTTTACCGCAAGCTCCCGCGCGCCAATTTTGTAAAGCTTTAGGTAGCTTGTAGCGTCTATAAAAACTTCGTCAATTGAATAAACGTGAATGTCTTCAGGAGCGAAATGCCTTAGATAAACGGCGTAAATCCGCGCGGAATATTTTATGTAAAGGGCCATTCTTGGAACTGCGGCGATGTATTCCAAATCTTCGCCCCTTTGCCTCTTGACCTCCCTAACCTTCCGCTCAACCTCAAAAAGGCGGCAACGGCCTGAAAGTCCGTAGGCTTTTAGCGCCGGGCTTACGGCAAGGCAAATGGTTTTGTCAGTTCGGCTTTTGTCCGCCACCACAAGTTTTGCCGTAAGGGGATCCAAGCCCCGCTCCCGGCATTCCACAGAGGCGTAAAAAGACTTTAGGTCAATGGCTATGTAAGTTCTCTCTGATTCCATATACTTGTTTTAATTATAGTTAAAATAAGAATATAGTCAATGGGCCTTAAAAAAGGCGGACAAAGATTAGGGACTCTCTAGAAGTTCGCCAAAGCGACTTTCTAGAAAGCGCCCGCGAGTTTTAAGCCGTTTCACAACTTAAAACATCGTTTTTTTAAGTTGCCTGCAAAAATTGCAATTTTTACAGGTTTCGAATGAATATTTCAAGCCCAATTCCTATAAGAATAATTCCCCCCAAAATTGAGGCTCTGTTGTTAAGCTTTGTGCCGACTTTTTTACCAATTAACAGGCCAGAAAACGAAACAATAAATGTTGTAAAAGCAATAATAATGGCGCACACAAGGGCAACCGATAAATAATATTCTGCAATCGTAAAACCGACAGAGAGTGCATCAATAGAAGTTGCAATTCCCTGCAAAATAAGAATTCCAAAGGTTAAGGTTTTTTTTTCAACTTGTTCAGAATTGTCATCTTTTTTTGAAGAAAAACCTTCTATGAGCATTTTGATTCCAATATACAAAAGAAGAATGAGGGCAATCCATGGAATAAATTTTTCGAAGGATTTAAAGTAATCAAGAATTGTATGAACGCAAATCCAGCCAATCATTGGCATAAGGAACTGAAAAAAAGCATAAACGCCACAAACAAGACTCATTTTTATGCGAGTCATTTTCGGTTCGGTAAGAGTGTTTACAATGGACAAAGAAAAAGTGTCCATAGCAAGTCCGACTCCAAGGAGAAAGCTGTTGATGATGAAGTTAAAATTTATTATCACTAGTACCCAAATACCAAAAAAAAAGCCCCAGAAAAAATCTGCGAGCCCTGATGGTTAAATATAATTTATTTTATCGCAAAAAAATATTTTGTGCAATATCGCGCAAAACATAAAGGTTTTAAGAGCGATGGTAGGACAAAGAAGCAAAATTTGTGTTAAAATAAAAAAATGATAATCGATAATATAAAATCTTCAGATGATGTAAAAAAACTTTCTGAGGTACAACTTGTAGAACTTTGTGCAGAAATTCGCGAAGGACTTTTTAATCGTCTTACAAAACACGGCGGACACTTTGGTCCAAATTTTGGAATTGTTGAAGCAACGGTTGCCCTGCACTATGTATTTGACTCTCCGCGCGATAAATTTGTTTTTGATGTTTCGCACCAATGCTATCCTCACAAAATGTTGACTGGGCGCGCCTACGGTTTTTTTGATGAAAATCGATTTGGCGAAGTTTCTGGATATTTAAATCCTAACGAAAGCGAGCATGATTTTTTTAATATTGGGCATACTTCTACTTCGGTAAGTTTGGCTTCGGGGCTTGCAAAAGCGAGGGACTTAGCTGGAGGCAAAGGAAATATAATTGCCGTAATTGGTGATGGTTCTTTGAGCGGTGGCGAAGCTTTGGAAGGTCTAGACTTTGCAGGTGAACTTGGTTCAAATTTGATTATTGTGGTAAACGATAACGAAATGTCGATTGCAGAAAACCACGGTGGACTTTATAAAAATCTTGAAGAACTTAGAAATTCAAATGGAGAAGCAAAGACAAATTTGTTTCGCGCGTTTGGTTTAGATTATTTTTATGAAGAAGAAGGCAACGATGTAAAAAAATTGATTCAAATTTTTTTATTGATATTTTTGTTATATTACCATTATTATCTGTAACAATTGTTACTTCATCTCCAATTCGATAAGTTTTTTTATTATCATTTCGAATAAGTGATAATAATTCTGGTACATGATTATAGTATCCTTCAAGTGTACTAATATGTACTAAGCCTTCAACTAAATTAGGTAATTGTATAAACATACCGAATGATGTTACTCCGCTTATTATTCCTTTATATACCTCACCAATTTTATCAGACATATATTCTGCCATTTTCATATCAACAACTTCTCTTTCAGCATCAATCGCAGCTTGTTCTCTTTCACTTGAATGCAATGCTATATCTGGTAATGTTCTTTCAAAATAATTAACAGTTGCATTATCCATTTCCTTGTTGAAAAGATATGTTCTTAAAAGCAAATGGACTGTTGTGTCTGGAAATCGTCTAATTGGAGAAGTAAAGTGAGTATAACATTTACTTGCTAGGCCATAGTGTCCTAAATTTTGTGGAAGATAAATAGCTTTTTGCATATTTCTTAATAACTGACTCGATAATACTTTATATTCTTTCTTATCTTTTAAAAATGATAATAACTTTTGCATAGATTTTGGACTCAAATCTTTTATATCTGAAGGTATATTATAGCCTAAAGACGATACAAAAGTCAAAAAGCTCTTTATTTTATCTTCTTTTGGATATTCATGAACACGATATACAAAAGGAAGTTCCATATAAAATATATGAGTGGCTACACATTCATTAGCTTGTATCATAAAGTCTTCAATTAAGTTTTCACCAGGTCCTTTATCACGAAGTGTTACTTCGTAAGGTACACAGTTTTCATCAACCAAAATTTTAGCTTCATCAGTATCAAAGTCAATGTAACCTCTTTCATTTTTATGTTTTCTAATGATATCAGCAAGTTCTTTCATTAAAAGCAAACTATCAACATAAGGTTCATATCCCTCTGGTGTTTCTTCTTTATTAAGTATCTTATTAACTTTTTTATAAGTCATTTGAATACGTGATTTAATAACACTCTCAAATATTTCATAATCAACTGTATTTCCTTTATTATCTATTTCCATAACACATGAAATAGCAAGGCGTTCTACATCTGGATTCAACGAACAAATTCCATTTGATAGTTTATGAGGAAGCATTGGTATTACTCTATCAACCAAATATACACTTGTTCCTCTTTCATACGCTTCTTTGTCTAATGGACTATCTTCTATTACATAATGGCTCACGTCAGCAATGTGTACACCTAATTCATAGTTACCATTTTCTAGTTTTTTTATTGATATAGCATCATCTATGTCTTTTGTATCATCCCCGTCGATTGTAAATATTTCTATATTTCTTAAATCTTTTCTATTTTTCTTTTCTGATTCTAATACTTCAAAAGGTAGTTTATCAGCTTGGTTCATTACATCGTCATTAAATATATCGTTTATTTCATATTTTGCTGTTATTGAAAGTATGTCTACTCCCGGATCATTTTTATGTCCTAGTATTTTGAGTATTTCTCCTTTATAGTTATTATCTTTTAGTTTGTTTGTGATTTTCACTAGTACTTTATGTCCATTCATGGCACCAAACGTTTTTTTGGGATCAATGGTTATTTGTATTTTTATTTTTTTGTCATCTAATTCTACATAAGGTTTTCCTTG
>CALDIB010000046.1 GCA_937902125.1 uncultured Treponema sp.
GCTTGACCCGAAAATCCATTTAATTACAATACAAGAGATTGCCGTGTCGAGCACGACAATGACTCATACTTATTGGACAGCCCCGGCGAAAACGCTCGAAAAATCCATTATCGCTTTTCATCTGGCGACACGCGCGGCCTGCCGCTCTCCATTTGAGAATGCTTTTTGCTCCAGTCAAAAAAGGAGTCGCCTGTCTTGTTCACGCTCCGCAAAAAGTCCACATAGGGATTTTTTGGGTCTTGCGCTTCCGCTTGGTCCAGCATGGCGGCCGCGTTTTCAAATTCCTTTTCTTCTATTAAAAATTGGGAATAAAAGACGCAGGCAAAAAATTTTTCGGCGGGATTCTTTGCGGCCGCCACGGCGTGCTCAAAAGCGGCGCGGGATTTTTTGTCGCTGCCTCCGTTTATGGCCGGAGCCCAGTAATACCACTGGCCAAGGTTTGTCCAACCGTAGGAAAAGGCAGGGTCAAGAGCCACAGCCTTTAAATACTTTTCCCGCAAAGAAAGGCCGCTTTTCATAACTTCCGCCACGGAATAGGACATATAGCAGGAAGTGACGTCGGCGCTGGTGGCCAAAAGCCAAACGCCCGCCTTGCCCTCGCCGTTGGCGGCGAACCAGGCCTCGTTTTTTTCCTTCAACTCTTTCAGAAGCTTTTTCAGCTGAGGCTTGCTGCCCTTTTGCTTTCGCAAAAAATTGTATTTTTCCATTATGATAAAATTGACCAAGACCAGCCTGTCTTCCTGCGAGCTGAACGAGGAATCAACCGACAGTTTTTTTTCAAAGTCCGCGACTTGCGCCAACGCCTGGTCCGAGCTAAGGCCGGCGATCTTCATTCGCAAGTCCATAAAATCGTCAACAGCCTTTTGCGCCCGATCGGAAATTTCGGCCCGCAAATAAAAAGGCGCCAATAAAAAAAGCGCCGACAAAAGCCTTGTTTTGGTCAATAACTTTTTCATAAATCGGGAGTGTATACTTTTTTTGAAAAAAATGATAGAGTGCGCCTATGAAAAAAGTTCAAAAAGAAAAGCCGGTCATTTATTACTCCGACGAGTTGAACGACGAATTTTCCCCAATGAAAATCAAGGCCATTCCCATTGACCAAAACTACGACTACGGAAAAAGCGGCCTTTGGTGGAACATAAAGCGCTTTTTTTGGTACAGAATTTTTTCAATGCCCATCGCCTGGCTTTGGCTTAAAATAAAATGGCGGCACAAAATCCTTGGCCGCTCTGCGTTAAAAAAAGATTCCAAAGGCCCTATCTTCATTTTTGGAAACCACACCAATCCCATAGCCGACGCTCTCATTCCAACCTTCGCCGCCTTTCCCAAGGGAGTTTATGTCATTGTCCACGCCAACAACGTGTCCATTCCAGGCCTTGGCCTAAAGACAAGAATTTTGGGCGCCCTTCCCCTGCCGGACAATTTGGGCGCCGCCAAAAATTTCATGAACATTCTAAAAACCCGCGTCCAAGAAAGGCAGGCCATTTGCCTTTACCCAGAGGCCCACATTTGGCCCTTTTACACAAAAATCAGGCCCTTTTCAGACCTTTCTTTCCGCTACCCCCTGCAATTCAAGGCGCCCGTCTACTGCTTCACCAACACTTACCAAAAAAGGCGCCTTTCAAACAAGGCAAAAATAGTCACTTACATTGACGGGCCTTTTTACGCCGACCCAAACCTTCCGGCAAAAGAGGCTCGCCTGGACTTAAGGAACAGGGTTTACAAGGCCATGGAAAAGCGGAGCCTCAACAGCAACGTTGAATTGATTCAATACATAAAAAAGGAAAATAAAGATGATTGACATTTTGTTTTGCGGAAACTCAAAAATTTTTGACGGAATCCTGACTTGCATGCTTTCAATTTTTAAAAGGACAGAAACAAAAGAGCCATTTAACATTCACATTTTCACTATGGACGTTTCAAGCATAAAGGCCGAATACACTTGCGTCAGCGACAAAATGACCGCCTTTTTGGATTCAGTGGCCAAAAGCTACAATCCCCAAAACCAAGTGGAAAAAATAGACGTTACGGAACTTTACAAAAAGGAATTTGCCGGAAGCCCCAACGAAAGCTGCTATTGTTCCCCCTACACCCTCATCCGACTTTTGGCCGACCTTGTTCCCGGACTGCCCAAAAAACTTTTGTATCTTGACATAGACTTGCTCTTCAACAGGGACATAAGGCTTTTGTGGGACGCCGACATTGCCAATGTTGAATACGCCGCAAGCCGAGACCATTACGGAAAAATCATTTTGTTTTTCAGGCGAAAATTCATAAACGCCGGCGTCATTTTGTTCAACTTGGAGGAATGCAAAAAGACCGGCCTTTTTAAAAAGGCGCGGGAAATTTTAAAAAAGAAAAAGCTTTTGTTCGCCGACGAAAGCGCCATAATCCTCAGTACCACAAGGCAAAAGATTTTGAGCCAGCGCTTTAACGACCAAAAATTTCTATACAAAAAGACGGTAATCCGCCACTTTTCCAAGCGGCTTTTTTGGCTCCCATACCCCCATGTGGACAACATAAAGCAGTGGCGCGTCGCAAAGGTTCACAAGATTTTTGGCTACGAAAATTTTGACGACATTCTTTATGAATACTTGTATTTAAAGCGGAAGTTTGAGCTGGAGGAAGGAGGCCAAGGCTAGTCGATTTTGGCCGCGCCCTGCCGGACCAGGCGCAGTCCGCCCCCTTCCAAGGAAACTATGGTGCTGGGAAGAGCGCTTTTCTTGTCGCCGTCCCGGACAAAAAGGTCTATTTGCCCTGAAAATTCCCCAAGAATATCTTCTTCCGTCTCAAGGACAGGCTTTCCAGAAATGTTGGCGCTGGTGGAATAAAGGGGGCAGGCGCAAAGGGAAAGGACTTTTCTAATCCATTCGTCCCCGGGACACCTAAAGGCCGTGGCTTTTCTTCCCGTGACGCTTTCATACCAACTGTTGTTTTGGACAATGACAGTCAAAGGGCCGGGCCAAGCCTTTAGGACTTTTTCAGGGATTTCTTGGCCCGCGTAGCGGAAAATGTCTTGGGGGCTTGAAATAAGCTCGATTAGAGGCTTGGATTCTTGGCTTTTTTTGATTCGGTCGATTTTTTGGTCAAGGCCGGATTTTTTTCCGTCTAAAAGGCAAACGCCGCTAAAGCCGTAAAGGGTGTCCGTGGGCAAAATCCCAATTTTTCCCTCCAAAAGAATTTGGGCGGCCTTTTGGGCGCTAAAGCTTTCAGACTTGAGCAACGTCATAAACAGGAATGCCCTCTATGCTTTCAAAGCGCTTCTTTTTTGAAAAGGACTTGATTCCGTAGGAAACGTCAAAAAGAAAAATCGCGAAAGCCAGCAAAAGGCCCACCGCAAGGCCCGCGCCCTTGCAAAACCATTCGCTTACATAAGCCACGGGAACGCTTTTTAAAACGGCGCCGGTGTCATACATAATGCTTTTGGCGCTCCCCAAGCCCTTGATTTTCACAAGCTTTTCGCCGGGAAAAACGTAGTCCAGCTTTCTGGCGTAGGCCGCGATTACGTCGGAATCGTCGCGAATGGCGGTTTTTTCAAGATTCAACTCGTCGTTAATCTTTTGAATTTCTTGAGTTCTGGCGCTTATAACTTTTTTTTGAGCCTCAAGCTGTCTTTGGGCCCAAACTCCGCTCTGTCCCCAAAAAAAAGAAAGGAGAGCGTAAGCGAGCGTTCCGGCAAGCAGCGCGGGCAAATATTTAGCCGTTTTCATTATAAATAGATTATCGGAAAAAAAAACGAATTTCTTATTGGATTTTTTTAAAATATGCGCTATAATTGCAAGGAATATATATAAGAAAAATGCGCGGGAATCGATGTTTTCGGCCGATAATATAATGGGAACCTCTAAAAATTGCAATTATTAGAGGTAACTCTGAAAATGCGATGTTCTAAGTCGTTGTATTTCAACGACTTAGAACTCGACGGCATCTCGAAAAAAATTATCTAAAACGAGTTTTTCGAGATGCCCTAATGTATAGTTTTTTATAGGGGAACGGTCATGAGCGACTCAAAAGAACTCGACAAATATGGTGTGTGGGTAAAAAACTCGCCAAAAGACATAAAGGGAGATGACAGCGATATGCCAGAAAACGCGATTGACGACATTGACTTGCCGTCAGACGACGACATGTTCAACGACATAGAATTTCCTATGACGGCGGAAGACTTAAAGGACGATTCCAGCAACTCCGACATTTCAGACATTGACATCGACATCGACATTCCGGCGGCGGAAGAGGAAAGTCCCGCGGACGACAACGCCGACACAACCCTAAGCGCCGACGAACTTATGAACATCACAAGCGACCAAGAAATCCCGGCCGAGGAAGCTCCCGCCGACGACGGAATGGACGACTTTAACATAGACGACTTGGACATTACAAGCGGCTCCGGCGAAATCGCGGAAGAAAGCCCGGTTCAAGAGGAAGCGGTTCCCGACATTGACATTCCAAGCGTCGAAGAACCCGCCGCCGAAAGCCAAGAAGTCAGCCTGGACGACATTCCCGACGGAGAGATTGACCTTGACGACTTTATGAGCGATTCAGGCTCTGGCGGCGGAGACAGCGCCCCCGACGGCGACGTTGACTTGAGCGCCTTTATGGACGGAGACGACGGCGACGTGGACCTAAGCGCCTTTATGGACGACGCTCCCTCAAGCAAAAAAGAAGCCGCCCCCGAAGAAATTCAGGACGAAAAATCCCTTGACATAGACGTAAGCTTTGACGACAGCGCCGACGAAATCGTCATGGAAGACGCCAGCGCGGAAAGCGAGCCCGCCCCCGCCGAGGAAACGCCGGCCGAAAGCGGCGACGACATGTTCTCGGAATTTGGAGGAGAGGCGGTGGTTCAAAAGGCCGCTTCGACAGAATCCGCCTCAAGCTCGGTCGCCGACGATTCGGAAGAAATCGACTTGAGCGACTTTGGCTTTGACGACGACGACTCGAACATTGGAATGACAAACGGTCCCGACGGCGCCAACGCGCCTAAAAAAGAAGTCGTGGACTACGACATGAAAGTAAGCGCCGACGACGATTCAAAAACGCCCAGCGTTCAAGACGTGATTTCTGGAAACGTGGAAAGCGCCGAAGAGGAGGCCGAAGACACTATGGTTTCAAACGAAGAAAGCGCCGTTCCCGCGGCCAGCCCGGAAATCAGCCAAAAAGGCCAGGAAATTCTTTCCCAAATCATGGGCGAACTTTCAAACCTCAAGGACGAAATCAAAAACCTCAAGTCAGACTTTGCGGAGCTTAAAGACCGCCCTACCCCTGCGGCCGGATCTGCCTCCTTTCCTGCCGCTCAAGCGAGTCCTGAAAAAGAGGAGGACACAGGTTTCTTTGGCGCCGACGACGGAGACGACACGATAGCGCTAAGCGGAAACGAGCTTACAAACATTTTGAGCAACGCCGAAATTTCTACGGAAGAGGCGGTTGAAGACGCAAGCGAGGAGCCTGTTGAGGAGCCGTCTGTCGTTGAAAATCCAGAAAATGAAATCGAGGAAAGTTCGATTGAAAGCGACGAGCTTAAAATGGACTTTAGCGAAGCCGACATGCAAGAGCCCACAATAGACACAACCGAAATAACCCCCGAAGACTTGGCCGGAACCACCGACGAGTTTGGCGAGGAAAACATTTTGCCGGAAGAAATAAGCGTTCCCAAAATCGACGACGACATTACCGTTGAATCGTCAAGCAGCGACTTGATGGATTCGGTTGTGAACACCGATGAAAATGTCAGCGCCGCGGAAGAGCCTTTGCAAGAAGAAGCCTTCAACGCCGAAGCCTTTGACGAAATTCTTAAGGAAGACCCGACAGTTTCGGAATCCCTTGACGAAGAAAAAATCGAATACATGGAGCAAGACTCGGACTTGGATAAAAGCGACGAGGATGTTGTAAGCGTTGACGACATTGTTCGCCAAAACGTTTCGCTCCAAGAAGACAAGGACAATGTTTCTGTCGGAGTTGGAGACGACATCAACGCCGCATTTGACGAAGCGGACGCGATTGAATCCGACATCGCGGCCACCGCCTTGGCCGAAAAAGACGCTTACGAAAATTCAGTCTCCGACATAATGAAAGAAAACATTTCTTTGCAAGAAGTGTTTTTATTTTATCAATGTAACAATAATAAAAGGATTACGTAAAGATTTGGTAGTTTGTAAACAACTGTTTTACCATATGATTCATAAAACTCATATACCGCTATTACTTTATCTACCATACTTACAATCCAGCTTTCTATATTCTTTGGAATTTTGTGTGGTAAACTAGGAAACATATGATTTATGATAATATCTTCTTCTAACTTAGATACATCTATTTTATTAATTATTTCATTATTTTCTTGATATTTTTCATATAAATTATTTAAATTATCAGTTTGATATTTTAATTCTTTTCTATCTTTTTTATTTTCTACTACAACTATTTTTTCTTGATAACTAATACTTGATAATATTTTTAATAGTTCTAAGTCTACATAATTAGAATTTATTCCATTTGTATTTATTTTAAATATTCTAGATGATAATTCTATATTATTCTTATAATTATCATTATTATTTATATCTTTTCTTATGACACTATCTAGTTTTTCTGTATCCATATCAGATTGTTTTACATAGTTTAATAATTCACTATTACCTTTAAGTATTATTTCTCTTTTAATAAGTGAATAAGTAATATTATATAATTCATCTATTAATAATTTTTCATCTTCATATACAATAGTAGATGAAGATTTAATTTGAGATAAATAATTTTTTATTATCTCTATATAAATATTTATTTCATCTTCTGTTATACTATTTATATCTTTTATTTTTAATTTTAATAATTCTAAAGAATTATTCATTTGATAATAAAAATTATATTCATTAATAATATTTAATAATCTTTGTAATTCACTA
>CALDIB010000047.1 GCA_937902125.1 uncultured Treponema sp.
AGCACAAATTCGTTATTTTTTCTCCTCCGTGTCTAAATCTGAGGCTTATTATACTCTCTTTAGCCTATACATTTGTTTTTTCCACTCCACCTTGCATTTTCCTTAGTTCGCGCTATAGATAGATCCATACACACTCAAAAGGAGAGAACTATGACAAACAAAAACAAAAAAACAATCATTCAAATCGTGTTGGCGATTTTTATTGTTTTGTGCGCGGTTAGCAACGTTTATATATTGGCGGAATCGCCGTCTAAAAAGCTGATGCCAAAAATCGGAACGGTCATAAATCTTTTGGCGTTGGCAAGCGCCAGCGTGTATTGCTTTAGCGGCTACAGCAAAAAGGCGGCCGTTTTTTTCAAGGGATTTTTCTGCCTTTACGCGCTCCATGTCCTGACTGGAACTTACGGAATGGTCATTGACTTTAAGGGTTCGCCGATGGCGGCGGCCTGGGTACTTGCTTTTGAGATTACGTTCGCGAGCGTAATGCTGCTTTTTATTCCGTCAAATCTTGGCGAGCAAAAGTCAAAAATCATTTCGCTCGCGGCGCTTTTGATTTGGCTGGGCTTCTTCGCTCACCATTTTATTTTCAAGAGCCATACAGTCGGCTTTTACACCATACGCATTTTCTCGTATCTCATTAACGCGTTCATCGCTTGCGTTATGACTTACGCAAAATACGCCGACAAAAAGGAACGCGAGGCGGTATAACAGCGCGTATGTCTGACAAGATGACGATGGATTCTTCGGGCTTTATTCTCTTGGCGGATTTTGTTCCGCAAATTGTGCAGGAGATCCGCTACTATTCAACTTACAATTTTGTGGGCGACAGGATTGACGGCTACGAGGAGCCTTGCGCGATTTTGACCAGGGAGGCGGTGCGGGCCTTGCCGCCGCCGTTGGGGCCGATTGCATCACAATTTAAGTTTTTTTGGAGGAATGGCCTTGCTTCGCGCGCTCGCTTGACCTTAGAGCCCTTTGGGCGCTAAAATCTTTTTTATGAAGTCCGTAAAACTTTTGTTCGCGCTTTTTCTTTTTTTAGGCTTGTTTTGCCAGCGCGGGCAAAAATTCAGGCTGATTCAAAATTCGGAAATTCAAGACGCTTTTGTTTTGCCGTCGGAGCAAGCGTTTCCCTGCGTTTTGCCGGAGCATAAGCGGAATTTAGAGCAAGAAGCCTCTTCCTTGACCGCGCGGAATTTTATCGCGCTGCCATTCAAGGCAAATTCACCAAAAGGCAAAAAGGATTCGGAATTTGCGCGCTTGCTTCCTCTTGAACTTTCAGAAAAAAAACTTTCCCGCTATATAAAATCAGTAATCGCAATTCAAAGCCTTCCGTAAATTCTTCCTAAAAAATTTACAAAAAATTTTGGAAGGATTTTATGACTCAAAATGACGAATGTTGGATATTGCCGGACTCCGTGTCTTTGACTGTTTGCGACGCGGGCCGGGAGGCTGTTCTTGACCAAATGCTGGCCCTGCTTGAAAGAACGGGCGGCGTTAAAGACAAGAAAATTTTAAAGACAGATTTGTTGAACAGGGAAGCGCTTGGAAGCGTTGACATTGGAGATGGCGTTTCAATGCCCCACGCCCAATCGCAAGGGGTGAGCCGCTTTTGCGCTTCTCTTGCCGTTACGGACAAAAAAAGAATTTATTTGCTAACCGCTTGGCCTTCGATTTCTTACAAAGAGCTGAAAACCATAGCCGCCTTTATCGAGCTTTTTAAAGACGAAAGAAAAAAGAAAGAGCTTTTATTGGCGGAAAGTTCGCAAGAGCTTTTTGAAAAAATCAAGGTTCATCTTTCGGGTTACGGAATAATCGCATAGGCCGCTTGGAAGAATAGGCGAATGGCGCTAGAATCGTGTTATGGATTTTTATGAATTGGACGCTTTCATAAAATTGGCGGAAACGCTCAAGTTTTCTAAGGCGGCGGATTTAAGCGCCATGAGCCCTTCTGCTTTGAGCAGAATGATGTCGCGGCTTGAAGATGAAGTGGGCGCCCCGCTTTTTGACCGGGACAAGCGCAAGGTGATTTTGACCGAACGGGGAAAAAAATTTTTGGCCTTTGCCAAAGACTGCGCCGCAAAAAGGCGGGACTTGATTTTGGAATTTTCCCAAGAAAAAGATTCCGTTGCGGGAGACCTTAGGGTTTACGCCAGCGTCACCGCTTGCTACACGATTCTTCCGCCATTTATCAAAGAACTTTCAAAAAAATATCCCGCAATCCGCTTGTCGGTGCAAACCGGCGGCGAGGCGGGCGCCTTTAACGCTGTAAAAGAAGGCCGCGTTCTTTTGGCAGTAGCCGCCATTCCCGAAGAAGGGAACGCGGCGATAGAGGCCACAAGCGTCATAAAAACTCCGTTGATTTACGCGGCCAGCGCGGACGGCCCGTGGACAAAGCTTGACGGCTCGCCGCAGGACATAGTTTCAAGCGCGCCCTTGGTTCTTCCCAAAACAGGACTTGCCCGAAAGCGCTTTGACAAATGGACCAAAAGCCGCAACGTAAAGCCAAAAATCGCCGCCGAGACGGAAGGCAACGAAGCGCTTTTGGCCATCGCGCAGTTGGGTTTGGGAATAGCCTTGGTTCCCAGAATCGTTTTGGAAAACGGCCCATACCAAGGAAAGTTTGTGATCCACGAGGCGGGAAACGCGCTGGGATATTACGACGTGGGCTTTATCCGCAAAAAAGAAATTTCAGGCACTCAAAGCGAGCGGAAAATTTTAACCGCGGCGAATGAAGTTCTTTCTGATTTGGAAGCGGATTTTAAGTGACGAGAGCCTCAAAACTTTTTCGCTTTTTCTCCGGCGGCTTTTATGTTATAATAATTCAATTATGGAAAATAAAGCATTCAAAAAACAACAGGTTCCCGAATTCACCTATCCTCTAAAATGGCAGATTCCCCTTGGCCTTATTTTTGCCCTTTTGAATATCGCGGTCAATTACCTTCAGAACTTTAATCCCGTTCCGCTTTATATGGACACAATATTCACAATTTCCGCTTCTTTTTTTGGCGGAGTCTGCGGCGTTATAAGCGCGCTTTTGTATCATATTACGACAACTGTCATCTATGCAAAAGTTCCCCTGTGGTCGCTGGTGTGGGCGATTTGCAGCCTTACGATTGTCCTAATAATCAGGGTGTACATCAAAATACGAAAAAAGATTGAAATTACAGACTTGATTCTTCTTGTCTTTTTGATTTCGCTTATAGTCAGCGTGGAAGGCGCCACGATTTTTACCGTTCTTAACGTCTTTACCGGCTACAAAGAAGATTCCCAAGTGAAGTTTATGTACGCGCTTTTAAGCAGCAACAGCGTTTCCGTTTTTATTTCAGCGCTCTTGCCGCGCGTTCCTGTAAACATTTTGGACAAGGCGATAAGCGTTTGCATCGGCTGGCTTTGCTTTAGTGGCGTTTCTAAAATCATTCCGCCGGCAAATAAAGCTTGATTTGGGTGCCGGTTTCTTTGTCGCTTTTAATTTCTAGATTCGCGCCCAGAAGCTCGGCGCGGCTTTTCATTCCTTTTAGGCCCAGATGGGTGTTTTGCGAGATAATGTTTTCTTCTTTGTCTTTAGCGCTTTGGGCGCTGGAATCGCCGTCATTTGCGTCTGCTTGCGGCAATCCAATTCCATCGTCGCTGACCAAAAACAAAAGGCGCCTTTGGCTTGGCTTTTCCGCGCCGCTTTCCTCGCGGACAATCACGCTTATTTCGCTGGCTTTGGAATGTTTTAAGGCGTTGTTGACGCTTTCCTGGACGATTCTAAAAACATGCAGCTTTTGCTCTGTGTTGAGTTTTGCAAAGAGGCTTGGATCTTCCGCGTAAAACTTGCATTCGATTCCGCCGGACTCATTTGTGTTTTCGCACAGTTCCGAAAGCAGTTGAACGATTGAAGCGCTTTCTATTTCGCTTGGCGTCAGGTTTCGGATTATGTTCCGAATGTTGCGCAAATTTTCTTCTTCGATTTTTTGGATTTTTAAAAGCAAGTCTTTTTGTTCCTGCGAGAATTCATTTGAATCGTTGAGTTTATGCGCGTAAAGCAGGGCCGTCCTTATGTCTTGGGTGACAGTGTCATGCAAATCGCGGCTTATGCGGCTGCGCTCGTTTTCCTGCACTTGCGTGATTGTTTCTGTCACAAGGCGCTCTTTTTTGTTTTGCTCTTCTAGGCTTCTGTTTTTTTCGGCTCTTCTCCAAAAAGTGTGGGTAGAGCCTAAAATCATATTACGCCATGACAGC
>CALDIB010000048.1 GCA_937902125.1 uncultured Treponema sp.
GTTTGCCCGCCGCGGGCTTCTTGTCGTTTCCACCCTTTGCCGCGGGAGCGGGAGCCGCCGCTTGGGGCGCGGGAGCGCTGGGAGCGGGAGCCGCCGCCTGAGTAGCGGGGGCGCTGGCGGCCGCTTGAGGAGCCGGGGCAGGAGCCGCTTGAGGCGCGGGAGCCTCTCCGGAAGGACCCTTGACCGGCTGACAGTCAGTGCTCAAGGTGACGTCGCTCAAGAAAGCCACGTCTTCAATGGCGCTGGCCTCTTGGTCAGAAGCCAAATAGTATACGACTTGCGGATAAAATTCGTCTTCGTAAAGGGCGTCAAAATCAGGGACGGTTTTGAGCACGGTTCCGCAAGCCTTGAGAGCGGCAAAGACTTGAATGCCGCCAACTGAATTCATGGGATTGTTTTCGTCAAAGCGAACGTCAACGCTGTAAAGTTTTTGGGCGCCCTGCAAGCCGTCCCTAAGCTCGTTGTAGTCGTCGGCGCTGAGGGGCGGAAGGCCTGAACTGGCGGCCGCCGGAACGGCGGCAGGAGTTGGAGTTGGAGCCGCTTGAACTGGAGCCGGAGCGGGAGCGGCTCCCGGGCCTGTTCCCGGCGGAGGGGCGGCCTTCTTTTTCTTTTCGCCCTTTTCAGGAATGAGAGCCGAAAGGCGGTTGGTGATGTCTCCCACATCTTCTTGGTATACTGAACCGTTGGCGCGAGACTCCAACATGGCCTTGATTACGTCTATTGAATGCAAAAGCAAGTCCACGACATCTTCGCTGACATCAAGGCGGTCGCTTCTCAACTCGTCAAGAACGTCTTCTACTTTATGGGTGAAGGAAGAAAGCTCTGTAAACTCAACTGTGGCCGAACCGCCCTTTAAGGTATGGGCCGCCCTGAATATTTCGTCTATGGCCTCGTGATTCGTCGGGTCGCTTTCTATTACAAGAATGTTGCTTTCTAGAGTATCAACTTGGGATTGCGCCTCAGTGAAAAAGTCTTTCAGCAATTCTTCGTTATTTATGTCAAGATAATCACTCATATCTTACTATTTTATACGATTTTTGTTATAAGTCAAGAATAAAAAGCATTTTTTTTCCAATTTTTCGCAAAGAAAAAAGGTCAAAAAGAAGCGGATGACCAATAAGTTCAAAAAGTGTCATTTTCGGGCTTGACCCGAAAATCTATT
>CALDIB010000049.1 GCA_937902125.1 uncultured Treponema sp.
TTTCCATGAGGGGATTTTACCATATTTACCCACAATTTTCAGCGAAAGGCCAAATCTTTCCTATTGAATCGTGAATGGCAAGGTCGGCCTTGCTGTCGGCGGCGGTTTCGGACTTGTTTATCAAGACCAATTTGTTTCCCCTAAAATAGTTTATAAGTCCGGCCGCCGGGTAGACCGCCAGGGAGGTTCCTCCGATTATCAGGGTGTCCGCCGAAGCTATGGCCTGAACCGCGCCTTGTATAACCTTGTCGTCAAGGCCTTCTTCATAAAGAACCACATCCGGCTTTACCAGACCGCCGCACTTTTGGCAGCGTGGAAGGCCGTCTTCCGCCTTGTCCGACTGGGCGATAAAGTCTATGTCGTAGGGCGCCCCGCATTTCATGCAAAAATTCCGCAATGTGGAGCCGTGCAGCTCAAAGACATTTTGGCATCCGGCGGCTTGGTGCAAGCCGTCGATGTTTTGGGTCACCACGGCCAAAAGTTTTTTGGCCTTTTCCAGCTGGGCGAGCTTTAAGTGCGCCGCGTTGGGCTTGACTCCCTTTACAATCAGTTTTTCCCGATAAAAACGGTAAAATTCCTTGGGATTTGCGTCAAAAAACGAGCGGCTGATTATGGTTTTCGGCGGATACTTCCACTTTTGCTTGTAGAGCCCGTCCTGGCTTCTAAAGTCGGGGATTCCGCTTTCTGTTGAAACTCCTGCGCCGCCAAAAAAGACGATTTTGTCGGACTGGTCGATTATTTTTTGCAATTCTTGAATTTGGTTAGCCATGGCTATATTATACATCATTTTTGGCCATTCGTTAAGGAAAATGTGAAATTCAGCCGATATTTAAAGCGGAAAAGTGTAATTATAACAATTTTTTTACGAATTTTTTTGACAAAACGCAAAAAAAGGGGGATAATTACACTTGGGAGAATGGGGATATTGTTTGTCCGCTGACTGGGGCAGAATTTGAGGGATTAAAAAAAGGAAAGAAGTATGAAAAAAACGTTGAAAAATCTTTTTATTTCTCTTATGACTTTCGCGTTGGCGGCAAATTTGTCCGCGCGTGACGTCACCGTGCGGGCTGTTGATAACATGAACAGCTGGCAGGAAACCTTTGACATAAACAATAAAAAAGGAAAGTATAACGTTATCGTTACCGCAAAGGACAAGGGCGGCAACACCACTTACGGCGGACCTTTTAACATTTACATTGACCCCAAATCCGATTTGCCCATTATCGGAATCACAAACCCCGAGCCAAACCTTCGCGTTCCCGGCAATCTTAATATTGTGGGAACTTGTATTGACGACGACGCCGTTGATTACGTCGAATTGATTCTTGACGGCGGAGAGCCAGTCCGCGCCAAAGGAAAGGAATTCTGGTCTTATTTTGTGGACACAACGAAGCTTGAGGAAGGCGACCACACAATAGAAGCCTATGGCGTTGACATCAACGGCGTCAAGGGAAACACCGTGAAGCATGTTTGGTGCCTTGACCGCAAGGAGCCGTTGACCAACGTTACAAACCAAACCATGGGAAAATTGGTCAGCGGAACGATTCACTTTGAGGGAACTGTTGAAGACGGAAACGGAATCACCCAAATGGACTTTTCTGTTGACGAAGGAGCGACTTTCCAAGACATTAAGCTTAAAAAAGAAAAGAAATCGCCCAACGCCACCTTCAGCTTTAGTTTGGACACAAAAAAATTGCCCGACGGCCCGGCGGTAATGTGGTTCTTCGCGCACGACGGACAAGGCTCCATCGGCTTTTACCCCTTCTTGCTTTTTGTGGACAACACAAAGCCAAAAATCAACATCGTCTTTCCGCCGGAAAAAACTCCGGTAAAAGGCGCCTTTGCGGCGGCCGGTTCCGCCAACGACATTGTGGGCCTTAAATCCCTCAAGTGGGAATACAACGGAAAGAGCGGCGATTTTGAAATCATCGCCGGAAACCCTTATTGGGTTCAGGAATTTCCTGATGTAAAGAGCAACAAAAACGGAAAGCTTACCATCACCGCTGTTGACACGGCGGGCAACGTAAGCGTTGAAAGCCGCAACATTGAGATTGACGCTAACGGCGACAAGCCTCTTGTAAAAATTGACTGGCCCAAGGCCGGCTCGGTTCTTGGCAGGTCCGAGGAATTTTTTGTCCGCGGCTTGGCCACAGACGACGACAATGTAAAGTCGGTTCGCGTTATTTTGGACGGCGCTGAAATCGGCGTTGTCGAAACGCAAAGTGTTTTTTACAAGAGCCTTATCGAAGGAAAGTCTTTGGGCGGAGGAAACCACAGGATTTCTGTAAGCGCGATTGACATTTACGGCGTTGAAGGACCGGCGGCAACGGTTGACTTTAAAGCCACCGGAGAAAAGCCCTATTTTAACAGCCCAAAAATTGTGGGCGGAGCGGGAGCTGGCGCCCTTTATTACGGAAAAGCCGTCAGCCCGGAGCAGGGTGGAAACATTGAGATTGAGGCTGGAAGCAGCGCCGGATTCGCGCGGGCTTGGTTCACAGCCAGCAAGGCCGGCTCTCAAGGCGAAACTCGAAATGTCGCTGTGGGCGCCAACGACGCGAAAAAAGTTTTTTCAATCCCAATAAGCTCCTTGCCTTGGGGCGTTGTTGAGTTGAATTTCCATGTGGCCGACACGCTTGGCCGGGAAGCCGAATACACAACATGCGTTTATGTTTCAAACCTTACGGACATTCAGGCTGAAGGCGGCCAAGAAATCGACAGTCAAATTGAAGACGAAAGAGTTGCGGCGCGGATAGAAAGCGTTGGCGGCGTTGAATACGCTCCTGGAATGCGGGTTGTTGTTCCCGCGGATCCAAAGGCGTCGCCGGTTGAAATGTTGGTGGACGTTCAGTCTATGGAAGCGGCGATGATTTCCTACAAGTTTTTTGGAAAGACCCGCGCCGGCGAAAAGGAAGTTTACGAAGGAAAGCCGATGCCCCTTGTTCGGCCTGTAAAGGGAGAGCCGGCTCAGCGCGCCTCAATCAATTTGGTTGGAATGCCGGCCCGCGCGACAAATTTTGAAATTACAGTGACAATTGGAAAAAACTATTCCAAAAAATTTGGCGGACAGATTTTGATTGCCCGCGAGCATGACGCTAACGACATTGAGGACTCAAAGAGGATTTTCTGGATTCCGGACGGCGACACAAGTTTTAGCGACGAAGTGAACGCCTATGTATTGCCCCATAGAACGCTGACGGCTTATGTCAACGCGCCGGGCCCGATAACTGCCTCTGTTGTGGGCGGACCTGCGGGAATGAGC
Organism: uncultured Treponema sp.; assembly: GCA_937902125.1. Taxonomy (GTDB): domain Bacteria; phylum Spirochaetota; class Spirochaetia; order Treponematales; family Treponemataceae; genus Treponema_D. The sequence goes on from CALDIB010000049.1 coordinate 3,260, forward strand.
GCCTCTGTGGACGGAAACGCAGTCACATTGACTTGCGACAACGGCGGAACGTTCAGAGGCGTGCAAATCCGAGCGATTGACGGAAACGGAAGAAGCTATGCAAGTCCAGCCGTCAATTTGGTTGTCAGCGAAAACGGTCCTATTTTTGAAATGAAAGCTCCGGATGGATTCGCTTGGGTCAGAAACTCTGTCCGCTTGAACGGAACGGTAAGCGACGCGGCCGGCGTGATTCTGCTTGAGTATTCGATTGACAACGGCGAAAATTGGGCGCCGATTCCTTTTAGAACCGGCTCTCAAACTGTAAACATTTACTCCGACATCAATGTGGCCGAGCGGGAAGAGGGATTGATTCCCATTGACATTAGGGCCAAAAACAATTCCGGCTTGATAAGCTATTACAGAACGGCCGTTTGCAAAGATGTCACTCCGCCAGAAGCCAAAATTGTGGTTCCCGAGGCGGAAGCGGTTTTGAACGGCATAAACACAATCGCCATCTTGACCAGCGACAACGGCGCGTTGGAAAAAGCCGAATACGGCTCTCCGACTTCCCGCGACGGACGCGCCGGCGTTAGAAGAAGCCCCATTCCGCTGACAATAATGCCCCACACAATTGTGGGAGACGACGACTTGGCGCTTGACCAAACAATGTCTTTCATCATTACCGACGCGGCTGGAAACGAAACCAAGATTGAGGAATTTGACTTTAAGGTTGACCGCGAAAGCGACTTGCCGGTGGTTCAGATTCAGCTGCCCTTTGAAAATCAAGTAATCACAAAAGACTTTACAATTTCGGGAGTCGTTCTTGACGACGACGGACCATGCGTTGTGGCATACAGAATCGACCGCGGCCCATTTAAGCCTGTGTCCGGCGAGCCCAGCTACAGCTTTAAGATTGACGTTCCTTTGAGCGAAATGACTGACAACGAGCATACGATTTTTATGTATGCCATTGACGTGAACGGAGTCCGCGGCCGCACTGTTGAGCAAAAGTTCCGCGTGTCCTTGGCCGAGCCTGTTTGCGAAATGACCGCGCCGGACATCAACACGACCCAAAAAGAAATTGTCACGCTGCGCGGCCGCGCCAGCGACGAAAACGGAATCAAGACAGTTGAAGTTTCTTTGGACAACGGAAACAGCTTTAACTTGGCGCAAGGAACCAACAACTGGACATACACCTTTGACACCCGCGTGTTGCCGGACGGAACCCATGTAGTCTTTATCAGAACAACTGACAACTACGACATTACTTCATTGTATTCTTCGCAAATCAACACTGACAACACCAAGCCTGAAATCAACTTGGAGCTGCCTCTTGACGACTCTCAAACCTCAGGCCCCTTGTTCTTCTCCGGATTCACTTTGGACAACATCAGCCTTGAGGACTTGTCGCTTACGATTACAAGCTTGGACGGCCGCGCCGTTCCGTCCACATTTAGAAACAGAAAGATGAGCGTTGACCGCGTAATCACCGAAACCATTGACATGACTCCTTTGGAAAACGGCTTGTATAACGTCAAGCTTACAGGAACGGACGCGGCGGGCAATGTTACAAGCGTAAGCCGCAACATAACTTTGGACAAGCGAATCGCCGCGGCCAACGTTGACATTTACTATCCGCTTAACGGCGAGCGCAAGCAGGGAGCCTTTACAATTGTGGGCGCCGTCCGCGCCGAGCGAAAGATTGAAAAGCTGAATCTTTTTATTGACGGAAACAATGTGGCGGAAACAGTTCCCAGCATTACAAACTACTACAAGTTCCCGATTGACGAAGGCCAGTATGAGGAAGGCTTGCACCAATATTACGTTCAGGCCACTCTTGAGGGCGGCGCCACAATCAGGTCCATAACGCAAACCGTTGACTACAACGCTTACGGCGCTTGGATTAGAATCGACAACTTTGACTACGGCGACTTTGCCTACGACCGCCCTTCAATCAAGGGAACCGCCGGCTATTCAATCAGCGAGGCGGAAATCATCGCCTCAAAGAAAAAAGGCGGCAAAGACTTAAAAGAAGACATCGCCTTGCGCAAGGTAGAAAGCGTTGAATTAAGTTTGAACAACGGCCGCACCTTTACGCAAATAAGCAAAAAAGCCAAGTGGTCATACCGAATCGAAAACGACGATTTGGCGGAAGGCTACCACTTCCTTTTGTTCAGGGCAAAAATGGCCAACGGAGAAATTGCCATAACCCGCTGCATCGTTCAAATTGACAAAACCGCGCCCTTTGTTCGCATCATCGCGCCTGGCGTTGGAGGCCGCTACAACCAAAGCTTGATGTTCAGCGGATTGAGCAACGACGACATTGGACTTTCAAGCGTAGAGCTTGCTTTGCGAAAGGGCGACAAGAACAGTTACGGCGTTCCTAAATTTATCCAAGGCTTGTATTTGGACACAAGCTTTTGGGGAGCCACGCTGTATGACTTGGGCATTGGACTTACATTCTTTGACGACAACGTTCGCGTTCAATTTAACTGGGGCCAGTTTACCCAACAACAGCGAGAAATTTTTAGGCCCAACAGCCCAATGCGTTACGGCGGAAACTCTGTAATTGGATTTAAGATTATCGCCAATGTGGCCAACCTGCCTTTTGGTTGGATGTTTGGCCATGACTGGGACTGGCTTAGCGCCAATTTTGCCATTGGAGCAAGCTTTAAGTATTTTAACGAAACTGCGTCCGGCAGCGGCCAGATGTTGAGCGCTGTAATCGCGCAGATAGAATTTCCTAGAATGAGCTTTCCTAAGTGGAAACGCTTTAAAGTTTTGAGCGCCTATACAGAATTCCAGTTGTGGCTGATTCCGACCGACACGACAGGAATCGACGTAAATAGATTTGTATTCCAGTATTCGTTTGGTCTTAGAACGAATGTGTTCTAAATTAGAGGAGGCTGGCATGAAAAAAGTGTTTTTGAAAAAAATAGGCTTTTCTCTTTTTGTGGCTGCGGCCGCCCTTTTGTGGACGACTTGCGAAGTCGGCTTGGGCGAAGCGGTTGACAACGAAGCGCCGACTTTAAGCGTGACCGGCCCTGTTCAAGCCAGCGTTCACAAAAGCGACATTGAAATAACAGGAACATGCGCGGACGACAAGGGCGTAAAGTCGGTGAATATAGTTTTGAACAACACCGGCACCGGAAAAAGTTATTCATACAACGGCGAAATAGATTTTAGCGCAAAAAGCGCTTCTGGAAGCTACGACTGGAAAAAGACCGTATGCGTGGAGGGCGAGGATTACGGAATCCTTCCCGATGGAACGTATGTGGCCAATGTCACCGTGACTGACATAAACGGCCGCTTGAGCGGCGTTTCCAGCGCCACCTTTGACATAGACCACACCGCGCCGGTCTTTTGCGTCACAAGCCCTTCAACGCTTGACATAACAAACCCCCGCAAATACGGCCGTTCCGTGACCATAAGCGGAGAAATTTCAGACGATCACGAAGTTGAAAAAATGGAAATCCGCGTCTTTAAAACCGACGCGTCAGGCTCCAGCGTCAATGAGATTACGGAAAGCCTTCCCAAAACGGTATTTACCGGCTTTGAAACTGCCGGCGGAACGACCATTTACATAGCCAAGTATTTTGAAAGCGAAAGCGGCTTGTCTGACAGCGACAAGGAGCTGCTTGCAAACTATAATGCCATTTACAATGGAACGACGCTGGGCCAAAACGTTTACATTTACATTGTTCCCATTCTTACCGACTCTGTTGGAAACACAAGCAAGTTTTGCTATTCCGCTTCAGGCGTGAAGAAAGCCATCGCAGACGCTTGCGGGGTGAACACGACAATTGACTCCATGCAAACGGCTCAGCTTCAGAGAATTTTTAACGGAACATACACTTACGGCGAGCTTAACGCGGCGCAGCAAGAAAAGGCTTTGGCCATTTTAAATGGCGACAGCGCCGTCGCCGCCTCTTATTTTTGCGGAACTGTTCCTGACGACGCGGAAAATAACGCCGGAAATACATACTATCTTGCCGCAAGCGTAAATTCCAACAACAGCCCCACCTACGACTTTAACGGCTACGAAAATCCTGTAGGAAGTTGGGTCGGAGTGAACACCGGCGGAATTGTCACAATCACTTTAAAGGCAGGCCTTGACAATTGGGGCGTTTTGCCCAACACCCTTAAAGTTCATTTGTATAAAAGCGACTCTTCTGGAAGCAAGGGAGCCATAGAGTTTAGCTCTGACGCTGCAAAAGATCCCAACGGCTCGGCCACTGTCATTATCCGAGATTCCAGCAACAAGGAAACCAAAGAAATAAACACGGCGGTCACAAACCAGTCTTACTATGTGACCATGCCGTCTTTAAAATCTGGAAACCACTATTTGCTTGAGGCGGAAGGAAAAGACGAAAACGAAAGCGTCTTGGAGCCTGTGAGCGCCAAATACGGCTTTAAGGTTGCCTCAAGCATTACGCCCCCAAGCTTGAGCGCGGAAAACGACTTGTTCTACATTAAGGCCTCGGCGGCTGGAAGTAGCGGTGACTACAAGTTAAGGCTGAATGTCAAGGACGAGGCCGACGAGATTAAGACAAACGGAGTTGTGGTCAGAGGAGCGATTTACGCGGGCCACATTTCAAGCAAAATATATGTGAACAATTATACCGCGCTTAAAACGCAAGAAAAAACATATACAGAAAGCGGAATAAGCCAAGATTCTGACAACAACTACCATATTGACCTTGCGATAAAGGATTTTGGTTTTACAGTGGGAAGCGAGGACAATTACACTGTTGTCCTTAGCGCCTACGGAAAATACAAGGACGCTGACGGCAATGTAGTTCCGACCAGTTATGAAAACGCCAATCCTTCTGTTTTTATGTTCTGGCTTGACAACAAGGCGCCCTTGGTGTCAGTCCGCTCTCCGGCCGATTCGGAAACTTTGATAACGGAAAATTTTTCAAGTTACGAGGAATCCGAAAGCGAAGGCTCTTTCATAACGCCAGCGGGAACTTGGAGCGATTCCAACGGCTCCGGCACCCACCGCTTGTGGTGGACGGCTGACGACATTGGAACTCCAACTTTGAATTGGCAAGAGGCCAGCGGAACTTTTGTCAGCGGAACAAACTATTATGAAAAACAGGCGACAAACTGCTACGCGCTTTTGGACACCGACAAATTTGTGGCCGGCTCCACAAGCGTGAGCGGATACTATACCTTGACGTTGAATCCCAGCCAGGCTGGAAAGACTTGGACGGAAGTTGAGGGCATAAGCCAGTCCGCCAGCCAAACGTCTTGGGAACAAAAAATCTCCGTTGAGCAGGGCGTAAGTAAAATTTTCAGGCTTGCGGCAGTTGACGCGGTTGGAAATTTGAGCGAGCCGGTTGGAAAAACCGACCTAAAATACGACTTTGCCGTTCCAAAAATCGCGCTAGAAAGCGAGCCCGCGTCAAACGGCTACTACAACCTCGCCAACGCCAGCGAAGGAAAGATAACGGTTACGGCTACTGTGACCGATTCTTACAAAGTTGAAGCGTCCGGCGTAATTGTAACGGCTACAAAAGACGGCGCGGAAGTTTCCAACGGTTCAAGCGGCTACACTTTGACAAAAACTCAAAGCGACGACAAATCTGTTTTGGCAACAATTGAGCTGGCCTCTGGAGGAACAAGCGACGGCGAATGGAAGTTTAAGATTGAAGCCTCCGACGCGGCTGGCCGCGCCGCGCAGCCAATAGAATGGACTAGAATAGTTGACACCGTCCCGCCGTCATTTGAGGCGTTCAGCGCGACAGGAAACGACGACATAAACGGCAAAAAAATCGCCGTTGGAAGCGGAAGCGACAAAAGCAAATGGACTAATTGGGAAGACTCTTGGTATTCGTCCACCGGACTTGTCTTTAACGGAAACATTCTTGAAGCCACAAGCGGATTGGACAAAATTTCTTACAGGCTAAAAGCGGTTTCTTCAGCGGAAGAAATTACAGGCCAAAAAACAGTCGGCGCCTCTCCGTCCGCGACGGCGCTTTCCCAAAGCCTTACGGCGAACGGCTTTGAACAAAGCGTCCGAGACGGCAGCGGAAATTTGACAAGCAACAAAATTTATATAAAGGCCGTTGACAAGGCCGGAAACGAGTCTGCCGAAGAACTTCTTGTTATAAACATTGACCAAAGCTCGCCGATTTTTGCGGCGGCCTATTATACTTACGAGTCAACTCCTTTGGCGGCTGACTTGTCCGCGGCCGAAGGAACCGTCATGTCGGACGGCTCAAAGGATATGACGGTTTACGGAACTGTCTCAAGCCCCTTGAGCGGTCTTGAAGGCCTTTCTTGGACAATCGCGTCTTTGACCGTTTCGCCGGCAATCACTTTCACAAAATCGGCCTTGTCAGGAAAAGACTCCTACTTGGACGCTGAGTGGAAGGCTTTGGGAAGCGGCGCTGGAGAAATAAGCGCCTCGGACTCTTACGGGATAACTGGCTGGAAAGCCGTCATTTCCGCCGCGAACTTGGGCGCGGGCGAAGTTAACGTCACCGCCACGAGTTTGGCCAAAAGGAGCGTCAGGACGCAAATCTTTACGATTGACAGCGACACTGAGGCTCCGAAAATAACGCTGAACACGCCGGACACAAAGATAGCCGCATACAAAGCCACCGCCGCCGGCGCTTCCGACCCAACGCCGCCGGCAGAAAAGGCCGACGGAACACAGATTCCCGACACTGCCGCCAGCGTGAACGGAACGATAAAAATCAGCGGAAATGTCAGCGACAACAAGGAACTTTCCAGCGTGAAAATTTATTGGTCGCTGAACGGCGACGCGGAAATTGACGAAAACCGCGCCGACAAGCCTGACACAGAAATTTCCGACATTGGAAGCTCGATGTACAACTGGTCCATAAGCGGCTACCAATTCAGCAAACTGAACGACGAAAAGACAAAATTCTTGTTTGCCGACGGAACCCAATACGACGGAACCCCTCAAACGCTTTACATAAAAGTGGCGGCCACTGACAAAGCGGCCAACCAAACAATTTGCGTTTACGAGTATTCCATTGACCCGGACAGCGACAGGCCAAAAATCACAATGACTGTGCCTGACGACTTGACGGCGCGCAACGCCAACGATTATGTTTGGAAAAAGAACACAGCCGTTGTTCGCGGAAAGGTTGAGGACGACGACGGCTTGACAGGCCTTAAGCTTTATTACAACGACAACGGCGAGACCGACGCTTTTAGCGCGGACGGATTAAAATGGACAGAACTTTCGCTTACAAGCGGCGTGTTTGAATTGTTCAACCAAAGCGGAACGGACTACGACGGAAAACACAAGCTTTTGTTCAAGGTTGTTGACGCGGACGGAACAGCCTTTGTTTCTGGCGCCGGCGGAGACACCGTAGAATACTGGCTGCGTCCAAAAATTGTCAAGCAGGCTTCTGATTCTTCAGGCTATTACGGCGCGGCGAAAAACGACGACACTTCAATTTATATAGAAATTGACACCAATAAGCCGACAGTATACGCCAGGTATTATTCTACGGACGCGACGCCCGACATTTCAAATTCAACTTCCTCATTGGGAACGGTGGGCGGAACAAGGAACGCTTTCAACGTTTTCTTCTATGCCTATGACAAGAGCGGCCTTGACGAAGACAAGATAACCCTCACGCTTAACGGAAACACTTACAGCAAAGCCAGTTCGCCGGCCGGCGCTAGCCTTGCCGTTTCTGACATTACGGATGAACAACTGGCGCTTAATCCGGCGCTGGAAGGCTGTTCCCTTGTAACGGTCAGCGGCATTAGCGTGGTCGGATTTGATAGCGGAAGCTACTCGGGAACCATAAAGGTTTTTGACAAAGCTGAAATGGAGCGCTCTGAAACCATAACTGTTGTCGTTGACAACACGGAGCCAGTAGTAACTTCAATCGCGCCGTCGCAAACGCAGGCGGTTTCTGGAGAGATAAGCGCCTACGGAACTGTTGACGGAGCCAAGCAAGGCGGCCTGTCTTACGCGCTTACATACACAGACGACAGCCACAACAGGGAGACAGAACCGTCATTGTTTATCGACATAAAGCAAAAAAGCTCCTTGATGTGGTATGTTTACTTTGACGGAGGCGAGACCACAGACGAGGAAACCCACGGCCCTACGCTTACAAATTACATCATCAACAATGACGTGACCATTGGCGGAGACAAGGCCTCGGACGTCACGATACAAAACAGGTCATTCACCGCCAAAGTGGATTTTTACATTTGGATTAAGGCGGTGGACGAGGTTGGAAACGAAACCATTGAAAAGTTTCCGATAAAGTTTGACCCGTTGGGAAATATGCCCGAGGTGACAATTACAAACCCTGACGATGACGGCGAAAAGTTCAGCGGAGAATTTAAGGTGTTTGGCAGCGCCAAGGCAAACGACACTTCACATCCTGTGATACAGGCGGTCTACGCGCAAGTCATTTCAAATGCGCATGACCTTTCTTCTTACGCTGGCGGAACAAGTTTTGGAAGCTTTGCGCCAAGCGACGGCCTCTCGGCGATAACCGCCTTTGAATTTAAGGCCAACGACTTGGACTACCTAAAGGCTGCGGGCTACACGATTTACAATATGTCCACCGGACTGGAAGCCTCAAGCGGATGGACAGACTCCACAGCCGCAAATTACGGCGTAAAAGCCAATGTCAGCGGACGGTCTTGGTCAATTCTTTTGAACAATGACAGCAAGGGAGAACTTGACTCCAACTCTGGAACAAACGCCGCGGCAATACGCGTATACGCCTTTGACGGAGCGAACCTTAGCCTGCCGGAAACAAAGGCCTTTGTCATTGACTCGGACAGTCCCCAGTTAAAGAACGTATACTTGGAGCAATACGAAAACGGTGTTAATGAATCAGCTACGGCAAGCCGCGAATACGAAGAGGAAATGTATGTAAAGGGAAAATGGTATTTGACGTTCACCCTTTCTGACGGAGACGCCTTGGGCGTGATTAAAATTGGAAAGGGCCAGACAGCCCAAATTGCGAGCGGCAGCGGATTAAAAACATATCTTGAATATAAAGATGGCAGTTATACAACGGATGTTGACGGAACGGTGGCAAAATGCCATGCGTCTGGGAATCACAGTCAAATTGACATAAAATATCCCTTGGACACAGAAAGCGGAGTGGGAACTGAATACGTTTACGTTTACTACGAAGACACGTCCGGAAAAGGCGGCGACGAAGTGGCCAAGACTTACAAGATAAGTTACGACAATTTGGCGCCAGTTTTGGCTTTGGAAAGCGACGAAAAATACGCCATAAGCGCCGTTGTCCGGCAATCCAACGGATTGTATTCTTTAGGTTCCAAGGTCAGCGAAGCCAACGCCGCCGACGGAACAAAACAGTCCGGCTTTGCCCGCCTGGCCTTTTACTTTACCCGCGGCGATTACATTTTTGACCCGATGATTAAGAAGGGCGCGGACGGAAACAAGATTGGGATTGCCGCGTCCAACCTGATTTCTGAAAACGGCTTGTATTGGAAGAAACAAACCGTGACCCGCGACAGCCAAAACCTTGACTCCATAACCATAACGGACGACGACAACATTCACGCGGGCGGTTTGGTCAAACTAGGCGGCGCCATTTACATCATAAAGGCAAAAACCGGCGCGCAAATTACCATTGACGGACAGCCCAAGGACGAATACACCGAAGCGCTCTTTGCCATCGCAAATGTGGTGGACAACGAAATTCAAGAAAGCGACTCCGGCGCGGAGCGAAAAGTTTCGAACTACGGCTTTGGCTACAGCGCGCCAAGAAACGACGACGGCGACTTGATGATTGAGTCCATTCAAAATGTTGACACAGACTGGACTTGGAACGCCAGCATTTACTCAAAGAACATTCCGGACGGCCCTGTTGAGATTCATTACGTTGCCTTTGACAAGGCAGAAAACTGGACGCAGGCAGGAGGCGTAAATTCTGAGGGAACGACTATAAGCGACCCGCCAGTGGTTGAGGCCGTGGTTTCAAACAACCGTCCCCGCATAGCCAACCTTTATGTGGGAACCGACCTTAACGGCGATAACGCCATAAGCGTCGAAGAAATGTCCGAGCCATACGCGGCTTCTTCTTTGACTTGGAACCAAGACACAAACAGCGGAAGCGCCGTAACCGACGCGGTTTTGGGAAGCGCCGACGCAGCCTACCTTACCATAAAGGGAATGACGACTGTGACTCCTGAAATTTTAGGCGGAAACGGAAACGTTTACTATGGATTTGACATAAAGAACAACGCGGGAACACGCATTGTAAATGGAAGCAACGCCACGCCGTTCATCGCTAGCGGGCAAGTCATGGCTGACCCCTTGGCCGACGAAACTTCCAGAAGCGGCGCCATAACGATTCAAGTGGGCGACTTGACTTCAGATGCTTTGCGGACCGGCGGAATCCCCGACTGCGGAGAAGACGCGCCTCACCAGTTTGTCTTTGCATTCTACGATGAAACGGAAGACGCGACAGGCGCGGCGCGAAGCGGAAGCGGGATTTTTGACGCGGCTAGAACTGACGCTGCCACCGCCACAATTTGGATGGCCGTAAACATGGGCGACAACGAGCAGCCAAAAGCCGCTAGGGAAGAGCTTTTCTGGAACGGAAAGGGAGCGGGGGACGACGAAGGCAATCCGTTGAATTCTGTGGCTTGGGACGGCTCGACGCCCCTTGGCCACATTGACTTGAGCGACGACCTGCCCGCCGCATTTAGCGGCGCGGCTAAAACAATAAACGGAACCACATACCCTGCCGCTGTAATGGACACGGACTCCAAGGTTAGCGGAAAGATTGTCTTGCGGGGAACAGTCAGCGACAACAAGCTGCTTTACAAGATTTACCTAAAGATACCGCAAATGGCGGCGCGGTTTGCGGCCGCCGGATTGGAAAGCGACTCAAGTTACGGCTACTGCGCGGCCACATACAACGCCTCGGCTGGCGACTGGACGCAGCCGGCTTCGACCGAGTCCGCGCTTTTGGCCAACGGAATCCACTTTACTGTGACCAACAACAAGATAAAGTCCAGCGGCCACACCGCCGACTGGGAGTTTATTTGGGACACAAGCTATATCGACAATGTGGCCGCAACAAACGTTACGGTTGACATTTACGCCAGCGACCAAGTTTTGAAAAGTTCAGTGGACAACGCGAACGGAAGCTTGACAAGCCTTAACGGAACTACAAAATACTTGGCGCCTGTTCCCACGCGGAAGAATGTCAGTACTGGAACAAACAAGCCAGACACATTGCAAGTTGACGTGGTTCCCTACATTACGGGTCTTACGACATTCCTTAGCAAAAAAGGCGTTCAATACGCGCGCACGGCGCTTGGACACTGGCCAATTTGGAAAAGAACCGACTCTCCAACCGCGGCCGGAAACTATGCAAACAATGCCAATACTACAAAAGAAAGTTTTGCAGTCCAAGGCTTTAACTTTAGTCAAGGAAACGTCGATTTGACAGGCCAAACACAGGATTCAAGCGGCCCCTTTGTCAAAACCATAAACAGCGTTCCGTCGCTGAACAACATAAACGACAACAGCAAGGAATACAACCAGCAGCCCAACGGCAAGAACAACAACATCCTTAAGGACAATGTTTACATTGACGTTTGGCAGCTTAACGGCAAGGCGGCGGTTCCAAGCGCTCTAAAAATAGAAACGCCCACAATGAAAATCAACCCCAGTAACGGCATGATTGGATTTGCCTTTAGGTATGGACAGGCCAATAGAGAATTTGCCATGCCAAATGGAACAACAAATTCCTATGTATATTGGAATACAGGAGCCGACATTCAAAACTCCGTGACATTTAACTATGATTCTTCAGGCCAAACTTACGGAACTTCGGCGGCGGGAGATTCTGGTTCCGGTTATTCAGATTTCTTCTCGTTCTATTCTTCAATATGGGGCGTTAGCGGATATGACACTAACGGAAATTCAAGCCGCGACAGAATAGAGATGACGGGACAAAAAGGCCAAAAGTCCATGACTCCAGCCTCGTATAGCGCCGATTACAATGGAGCATACAGCAACAGCGCCAGCGGCAGCACAGAATACGCCAACGAAAAGACCAAGCACCAGTCGCCTGTAATTGCCACCGCGGGAACAAAAGTTTACCTTGCCTACTACGACAGCTTTAACCAAGAGATTCGTTTTAGGACAAGCCGCGAAGAAACATTCACAAACAATAGTAATGGACAGGCTGTAGGCGATTTTGTCGATCAATACACGAATTATAGAAGTATTACTGACTACAATTACACCAACTGTCAAATAGTGGCCCAAGAAAATACGCCAGTTACAGGCGGAGAGTATGTGGGCTTGGCGGCAAAGAGCGACGGCGTGGCCATGGTGTGGTATGGCCGCGACAACAGCTCAGGTCTTTACAAGATGTGGTATAGCTATAACTCTTCGCCCGACGCAGAGCGCAGAGGCAGTATAAACAGTCAGCGCGCCGCGGATGTCGCGACAAACGGCTGGTCCGTTCCATACGATGTCTTTGCCAAAAAAGGAAAGAGCGTCTCTGGCGAATACTGCAAGGTGGCCTTTGACGCTGGCGGCCATGTCCACATAGCGGCCTACGACTCCGCCTCAGGCGACGTTTGGTACGCCTACATCTCCGATCCGACAACGCCGTCAGGCGCCGTTGTTTGCCGCGTTGACGCGGACGGCTCGGTGGGCGAAAACCTTACCCTCGACGTGGCCTTGGATTCAAGCGGAGCCGCCATTCCGGTAATCGGCTACTACAACGCAAGCCGAAGCCTTCCAAAACTGGCGCGTCTTGCAAAGGCCGGCGATTACGGAGACGGCGCGATTAGCGGAAAGTTTACAGGAATTTGGGAGGTGGCTTGCGTTCCTACCGACAGCGCCGTTGAGCAAGACAACATTAACGTCGGCGTTTGGAAAGACGGAAACGGAAAAATAAAGAATTCTACAGCAAATAATGCCGCCGTTTACGCCAGCGCCAACAACAATGTCGGCATTTGCTACGGAAACGGAACGCAAAACCCTGTTTTGGGATACAGACACAGCGGAGATTCCATAGGATATATAGAAACCGCGCAGCTTACGGGAACGCCGGACAGCGTTTATCAGGACAACGATTATTAATAGGGGGCAGAAAAATGACGATGATAAAAATGATGAAAAAATCTAAAATTGCTCAAGGACTTTTTGCCGCCCTGTTCTGTTCTTTTGCGGCTTTGGCCATCGTTTCTTGCGATGTTGGCTTGGGCGAGTCAATCGACACGTCCGCGCCTACGGTTTCAATAGTGTCTCCCGCAAGTTCTTCCAGCATTGGCGGAAACCTTGTGATTAAGGGCGTTTGCAGTGACGACAAAAGCCTTGACAGAGTTGTGGTCAAAGTCAAGGACGCGAACAAAGATGCCGCCGAAACTTACACATACACTTCAAAAGTCAACGGAAACGACTGGTCCGTTGTTCTTGAAAAAGAGAATTTTCCGGACGGAACTTACACCGCGGACGTTGTGGTTTACGACAGCGCCGGGCGCGTGAGCGGCACTGCCACAAGAGTTTTTGACGTTGACAACACTCCGCCGGTTTTTTGCGCCTCAAAGCCAAATTCAATTTTGGTAGATTCGCCCGCCGCCTACGGACGGGATGTCGTTGTAAGCGGAGAAATTGCCGACGACCACACCGTTCAAAAAATGGATGTCCGCGTATTTAAAATAGACGGCTCGTCGGCCACAGAAGTGACAAGCAGCCTTTACAAGACAACGTTCACCGGCTTTGAAACGGCGGGCGGAACGGAAATTACAATAGCCAAGTATTTTTCTGAAGACGACGCTCCGGCTGCGGGGAGCGACGACTATCCCCTTTACATGAACTACAAGGCTATGTATGACGATTTGGGCGCCACTTTGGGCGACACCATGTATTTTTACATTTTTCCGTATTTTACGGACGAAGCGGGAAACTCAAGCGACAAGGCATACATTCAGGGAACCTTAAAGCAGCTTGCAAAGGCCGCGTTGGGCGTTGACACCACAAGCGATTCCCTGCAAACCGCGCAGTTAAAAAAGATTTTAAACGGCAGCTACACTCTTTCTGATTTTAACGAAAGCCAGTTGGAAACCATGCTGCAAATTCTTAACGGAGAATACGACCAAAGCGGCCTTGGAAAGGAATACAAATATTTCGCCAGCCTTGAAAGAAGCTCGGGCGCGGCGGAAATAGCCTCCGGCCAGAGCGTTCCCTTTGCCATGAGCCTTAACGCCAACAACGCTCCAATGTATGAATTTGGCGGAATGCTTTTTGACAAGAGCGAAGGAACTTTTGCCGAAATAAGGAGCGGCGGCCAGACAACAATAAAGGTAAGCCCTGGACTTGACGGAAACGCAATCCGCTCCAACACCATCAGGGTTTATCTTTGGGAATGCGACGGCGACCTAAAATTGGCCAGCGGACTTGACTTAAACGACCCAAGTACGGCCTCGTATTCTTCCGACCCTTCCGTCTCAAACGAAAAGCATATTGACGTTATGGGAAAAGAAGGCGACGACAACGCGATAAAGTCCCTTGACGAATTTAGCGACGACACTGTGGTGACAAACGCCACATACAGCGTCACTTTGCCGGACGACATCGAGGCGGGGAACCACTATTTAATGACGGCTTCGGGTTATGACGTTACGGGAAGTTCGGGAAGTTACGTCAACAACAACAAGCTTTACAGCGCCGCCACTTACGCCTTTATGGTGGCCACCACAGGCGACGCGCCAAAGGTTGAATTTGAAGAGCGTTTCTTTGTTCAGGCCAAGGCCATCGACAAGACCAAGGCCGCGTCTTACAATGCTAAAATAGAAATCACCGACAAGACAGGAACCGGCGCCAACGAAGGAAAAGGCTCCTTAAAAGAAAGCGGAAACTGGGTCAAGGTTACGCCCGTACTTTACAAGGGCTACGCAAAAACCAAGGCATACCTTTCAGATGACGACATTTTGCAGACGCTTGACGCCATAAAGTTTGAAGGCTCTTCTGACGAACGCCCGATAAAAAATGGAACCGAAGACGGCGCCTACTACATCGAAGTTCCAATGAACATATTTGACTTGTCCGGAAGCAATGCCGAGGACAACTACACTGTGGCGCTCAAGGTTCAAGCCAAGAACACAGGCGCCACTTCTGATGAAACCGCATACATTTTCTGGGCGGACAACAAGGCGCCTGTCTTGGCGATAACCGCTCCGGTACGGGCGGAAGGCGCGGCTCAAAGCGAGCCGATTTACATTTACGAAAATGACAAGAACATAACTGTGGCGGGAACGTCAGAAGATCCCGCATATTCTTACACCGCGCGTGGAACATGGAGCGACATAAGCGGCTCCGGCTCATGCGAAATTTGGTACGCTTGGGGAAGCCCCGACCAGCCGAGCCTTGTTTGGACCCAGGCCACAGGAAACGCGGTTGATGGCGTGACCTACTACGAAAAGCAGGGCGACGGCCTTTACTGCGCCGACACCACAATTGCGATTGGAGCGTCCGTGGCCGGAAAATACACTTTGAGCGTCGGCGCGGGCTGGACGGCCATAAGCGGAGCGGCAAAAAGCGCCAGTCTTGTAAACTGGAACCAAAGCCTTGTCGTTGCCAACAGCGATGGACAAAAGTTGAATTTTGTGGCCGTTGACCAAACGGGAAATTTAAGCGACGTGACGAGCGTGGACGGAATAACCTTTGACTTCGCGCCGCCTGCCATAACAATTCCTAATGTCAATCCATACTACAACGCGAACGGCGCCGTTGACTCAAAGCATTCGTTTGAAATTGAGATTTCCGACGCGTCCGGCTTGCAAAGCCTTGAGGTTACGGCGGAACGCGCGGACAACGCCTCAAGCCAATATGCGGAAGTCGCTTCCGGCAATAAGGGATACACGCTTTCTGTGGCCGGCGACAAGACAAGCGCCACGATAAGCCTAAAGGCGGACGGAACCGGCGACGGACTTTGGAAATTTACGGTCGCCGCCAAAGACGGAGCAGAACGTCAGAGCCAAAAGGATTTTGCCTTTGTTTTGGACACAAAAGCGCCCGAGCGGGTTTACTACGACGACAGCAAAAATCTTTGGATTGCCATAGGAACGGACGGTTCCGCCGACAGTTGGAACAACAGCGAAAACCTTACTATAAGCGGTCGTTACAATGAAGCGACCAGCGGCTTGGACAATGTTGAGTATGTGGTGACTCCCGCTGGCGGCTCCGCTTTGGAACAACAGAGCGTTGTTTTTGCCGGAGCGACAGGCGACAAGGTTTTGTATCAATTTTCTCCCATAGGCCTTGTGGAGGGAGAAAACTCGATTGAAATAACGGCGACTGACCTTGCCGGCAACAGTTCAAGTCCTGAAACATACACAATAAAGGTTGACACCACAGCGCCGCAAATAAACACTGCCTTTTATACTTACAACGGAACAGACGCTTCCGTTGCGGCGGGAAGGGTCATGTCCAGCGGAGAAAAGGATATGACCATTTACGGAACGCTGTCAGAAACTTTGAGCGGCATAAAGAGCGTTGAGCTTAAGATTGGCGAGCAAACTGTTTCAACAAGCGTCAAATACACAACGGACGACTCCCTTACAGGCTCCAGCGCCTTTGACGACTTTAAGTCCGTGGAATGGAAAAATTATTCCGCAAGCGAAAACACAAGTTACACAGGCTTTATGGCGGTGATTCCAGCGGCAAAACTCTCTGGACTTGACTCTGGCGACGCGGATTTGTACGCCGTTGCCACTGACATGGCCTTGAACGAAACCAAGCAAAGAAAGTTTGGAATAAGCTTGGACAACGACCCGCCGCAAATAAGCGTTTTGTCGCCGGAAAACGGAGCCAGCGTGAACGGAAGCGTTACTTTTAGCGGCGCGGTTGACGACTCCTCCCTTAATGTTGTCAAGGCCTATTGGTCTTTGAGCGACAGCGCTGAAATCAACGAAAGCCGCGCCGTCAATCCCGACTATGAGATTAAGGACGGCGGCGGGAATCCGCTTTTGTCAGGAACATACAGTTGGGTCATAAAGGACTTGGCCTTAAGCGTAGCGGACAACAACGCAAAAAAAATAACCTTTATTGACGGAACGGAATACTCTGGAGAGGCCAAAACCGTTTATCTTAAGATTTTGGCATCTGACACGGCCGCAAACCAGTCCGTAAAGGTTCAAAAATATGTGATAGACCCGGAAGCTGACCGTCCCAAAATCACCCTCACCACCGCCACCATAAGCGGAATGGGGTCTTCAAATTACGTTTGGTATGATTCCCAAAAACTTGAGGGAACGATAGACGACGACGACGGAATAAGCCAGTTTAGTTATAGTTATTCAACCGACGGCGGAACAAATTGGACGGACGGCGGCGACATAACTGTTTCCAGCGGCGCGTGGACGGCGGACGTTCCCGCCGACAACAACTACCAAATTAAGTTCTATGTTAAGGACTCAGCCGGAACTGAATTTGTTTCTGTAAAGTCAAGCGGCTCGGACATTTATCTTTCTCCAATAATCGCAGGAAAAGACGCGACGATATCTTTGGCTGACACAAACCTTTATTTAAAGATTGACACCAACCGCCCTGAATATTCAGACCTTGTTTACAAGACAAGCGATTCCGTGGACGGAACTTACGAGGTTGGAGATGACACATACAAGCTTGGAACTGTGGGCGGACAAAAGAAATTCATTCAGCTTGAATTTGACGCCAAGGACGCCAACGGCATAAGCAAGGCAAGCTTTACTATTGACGGAACTGAATACTCTGTCGATGTCAGCGCGGCCGATTATGATTCAGTGAATGACTCTTATCGCTGCGTCATAAGCGGAATAGATGTGAGCGGCCTTGAAAGCAAAACTTATTCCGCCGAGCTTAAACTAACAGGCTCTTTTGCCGCCGACGTGTCAAGCGACATGATTTCTGTCTCCGTTGACAACACGCCGCCCGAAGTGACTCCGTTGGCGCCGGACGCGAACAGCGTTAATGGAAACGTCACGGTCTACGGAATGGTTGACTACGCCGCCAAAATGCAATACGCCTTGAGCCTTGACGGCGAAAACGCTCCCGCCCCAGAGGATTATTCCGACATAAATGGCGCGGCGCAAACTTGGTTCATCTACTTTGACGCCGGCATTTCAAGCCAAACCGAAACTCACGACAAAACTCTTGAATGGTTCATCATAAAAGAGGGAGTGACAACGGCGGCTGCAATCGCGAACCAAAGCTTTGACCAGATTGTTCCAATTTACGCTTGGATAAAGGCGCTTGACGATGTTGGAAACGTTTACAACAAGCCTCACCTAATCAATTACGACCCCCAGGGCGGCCGGCCAACTTTCACATACTCAAACCCTGACAAAGACGAAGCGCGCATCGGCGGAAGGAACATAAAGTTGATTGGCGGCGTTGACGATGACGAAGAAGTGAAGGCCGCGTTCTTGCAAATCATTTGCGCCCAACATCCGCTTGACGCAAATTCTTCTCCAGCTTATGCAGGCGGAACTTCTTGGGGAACCGCGACCTATTCAGGCGGCGAGTTTACTTTCGCGCTGTCCGCAAACGATTTGGATTACCTAAAGGCCGCAGGCTACACTGTGGTCAAGATGAGAGACTATCCAACGCTGACTGAATGGTCTGGAAGCGGAACTCCAAGCGACTACGGCATTTTGACAGGCCTAAAGTCAGGCAGTTCTTGGAACTTGTTGATTAATGAAAACGGCGAATTTAATCCTTTGGACGGAACCAACGAGCTTATCCTTTGCGGCTACGCTTTTGACGGCTCAAAATTAAGTTTGCCCATGTATAGAGAAGTCCTTGTTGACGCGGACAGCCCTCTCATTTCAAACCAGTATCTAAAGCAATACGACGGAAATGTCGTAGCGGCCTCAAGGGAATACTCCGAAAAGATGTATGTAAAAGGCGATTGGAACCTTGAATTTGACTTGACGGACGGCGACGAAGTGGCCAAAGTCTTTATTGGGCAAAGTTCTTCAAGCGCCGCCGAAGCCAAGGCTGCCGCCGTGACGCAAAGGGAGGCCGACTCTAGCGGCAAAGAAACTGTCGTATTCGATTCCAACTACTGCCAAGCCGACGGCGAGGGCGGTTTCCATGCCAAGCTTTCTCTTGATTCCGGTGACGGCGTGGGCTACAAATACATTTACGTTTGGTTTGCCGACAAAAAAGGAAATTACAGCGACTACGCTTTTGCGATCAACTACGACAACATAAATCCGGCGCTGACGATAACTTCGTTGGACGACGACGTTAAAAACTCCGACGGCTACTATTCTGTCGCCGCAAAAGTCGTGGAAGACACCGTCAACGGAAAGAACCAGTCGGGCTTTGACAAATTTGTCATTTACTTTAAGCGGAACAACAAGGTTTACGACCCCATGATTTCTAAAAAGCTTAACGGCGCGGACAACCCCGACAATTATTCCGATGTCAGCGCCTTGTCTCAGGGTGATGACGGCCTTTACTGGTTCAGCCAAGCCATTGAGGCGCGGGACGCGGATAACTTGGACATTCTGACGCTATCTCAAGCAAACGCCCACATTCGCGCCGGCGGCCTTGTAAAGATAGGCGGAGCCATTTACACCATCGCAAAAGTTTCTTCCGACAAAAAAACTTTGACATTGGACGGCAATGTTGAAAGTTCGTTCACGACGGCTCAATTTGCTTACGGACAAGTCATTGACAACAACAAGAGCGAATTTGCGAGCGGAGCGGCCAGCTCTGAGGAAGGATTTGGATACGGATATCCTTTGAGCATTGACAACGACGACGGCGACGGAATGGTTGAGGAAGCCAAAATACAGGGAACGACTTGCAACTTGAGCGCCTTGATAAATTCACGGAACATTCCTGACGGAACGATTGACATTTACTACACCGTCTTTGACAAAGCCGGAAACTACGCAAAGGGAAGCGTCATAGGCGCTTACGTTTCAAACAACGCTCCTCGGTTGGCAAACGTCACCGTGGCCAGCGATTACAACTACGACGGAATTTACAGCGATTCCGAAAGCCGCTCTTATTACAAGACTTCTTTGACCGATTGGAGCAAGGCGGAAACAAGCGTTGAATTGGGAAGCGAGGCTCATCCTTGGATTGCGGCCAAAGGCGACGTTCAGGTTACGCCCGAAATTTTGGGCGGAAACGGAACTTTGACTTGGACTTGGAAATATCCAAACACAAGCGGCGTTGCCACGTCCGCAGCCGGCGAAACGCTTTCAACTGACTCTCCGACAGAAGAAAACGCATTGCGGACGTTGAACGCGATTAAGCTTCCGTCTTTGACATTAAAAAACGCGAAAGTTGGCGCCGGCGAATACGCGATAACAATTTTGGACTCTACGGACGGCGGCGGACAAAAAGCGTCCATAAGCCTTTACATGAAGAACGACGTGAACGACATTGAAACGCCGGTGGCCAAGACAAAGAGATTCTTCTGGAAGAGCCTTAAAAACAACAGCGTATACGGTTCGAGCGCAGCCTCTACTTTTGCCGACTTGCAAGGCCACATAGAGCTTGAGGAAACCTTCTCCGACGCGGCCGGAAACGAAACAACATACTCAACGCCAAAGGTTAGCGGAAAGATTGTCATAAAAGGAACAGCCTTTGACAACGCTGGAATAAGCCAAATTAAGATTACTGTTCCCGGCATCTTGAACAGCGCCACAATAGCGGCAAGCTGCGATTTGTCCAACGTTGATCCGGCGGCGCGATGGACTCAAACCAAAATGGGCGACCTTGCCGAAAACGGCTACCATTTTGCGCTTGACGCGGACGAAAGCGGCAATGTAAAGGAACGCTACACCAACACCGGCCACTTTGTTTCGTGGACGCTGGAACTTGACACGGAAAAATACAACAGCGGAACCGCTCCCGCCAAGGAAGGCGTGAACTTTGTCCTTGGAATTGTTGACAAGAACGGCAAAACTTCTAGCGCCGCCGCCAATAGCGGCATGACAGTATACGCCATGGAAGAGCAGGCGGCGGCCGGCAAATATTATGCCGAAGAGCGCTTCGCCCTCGCCGACGAAAGCGACAGCTTTGAAAGCGCGGACTACACCTCGGACGAATTTGAAACTTTTGTCGCCGCAGACATAGCGGAAGAAAGCGACGTTGAAGGCGTGAACAAGTACTCCGTAACGCCTGTGGCGGCCAACTACACTATGGACATTGTTCCATACATCACCCGCGTCGAAACAAGCCTTAGCGCCATTGATTCTACCAACGGCGTCACCGACCGCAGCAGCCTTGGCCATTATCCGGTTTACATTTACAAGAATTCAACCGAGACCAAGACAAACCTTGCCACAAGCGCCAAAATCGACGGCCAAGAAACTGTAAAAGTTTACGGCTTTAACTTGAATGGAGCCAAGTACGGCGAGAGCGATTTGGCATACAATAACGCTGGCTATGTCACGCTCAATTCCAGCAACATAACAAGCGGAGCCTTTGCCTTGACCGTTGGCGGCGTTTCAACGCTTAACAACACAAACAACAACGACGCGCATGGCTCTTACGCCAAGACCACAAGCGCGGCCGGCGGCGACTACGACGTTTACAGCAACTACTGCAACCGCCAGCCCAACAACGCCAACAACAACAATTTGACCGACGACGTGGCCTTTGACGTTTGGCAGCTTAACAATATGGCCGCCGCGCCAATGAGCGGAAGGGCCGACGACCCGCAAATGGCCATAAACCCGTCAGACGGAAAAATTGGCTTTGCCTTTTCAAACGGCTCGTCCGCCTTCACTATGCCAAACTCGACTTACTCTTGGACATACTTTGCTTATGACTATGACATGGTGCGCTATGTGGGCCTTAACTACGATCCCCAAGGCAACGCTTGGGCTGCGGCCACAGGCCAAGACACTCATAGCGGCGGCGGCGACCCCTTCTTTATGGAGACCACAAGGTATCGCCAGGTGGGTGGTCAACAGTCAAAGGATGAGAACGCAAACGATCGACATAGATATAATGACGTTACTGATGACTCCGCCTGGAAGCTTGAACGAACATGTATCGTGAGCGCAACAAACACCATGCAGGACAGAATACAGTCGCCGGCGTTTGCCAACACGACAAGCGGAGTGTATTTGGCCTATTACTATGTTGGAACCTCAAACGCTGAAATCCGCTTTAGGGCGGGAAAAATTTCCAGCATGAACGACGGAAACGCCTTTGACATGTTCCAAAATGACGGCGCCTCCAATAGCACGGCTTACAAAACCGACAACGTTCAGCTTGTGGCTGGCGGAACCGGCAACGCCTATCATGGAGCCAAGCCCTATGTAAGCATGGCGGCAATTGACGGCGGAGCCACCATTGCAAATGACGTTGTTGTCATGGTGTGGCAAGACGGCGAAAAAATGCTTTACGGCTATCTGACAAACCCGTCAGACCAAAGCCGCAAGAACGACAAAACAGCGTCCGGCTGGACAATAAAAGAGATATTCACGGACGTGACCGGCGAATACTGCCAGATTGCTGTGGACAAGGTGGGGGGCGTTCACATAGCGGCCTACGATTCCAACGAAGCCGACGTTTGGTACGCCTATTTGCCGGCTTATGACAGCGCGGTAAAAAAGGTTTGCAAGGTTGACTCTTACGATTCCACCGGCGTTTACCTTACCCTTGACGCGGCTCTTGACGCAAACGGATACCCCGCTCCGCAAATTGGCTTTTACTCCATGGCCAGCGCAAGGCCAAAGTTTGCCCGTTGGAACGCCGACAAGGGAAGCCTTGCCGCCGCCGCCAGCATTGACGGAACTGACTCAAACGACTCTTACACCGGAAACTGGGAAGTTTCGAACATTCCCACTGCAAGCAATGTCCGAAAGAGCAACACCGCAAGCAAGGTAAAGCAAAACATCAATGTGGGCGTTTGGAAGGGTGCGAACGGCAAGTTGACAAAATCACAAACCGGCAACTCTTACTGCATTGGAAGCGCCACAGGAGGAACTGCCGGCACAAACGCCGACAACAAGGGCGACGTTTACGGCAACGGCACTTCAAACGCCGTCTTGAGTTACACCTACGGTTCGGATTCCGCCGCCTTTATTGAGACCGCGCAACGGTTGGGCGACAACGACTAGCGGGGTGTTGTTCTAAACGCAAAGGGGCTGTCCTAGAAGTTATTCAAAACTTCACAAAGGACAGCTCTTTTTTTTGTTGAGATTTAGTCCGCGAACTTGTAGCCGTTTCGGCCGTCCCGCTTTACCAAATAAAGGGCTTTGTCGGCTTCGTTGACAAGGCTTTCGGTCCAGCCGTTGCCGCTGATTGCTATTCCGCAGCTGAGGGTTGTGGGAGGAAGGCCCTTGGCGCATTCCTCTTTCATTTTGTTAAAGAGGCTTTCCATTTTTTCGGAAATCATCCGCTTTGTTTTTTCCATGTCGTCGCTGCATTTTGAAAGGACTACGGCAAACTCGTCGCCGCCGATGCGCGCCGCGTAATCCGTTGAACGGAAGATTGTTTTAAGGATTTGGGCAACGGCCTTTAGCGTCTTGTCGCCCGCTGGGTGGCCGTACTTGTCGTTTATTTCTTTAAATTTGTCAATGTCAATCATTACAAAGGCCACGGTTTCTTGGGATTCCTTGAGCGCTTTTAAGATTGTCTTGAAGGCGGTCCTGTTTATCAAGCCGGTCAACTCGTCGTGCTCCGCTTGTTTTTGCAAAAAGTTTTGCTTTTCCATGGCGATGTCAAACATTTCGTTGTAGGTTTGCCGTAAAAGTTCCAGTTCCTTTGCGTGAACCGCCTTAAGCTTTTGGTTTTTCTTGATGCTGTCGATAAAGCTGTAAAGGGAGTTTATGACAAAGAACATCACTATCAAAAAAACGCGAAGGACGCAGCCACAATCAAAACTATGGCCGCAATTGTTTTGTGAAAGGCCGCCCGCAAATTTTTGGCGTTTCTTTTGTTCAGCCCGCTGGAGTATTTGAAAATTTCTTCCACAGCGCTTGACCTGTACTTTGAAATTGATTTTTTCATTTCAAAGTATTGCTGGGAAAACAAAATCAGCCAGGCGTTGGCCATTTTTGTGTTAAAGTCAAGAGCCAGTTCTTGGTCAGAAAGCTGTATGTCGGCGATGGCCTGGGGAATCTTATATGCCGGGTTTTTGTCGTAGCCTTTTGCCGCGACCACCAGTTTCATTGACTTGCATTCAAGCGCTTCAAGTTTTTTTGATTCTTCCATAGCCAGCTCAAGGCATTTGGCGGACTCTCCCAGTTCGTTCACGTTTCTTATTATGTCCAGCGCTTTTTCCCGACGCTTGCTTGTTTCTACTTCCGTAAAATAATTTTCAAGATGGCTCCATTCTCCTGTAATCGCGAAAAGTCGGGATTCGTCGGTCAAATAGTCCGAGGCCTCTTGCATGCTTACCGCCGCCTGTCCAACTTTTTGAAACTGAATTGTGTTTTTTGAAAACTGCTGGAAGCGCGCCGGAACCTTTATGGCCCCAAAAAACAAGACGGCGCTCAAGGCGATGATTATCGCGAGAAACAAAAAACTGATTTTTTTGAGATTGACATGCATATTCATCTCGCGCCTATATAATAGCAAAAACGCGGCCTTTGCGCAATAAAGGCCTAGTCCAAAACGCCCATGGCGGAAAGAATAAGGCTCGCGGAAACTGTCGCGGCCGTTTCAGTCCGCATTGCAACAGCAAAGCGGACCTACATTCAGCGCGCAAGCCAAAACAAGCCGACGGGCGCTGAATGATTTAGGGGAGCCTCTAAAAACTTCAGTTTTTAGAGGCAACTTTGAAAATGCGATGTTGTA
>CALDIB010000050.1 GCA_937902125.1 uncultured Treponema sp.
AAATATATTTATTTTATTTAAAAATGGCATTTAATGGTATGTGCACAGGAAATGATATGCTTTACGCAAGTGAAGGAGGAATCATACCAGAATCAAGTCTGAAAATAAAAGCTCCAAAGACTAGTTATATAATAACTACAAATATAGCAAAAAATGCTTCAAAAATACTCCCAATTAATATCAAGCCAACAAAGCCTATATATTTTATTAAAGAAAATTTACCAAACTGGCTCGAGCTTTCTTTTTATTCCATAGCTAAAAAAAACGGCAAGAGAATAACAGCATTACATATCCTAAACAAATGCTTAATGAGTAAAAATCCTTATATAGACGAACCAATAGCTATTTTATATTGTCACGAAAATGAAACTGATTTATTACGTCTCGTTCCTTTTTTAATAGACCTTTCTATCCAAATGAAATGTGATATAATAAGCTTTGATTATTTAGGCTTTGGTGATAGTAACACAAAGCCCAAAAATAATACGATAATAGAAGATGGAGAAACCGCGATTAATTTCGCTTTGACTGATTTAAAATATAAAATAGAAAATTTAATCTTATTTGGAAAAGGCATTGGAGCTATGCCTGCGATATATTTATCAAGTCTAAATGAATATCATAATTGTAAAAGTCTTGTATTATGTACGCCATTAATCATTATGGATAAAATAACTATTAAAACAATGAGAAGCATCACATGTAAATGTTTGCTTATTAAAGAAATAGAAAGCAAAGATGAAATTGCTGATAATGATATGATATTACTTTGTAGAGAAATCCCCGACGAAAAAGAATGGCTCCCGAAAAGAAAAGCCATGCCTTCTCAATGAAAACATGGCTTAAAATAAGGAGAAAACGAAGATTATAATCTACGTTTATTAAAAACTCACCTTTCGCCTCTACCACCGCAGCTTGGACATGTTATAACGCCCTCGCCGCCACACATAGAGCATATTTTGTCTGTATAGGGAATGGTTCCTTCTCCGTCACAAGCGTAACAAACGACTTCTCCTTCCCCATCGCAAGTTGGACAAGTATATGCAAAGAGCAAAGCTGCAGCCAATATTGACAACATAATCGAAGAAATTATTAGTTTTAGCTTCATTTTAAGAATTATTCCTTATTGCGCAGATAATGAGAAAAATCGCGGCAGCGCCAATAATAATTCCCCACTTTATTAAACGACGCTTTTTCAATTTTGCAAGAGCCTCCTCAATTTGTTTTGTAAGATCGCCGATTTCGCCGCCTTTATCCTTGTTCACGCTTATCAAATATTCTGCAAATGTCACCTCTTTTAAGCTGGCTATTTGTTCTTTTACAAGACCAAGTGTTAATTGCAGAAATTTCGGATAACTTTGAATCCAAGAAAGAGAGGCGACATTTTCCATGAAGAGGGCATAACACTCTTTGACACGCTTGTACTCATCTTTCGCGCCAGAAACGCTGCTAAACTCATTATAATGAGACTCCGCAGCAGAAAGCCAATTGCTTCTAAAAGAAAAAGCAGCGTCAATAACAATATCCTTGAATTCATCAGACAACGATGATGCATCGTTAATCGAATTCCAAATTTCAATTGCTTGAGCTCCTTCGCTTTCCGCATCCGCCAAAGTGAATGACAGCAAAACCGCGGAACCTTTTAAAGCTTTTGCATTCGCTGATTTTGGATCCACAGTTAACGCTTGATTGCAAAAACTTGTGCATTCATCCTTGTTTCCCGCTTTGTAAGCGTCCATCGCCATAGTCATGGCCGTGTCAAATTGTCCTGACATTTTCATGTCCTCCTATTTTTTTTATTCAAAGAATTTCTTTGAACATTTGCTAATTTAATTTTTGTCCACACTCTCCGCAAAATACACTGCCAGCTATATATTTTGCGCCGCAATTTTTACAGACCAACTTCATCGGCGAGCCACAAAAAATGCAAAACTTTGTTTGGCTTGGATTATCCTTTTTGCATGAAGGGCATACAATGAACACATCTCCGCATTTAACGCAAAACTTTGTTCCTAACGGGGATTCCGCTCCACATTTATCACATTTAATGCCAGCGGACCGCATATTAGGATTCAAAGCGTTTCCAACCATAACACCAAGCGCGCTGCCTACAGAAGCGCTTGCATTTAACCCCATAAAAGCACCGGCAATTCCATTGCCACCAAGATTTTCTGCGGCAGTGCGAGCCGTGTCATACATCCTTTCTGTTTTATAAATATCTAGATTTTCAGAATGGCGCTTGAACTTCATTTTTTCTTCAACATCTTCCGCCCAAATTTGACGAAGTTTTGAAACAACGTTTTTTACCCGTTCATCATTATCAATAATTGGAATAGCTTCTACAACAAAATGCTTTGTCAATAAACCGTATTCCGAAAAAATCTTTTCAACACTCTCTTTTGAGGTTTTAGCGACTTCATCTATTTTTGTTTCAAGTTCAATCGGACTAATTCCAAGAGATTGCTCAATGCTTATGATCGATTTTTTCACAGCGGCGCAAACAAGATCCTTAAAATATGACTTTATATTCTCTGCAGAAAGTTCAGATAGATTCCCCGCAATCTGCACAAACAGCGTCTTCGCATCTGTAATTTTTAACGCATAACTTCCGCGAGCAGAAACTGGAATAGGAACCTTAAAACTTGGCTCTATCAAATTAAATGGCGTCAACCCGAATTTATTGTTCATTATGACTGATTTATTAACAAAATAAATCGAAGCGACAAAGGGGGAATTTCCTGAAAAAACCGAACCTAGAAGTTCAGATAAAATAGGAAGGTTTGCTACAGCAAGCGTGTATTGCCCCGTCGGAAAGACATCGCAAATCTTTCCTCCCTTTACAAAAATTGCTTCTTGATTTTCCGCCACCACAAGTTGGGACCCCAACCTAACCTCATCTTGGCGTTTTGAATACTCATCGTCATGCCATTTCCAAATAAGCGTCGGCTCTTGAACATTGCAACGTATTACATTTGCGATAACCATTAATCTATATCCCCCATTGCAATTACATCAAAAATTATTATTGAAATTGTCCAAATTAAAATTAACGCATTTTTTCCTATGAAAGTTGTGACGCACCAGAATAATAATGCGGCTATCAATGCTCCAACTATTAAACCTATCCAAAAATTCTTTGACAGAGCGACGCCTATCACCGTGAATATGACGCCAAAAAAACCATATATAAAGGTTTCAATGGATTCCGTTTCAAAAGTTGACACAAGGAACAAAAATAAAAAAATGGAAATTTCAGCAATAATTGAAAATATTATCGTTCTTCTCTTTTCTTTCTTCCGAATGGAAATAAATTTTCGCTCCAAGAGCTCTTGATTCTGGACAAGGCCATTCAGCAATTTTTTTATTTTTTTTACATCTTCAAACTGATTTAAAAAATCGATTTTGCGGGCCACAGATTTCATCGTGTCTTTTATTTTCTTTGATCCGCCCGTGTTTTCATTTATAGCGTCCTTCGCCTTTAGCAAAATAAATTCCGCGTCTTGAAGAATTGTTTCGCATTCAGGATCCAAAGGGATTTCCTTCCCGCAATATTCACATTGAGAATCAAAATCGCTTATTTCTGCTTTGCATAAGGGGCAAACTCGCATATACTTTCCAAACATTTTAAGAAGGCTTTAAAAGAAGTTTTTTTTAAAGCCAATAGCATTACTCAGATTATAGCACACGCTTTGGGCTTGTGTCAATAAAAATAACATGCTGATAGCATTATAAATATGACTCTTAAGACTATTTTTATTGAAAATTTAAAATTCTACAGAAAAACCAATGGTTTCAGCCAACAGCAGTTGGCTGAAAAATGTGACATGGCGACAAATTATCTTAGTGAAATTGAACGCGGCCAGAAGTTTCCTTCCATTGAGATGATAGAGAATATTTCAACAGCGCTAAAAATTCCTGCCTACCTTTTATTTCTTGATGGCAGGGCGGCCGCGCGCAGTGATTTTATTACAAAAAAAAGGAACAATGAATTCTGTAAAAACTTGCTTTCTACAATTTCCGAAATATTAAAGGAATATGGATTTACGGAATAAAAACAAAAAAAATGCCGCGCTCTGTCCTAAGTTTTTGGAAGAAATTGCTTTAATAATACACCAACAAATACTCGCCGAATCGATTTCACGCTATAGACGTAAACGTCTCTATCCCGTTCTCCGCGCAGACTTGGCTTAGAACCTTTAATTGCTTTGCGGATAGACTTTTGTAAACGTCTTTAAGTTTTGCCGTATGTTCTTTTGATTGCTGAATGTGGTAAAGCAATTCTTTAACAGCCGCGATGTCCTTTGCTTTCTTCTCGGGAGGATTTCGTATGGGATTGGTGAGAATTTTCTGAACTACATAAACGGCCGGTTCTGGAACTATCAGTTTATATAACTTTCCGTCCGGCGACTTAGCCTCAACTTCCCGCGGAAAATTTGCAAGAATGTTTATGACACGCAAGCCTTCCGAAACAATTCCCAAGGGTTTTATTTCCATTCGTTTGTCAGAGCCAGAACCTAAAACTCGCGTCAAGAACTCAAGCTCAAGCAAATCCTCTTTATAAAATCTTGAAATGCCATCCAATTCATCATACACATAGCCAATTTCCTTCAACTTTTCTACGACTGGTATTTTCTCTTTTGGAAGATTTATGTTTTTATAAAAAAAGTCAACATCGCGCGTGCGCAAGTTCGCCGTAAAATCCGTCGTAAACAAAGCGGAATAAAAATACTCCGCCCAGCTTCCTATAATCATCACATATCGCAAGAGACCAATTTCGTCAAAGGCATTTATTGTTTGCCAAAATGCGTTCTCCTGTTCTTTTGTCATCTAATTTCCTTTTCCAATTGCTTTTTGTCGGACTCTAATTTTCTTATGAGCCGGAGCAATTCCTTTCTTCGCTGAGTTTTTTTCAATAAGTCTGATTTGTCAAATGAATTGACGTTTCCAAGGAACTTTGAAACAGTTTTTTTGCCGTCGCGGTAACTCAAATAAAGGTATTCTTGGTTCGCAATTTTTCTAGCATAAATTGACCCCTTTGGAAGTTCTTCCACTTCCCTTTCATACCGAGAAATCAACCGCTCTGTTCTTTCTAGCTCGTCCTTAAAGACGGCCATTATCAATTCTGACTTCATGAGCTCTTACACTACAAATTACATTATTTTACGTATTTTGTAGTGTAATACAATTTTACACTAAAATTCAAAAATGTCAATAATACACAAGCAAATACTCGCCGCGCGACTAATTCGTAAGCGATTTTGTCCAAGGAATTCGAAAGGGATTTTGTCCCTTATAATTAAGAGGTGAATTACTTGGATGAGAAGAAACTGGAAGTTATGAAGATGGTTGTTGATGGAGAAAAGTCCATTTCCTGGGCAGCGGCAAAACTTAAGAGAAGCGAAAAAACTATTCGCAGATACAGAAAGGAACTGCTTGAAAATCCGAATGCTGATCTTGTTCATAAGAACAGAGGACGCGAGCCGGCAAACAAAACAGATCACGAATTAATTTGGCATCTTTACTGTACTAAATATTACGGACTGAACATCACGTATTTCTGCGAAAAGCTTGAAGAAAACGAGAGCATAAAAATCAGTGAAGGTCTGGTCCGCTTAATTTTCAAAGAGCATGACGAGTTTTCTGCAAAGGCCTGGCGCAGAACAAAAAATGAATTAAGAAAACGCCTGCGGGAACTTAAGAAACTTACAAAGCGGCAGAAAGAAGTTCTTGTTCAACTGGAAACAGAACCTTATGTGAGAACGACTCATCCGACACAGCCAAGATCAAAATATTTTGGAGAAGAACTTCAGATGGACGCAAGCATACATCTGTGGTTCGGTACAAGAAAATGCGCGCTGCACACGGCCATAGACGATGCGACAGGTCTAATTGTTGGCGCTTGGTTTGATTGCCAGGAAACACGCAACGGTTATTACCAGATTACAAAGCAATTCCTTGCAAAATATGGACTTCCATTGCTTATAAAGACTGACAGACGCACTGTTTTTGAGTACAAAAGGAAAAATGAAAAGGATATGGCAGAAGATGCTATGACGCAATACCAGCATGTCTGTCAGACTCTTGGCATAGAGCTGCAGTGCAGTTCAAGCCCTCAATTTAAGCCGAGGGTTGAACGAAGCTACGGGACTCTTCAAGGCAGGCTTCCATTTGAACTGAAAGAAGCGGGAGTCACAACAATTGAGGAAGCAAATGCATTTCTTAAAAAGTATATTCAAAAGTTTAATGAGCAGTTTGCAATACGCAAAGGAATAAAAAGTGTTTGGGTAAAAGTTGCGAAAGACTAGATTGACTCAGCTCTTGTTACAATTGCAAAGCGAACTGTGGACTGCGGAAATGGAATAAGGTTGAACAATAAATATTACGGAACTTTTGATTCTTACGGAAATCAGATTTTTATTAAACCTAAAACAAAGGTGTCTGTAATTACAATGATGAATGGAGCAGTTTATGCCATGCATGATGACAAGCTTCTTGCGCTGGATATTATTCCAGAACGCCAAAAGATTTCAGACATGATGGACTTTGATATGGAAAAGCCGGTCGTACGAAAGAAATACATTCCTCCGTACGACAGCATTTGGCGCATTACAAATTCGAATTTATTCAGAAAAAAGACCTTAATTTTTTGAGGTCTATTATGGACAAAATCGCTTACGAATGACATAATACACAAGCAAATACTCGCCGCGCGCTTCAAAGCCCAGCGACTTGTAGAGCGCCAGGGCGGCGGCGTTTTCTTGCTTGGCGTAAAGGCAGAAACCGTTGAAAGCCAAAGACGGGCGGAAATCGACAAACGCGCAGGAATCGCTTGCAATGCCAAAGGAGCAAGGCTTGCCGGAATCGATGGAGCCGCCGCCCGCATTTAGGCCTTGCGAACAATTTTGTCCGCCCGCAGTTTGGCGCTGGCCGTCAAGCCCGCTTTCAAAGAGCGAGATTATTTGCCTGACCAAAAAAGACGCACGGCCTTTTTTGCGCTCGGAGGGAATTGTGTAAACGCCGCCGAGCATGCAATGGCGCAGGCCGCATGCGGAGATTCTTGCCTTTGCTATCGGCCGGCTGCCGTCACACAGCGCGAAGGTAAGGCCTTGGCCAAGCTCATGCTTAAATGCCGCCGCAAGGGCCGCGTCGCTTATGTCAAAGGAGGCGGGAACAACTTCCTCGCGCTGGTAGCCCAGCTCTAAGGGCAGGAGGCGCTCGTAGTCCGCGGCCGTCGCTTGGACAACGCGCAAGCCGCCGCCTGAGTTTAGGGCGTGGACAGCCTTTTTGTTTTGCGGCGCCTCAAGGGTCATCAAAAAGTACTTGTTGGCAACGACGGGCGACATGGGAGTTTTTTTGTGACGCAAAATGTTCCGCAAAAAAATGGCGCCAACGGCCTCGCCGTTTATGCAAAAAGGCTCGTTGGATTCAAAAAAATCCGCCAAAGGTTTTTGGGCCTCGGCGCAATTTTTTTTGTCAAAGGAACTTTTGTATTTGGCGAAGGGAAGGCAAAAAAACAGCGAACGCTTTTTTTTTAGGGCAAAAAGGCCGGCCAGCGTCTCGGTCTGCGAAGCCTCGTCAATATGAACAACGCGCCAGCAATTATCGCCGCCCCGCAAGATTTCCGCCGCAAGGTTGACGCACTCCGATTCGTAGGGTTGTATAAAAGAAAGCGCCTCCTCCCGCATCTCGACAGGAAGAGGCTTTATGACGACTGGCATTGTTAGTCGGGCATCTTTTTGTAATTGTCAAATTCGGCGAGCATTTGCGGATCCTTGTTTTTGTCAAGGAGGCTCACCACAACGGCGACAATCAAGTTAAAAATGAAAGCAGGAAGAATTTCATAGATGTCAAAAATTCCGCCGCTCATATTGTGCCAGGCCACAACCATAATTCCGCCAACCAAAAGGCCTGCGATGGCGCCCTTGTTTGTGATTCCCCGCCAATAAAGGGCCAACAAAATGAGGGGGCCAAAGGTTCCGCCAAAGCCCGCCCAAGCGTAGCTTACCAAGCCAAAGATTGTGCTTGTCTGGTCAAGGGAAAGAACAAAGGCCACGGCCGCGATTAAGAAAACCGTGACGCGGCTGATTTTAAGAACAGTCTTTTCGTCGGCGTTGGGGTTGATAAGGCCCTTAAAAATGTCTTGGCTGACCGCGCTTGAGGCAACCAAAAGCTGGCTGTCGGCGGTGCTCATGGAAGCGGCCAAAATGGCGCAGAGGAAAATTCCCGCGATAAAAGCGGGATACATTTTCATCATTGTCACGCTAAATACAGTTTCCTGAGTTCCGCCGCCCAAGATGGCGGGAAGCAAGTAGGCTGTTCCCAAGGTTCCGATGATGAAAGTTCCGATGTAAGAAACAATCATCCAAGTGATGCCGACGCGGCGCGCGGTTGTCACTTCCTTGTTGCTTCTAATTCCCATAAAGCGGACGATGATGTGGGGCATTCCAAAATAACCCAAGCCCCAAGCCATGGCGCTAATGATGGAAGTCACGCTGAAATTTTTGTTGGCCGTGAATTTTTGCAAAAGCTCTTGTCCAAATTCTCCGTTCATGGCGCGGACGCTAAAATCCCTCGCTTTTGAAATGGCGCTGGCAGGGCCTCCCAAAACAAACAAGAGGACGACGGAAGAAATCACAAAGGCCACAAAAATCAATGTTCCCTGAATGAAGTCCGTGGTGCAAACAGCGAGGTAGCCGCCCATAATCGTGTATGACAAAATGACGACCAAGCCAATGACAAGGCCGATGTTGTAGTCAAGGCCAAACACAGAGTTGAACAACTTTGCGCAAGCCACAAATCCGCTGGCCACATAAATTGTGAAAAACAAAACAATGAACACGACAGAAACTATGGAAAGAACGCGAGTCTTGTCCTTAAAGCGGTTGGTCAAAAATTCAGGAATGGTGATTGAGTCGCCAAAAGCTATGGAACACTTTCGCAAAGCCTTTGCGATGAAAAGCCAGCTTAAGTATGTTCCCACAATCAAGCCCAGCGCGGTCCAAAAAGTTTCCTTAAATCCGCCAAGGTAGCAAAGTCCGGGCAAGCCCATCAAAAGCCAAGCCGAAGAGTCGGAGGCTTCAGCGCTCAAGGCAGTGAACCAGGGGCCAAGCTTTCTTCCTCCCAAGAAAAAGTCAGAGGCGTTGTTGTTCTTGCTGGCGCTTGAAAGGCCCACAAAAACCATCGCCGCCAAGTAGATGACAAACGCCAACAATTTTGCGATTGTTACCGAATCCATTTTTTACGCTCCTTATTTTTGAGGATAATTCATTTTATTGAATTTATTGGCCTAGGGCAAGACGCGCGGCGGCGGGAAGAAAATTTACTTTGAGCCGTAGGAATAGGCTAGGATTTTTCGCTTGATTTCGTTGCTGATAATGTTGGCGTCGCGGATTAAAAGGCCGTGAACAATTTGGTCGATTTGGCCAAGCGGAAATCCGGCCAGGTCGATGGAACTTTCTTCCATAAAAAAGAAATGCGCTGGCACGCCAAGGACGGCGCAAAAATCTTGGAGCAATTCCGCGCTCACAAAGGACGAGCCGCTTTCAAGGGCGCCAATGTGCTTTACGCTTACGCCGGCCCTTTCCGCCAGCTGCTCCTGCGAAAGCGAGCGCTCCTTTCTGTATTTGCGCAAATTTGCCCCAAAAATCTTTTTTATGTCCATCGCCGCAATTATAAACCCAACCTTTAAGGTTAGAAACCAAACCAAATATCCTATTTTTAGGTCTACACCCTAATAAAAGGTTGTGTTTTTGACAATTTTAGAATATAATAGGTGGTATTATTTTGGAGGAACTAGAAGAAATTTATTGCATTCGCTGTTTTGGCCAGCCTTATCTCGCTCAGTCTTTATGCTGAAGAAAAAACCGCCAAAGTTTTTCGCGAAAAAAGCGCGTCAGCCTTATGGACATCGCCATCAGACACTGGCTATAGGTTGGTTAATCATTACAACACTTTTGTAATTTTGAAACTTGACAATTACTTTGTCTTGACCATCTTAAAAATAAACAAAGGAAAACCTTCCGTCATAAAAAGCGGTGAAATAATTTCTAGATTTGATTTGGAACAAAATAGAACAAGCGGAAAGGGCGTTTATGTTTTCAGAAAATGCAAAAAAAACGAGATTGAAAGCTTAAACAACATTTACACAATTAATTTTGCCGAAAACAAAGAATTCGGCGCAAATGAACTTGCTAGATATGAAGTCACAATTACATTCGACACAGACAAGGGAGAAGTTTTGTCCTTTGATCAGCTTGGAGATTACACGCTTAGTCTGGAGGAATAAAACATGAAGTCAATGACAATAATCGCGCTGGCGGCGGCGTTGACGCTGCAAATCTCCTGCCTTTTTGCGGAACCAAACTATATTGAAATTAACTCAATCTCTGACGCGACATGCATAGGCATAAAATCCTTGGAAGATTATGAGAATCTCATAAACCAAAATAACGTTGCCGCCGTATTTTTGTTGTCTGCCAGCGGTCGAACCGACGACCTTGCTTATTCAACTTTCTATAACTATAAAACACAAGGATACGACAGGAACACTAGCGCAAAAATCGACAGCTACATCGCATACATAAACATCGGAAACACTTATTTTTCATTTAATCTAGGAAACTACAAAAAAATTTCAGACTGCAAGGAAGGAAAAATACTCGGCTTTGAAAACGGAGCGGAATATTACGAAGCCAAAACTTTAAAGCTTCCAAACGCGGAATTATACAACTACTACAAGAAAAACACTTTCGCATCTTCCGAAGACTGCGTTGACGCAAACGAAAAAGGCTTTCAAACATCCTATGAATATTACAATGCGAAAGAAAAGGGTTATGAAAACTACAGTGAATACAAAGAGTATCTTGTTTGGAGCGGAAAAGGATATAAATCAAAAGAGGACATGCAAAACTCGATAAAAAAAGATTACCCAAGTTCCACAGATTATTACGACGGGCAAGCCAATGGATTTGAAAATTACGCCGACTACAAAACAGCGAAAGACTTGACTTTGTCCACAAGCGACGACCATAAAACCTACAACGCTGTCACCAAGGAATTGGACGCAATCGCAAAAAACAACGAAAAATTTTCCAGAAATCAAAGCGCCTTTTATTTTTTTATAAAAAGGCTTGAAAAGGGAAATTATTCATTGAGAGTCTTGTCCGCGTCGCTCAAAGACATCTTCTACCAAAGCGACGAAGCGACACGAAAAACAGTTGAGTTTTTTATCGACAACAACCATGAATTGACAGTAAAACGACATCAAAAAGCGGAAAACAGCTACCAACGTTATGAACAAAGACCATCGCCAATCACAGGCGACGAACTCTTTTCAGAAAGCAAGCTCAAGGCCTTTATTGAAAATGCGAATCTAAAAGAATTAGGCAGCTATAACAAAGAAAAAGAAATCTTTACTAAAAAATAACCCATCACACGGAGGCAAACAATGAAAACAAAATCAATCTTTGCAATCATAATCGCGGCAGCCGCATTGACGCTAACAGGCTGCGAAACTATGGACAATCTGGCTTCTAAGCTTGACAACATAAGCCAAAAAGCAGGCCCAAAATACACGCTCCCTGCTTCATATGACGAGGCGTATTCCTACAGAACAAACTCCGCATACAAAGAAATCATCACTTTAACACGAAACAAAACGCTTGAATCCCTGCGTATTTCAAACCCATCAAAATACGTTCAAGAAGCGTGCGCGAAAATTTCGGAATTAGCCAAAAACGATTTTGAAAAAGCAAAAATGGCGCATGACTTTGTAGCCGTCCTAATCTCGTATGACGCAAAAAACTTTTGGGCAGGAACTGTTCCCGCCCAAGACTTTGCCAACGTTCTAAAAACAAAGCTAGCTGTCTGCGAAGGATACGCCAACACACTCAAAAAATTTTTGGACACATTGAAAATTTCTTGCGAGATTGTTCACGGTTACGCTCGTGGAGTAGGAACTTCGCCATTGAATCAAGAAAATCCAAAAGCCTCAAACCACGCTTGGAACATCGTAAAAATAAACGATGAACATTATTTAGTTGACTGCACTTGGGATTCAGGGCACATGGAAGGCCGCGTTTCAAAACAGGCTTACAACACCGATTGGCTCTTTGTAAAACCCGAGCATTTTATTTACAGCCATTATCCTGACTCTGCAAAAAAACAGCTTCTTGATCCTCCTCTTTCCGCAGAGGAGTTCACGTCGCTCCCCGACTTTCGACCAATATTCTTTGACATAACAAACGGAGCAAGCGTTCCAAATAAGATACAAGATTGCAACGGCATTTACAGTTGGGAACTTGAGGCAAAAGACGGCTATAACCTTTCTTTTGCAATAGGCAGTCTTTCTACAATGCGTGAATTGCAAGACCGAATTCTTACAAAAACCATCGATGGAAAAACATACGTGACTTTTTCGCTTCCTGAAGCAGGAGATTATGAAGTTCAAGTTTTTTATTGGAAGCAAGGATCGAAATCTGGCGCAGGTTGCGGAAGTTTTGTTTTAAGGACCAACGAAGGAAGCGACATTCTTTATCCGACAATTTTTCCAAACAGCGGAAAGAACGCCTACATAGTCGAGCCGCTTGAAATGCCACTCAAAAAAGGCGAGACACAAAAATTCTCAGTTCATGTGGAAAACAAAAAATTCGTCGCCGTCATTTGCGGCCGTGATTTCATACAACTTGAAGGCGACGAAAACGGAAACTTTACAGGCGAAATTGAGATTCCGCAAAACATAAAAGACTTGACAATCGCCATTTCCAATTCTGAAAAAAAAAGCTATGAAGGTCTTGCTAGATACAAGGTGGAGTGAAGTTGAAGAAACGGCGATGACGAATGCAATGCAAAATCGCGCATTTGTCGATTTGCTCTTTTTTTAGAAACATGATACAATTATTTATATTGTTTTTAGTTATAAGAGGCCGATACAATGAACGCAAAAGACATTCTGGAAAAAGCAAAAAAATCCATTAACGGAATTCTAACGTCATCAAAATCAGCGCTTGCGGACTTGCGCGAAAAATTCAAAAGCAACTTTCAAACAGAAAACACAAATGACAAACAAACACAAGATTCTAACGGCAATGCCGAGCAAAATGCATCTTCAGAAGCAAGCGCCCAAGATTCCACAAACGCCAGTCCCGACACAGCGACCACGGCAAACGCTGCCGCCGCGCCAAGCCCTCAAAAAAAGAGCCCCCTAGGACTTACAATAGCGCTCTCGCTTTTAGACATAATCGCAAGCCTAGTTTTCATCGCGGCGATTGCGATTGCCATAAAGCCCGGACTTCTTGCAGGAAAATTGAACGCTCCGGCAGCAAGCTACCATGTAATCTTTGAAAAAATCGGAAACACTTTGATGAAGATTGAAACCACAACGATTAGCCAGCCGTCAGCGGCGCAAATGTTTTTTGTCGGCCTTGGCCTTGTGATTTTTGGCGTTCTAAAAATCGCTGTCATTCTTGCGGCCAAAAGCGGCACAAAGAAGACTGTATCGGCGTTGACGCTGGCGATGATTTACTTTGCCTGCTTTATGGTGTCCGACAAGTTTTTGCTATTCACGATTTTCATTCTTTTGCTTTATTTTACATTCAGCTATTCTTGCGGCTTTTCAACGCCTGTTGTTTTGACTAAATTTGGCGTCGTCATCGTGGCTGCAATCGCAATTTATATTGCCGTTCACTTTGCGATAAAACCGGATTTGCTAAAAAAAGCCAAAGAAATACTTTTGGCCTTGAGTCTGCCGATTCAGCGCTGGTGGTAGCGGACGTTCCCCCATGCCGCAACAAAATCTCGCGCAGAAAATATACTCCGCCGTCCGCTTGATTCCCAAGGAAAAGGCAGCCTCATGTTCGCAACGGGCTTGTCTTACCAAAAAACTTTGTCATTTTCCTCCACAAAATATTATCTTGACTTCACAAAATAAAACGCCGATAATTGAAGTGTGAAAAAGTCCGCTCTCGTTTTTACATTGACAGCATTCTCCGTTCTCTCTCCGCTTTTTGCCGAAACATATTATTGGGCGGGCGGAGGCGCGGACACAAATTGGACCACCGTCGGCAACTGGCGTACAGGAAGCGAGTCGGGAACTGTAGCCGCAGCCTACCCGACCGCAGGCGACACGGCCTACATCGCCGGCGACTGGACTGTGAATGTTGACGCGGACATTACTGTTTCAGCGCTGAACATACAAAGAAGCTCGCCAAATTTAACAGACGACTGGACGACAAACTTGACTGGAAGCGGAAAGCTGACCTTTGGCGCGATGGACTTTAACCGCGCTTCAGCCACTGACGGCGTTATCGGAACGCTGGAAATTGACTGCGACGCGGAATGCTCTGGAACTTTATTCACCCATTCAGGCACAAAACTTTTGATTGACGGCGGAAAAACTCTAAAAGCCGGCGCGCTGACCCATACCGCCACAAACTCAATTCCCAAAAGCTTAATAGAAGTTGTCGGAACGCTTCAAGCCGGAACAATCGACTTGCAAGGCGGAGGAAACATAGGCTGCAATGCCCTTTCCATTTCTTCAGACGGAACAGTAACCGCAAGCCAATTGAAATGGGCTGCGGGCGGAACATACAACAACGACGGCAACGCTCTGGAAAACGCCGGAACCTTGATCCTAAGCGGAACGCTTTACGCCACAGGTCCAGCCGTAAATTCAGGAACAATGGAAATTGGCGGAGGCGGCTCAATAAAAAGCTTATCCTGCTCAGCAAGCGGAGCGTCGATAACTTTTAACGGCGACAACGAAATAGAAAGCCTTTTGATAGAAAGCGGCGGCGGAAGCCTTGAAATAAACGGAACGCAAAAAATCCAAACATTAAAGCTTGAAGGTTCAAGCGCGGCGTCGCCTCTAACAATAAGCGGAAGCGGAAGCATAGAACTTGCCTCCGATCAAAGCGCGGGAAAATGCCTAAAAGTGGCGCGCTCGCTTTCCATAACGCCAAGCTCATTTTATTACAAGGCTTCAGATTCAAGTTTTGACACAGGAGAGCCTTACGGAGTCAACAACAATTGGATTTTGTTGAACGATTCAATGCTCTTTGAATGGACAGGATCGATTGACACGGATTGGGCAAAAAACGGAAACTGGAATTACAATTTGGTTCCAGGCCTTGCCAACGCGCTGGACGGAACAGACACAAGAAACTATTCAGTTTTGATACCGGATTCTCCAAGCGGAAATCCTTCAAACTTTCCTGTCGCGGCCGCAACCTATTCCGTCAAAGACTTGCAGATTGGACAAAACGCGCCGTCGCCGTCAACGCTGGAACTTTCCACAAGCTCAAACCTGGCTCAAAGCGGAAACCTTTTAAATTATGGAAAAATAACTTATTCCTCAAGCGGCCGAATCACAAAAGACGGCGCCTATATAAACGACACGACTTGCCAAGGAACTGTTGTCTTTGACGGAACGACAACCGCCACGGACATAAGCGCCGTTCAATACTACAATTTAATTTCAAACGGCGGAGGAAACCGGACAGCCGCCACGGCGCTGACCGTGTTGAACGACCTTGAGATAAACGGAAGCGGCGTCTTTACCGCCAACGGCGCCGCCACAATCAGCAACGCGCTTAAAGTAAATTCCGGCAGCGTCTATTTTAACAACGGAGCGGACGGCTCCGCCTCAAGCGCCGCCACAGCCACATTCGCCACAACAGAAAGCCTTTCCTTAGGAAACAGCGCTGGAGATTCCTTTAGCGTCACAAGCGGCGCTCTTGTTCTTCCGGCGACACTGGGCGGCCTAACGCTAGGGGGAACAATCTCTGCCAGCGGCGGAATAACTCTTTCCAAGGACGCGGCGCTTTCCGCAAACACAATTTTTGCCAGCGCCACAAGCCTAGCCTCTCCTGTAAAGCTAACGGCTTCCTCCGCGCTGACTGTCACCACAAACGCCCCGCTAACCACGAGCGCCGCAAACACCCTAACGCTAACCAACGCAAGCCTTGCAAACGCCGCCGCGGTCACAGGCGGAAACATAATTTTTGAAGAAACAGCGTTAAAGCCCCATCAAATTTTCACGCCCCACGCCGCTTCGACTTACCAGCGAGTTGAGGTCAACAAAACAAGCGGCGGCGAATGGACGGCAAACCAAAGCCTGAACGCGGACGATTTTGTAGTGACCAAAAACGGAACTCTCACCACAAGCGGGACGGTCAACGCCACAAACTTTACGATAACAGACAACAACATCTATGTGGCCAACGCCCCTGTCAACGCCGCAAATTTTTCCATAACAAAAAACGCAAACGCGACCTTCAACGAGCTTGCCACAATCACAACAGCCTGCGCCGACGCGCCGTCAGCCGGAAACATCACCTTTGCAAAAGGCTGCTCTTTCACTCCCGCCGCCACATTCAACACAACAGGAACGCTAACCCTAAACGGCGGAACAAACCCTTGCGCCTTTACTGGCGGCCTGACCCACACGGCCGGCCCCACAGTTTTGTTTGGCGCGCTCA
Source organism: uncultured Treponema sp. (assembly GCA_937902125.1). Lineage (GTDB taxonomy): Bacteria > Spirochaetota > Spirochaetia > Treponematales > Treponemataceae > Treponema_D. Next base: position 16,476 of record CALDIB010000050.1, read on the forward strand.
ACGCGACAAACTCCGCCATAAGCCTTGGCGCCGCGACGCTGGCGGCAAACATCACAATTGACGCGGGAAGCGGAAGCGTTTCTTTTGCGGAAACCCTTGACGGCGCCTTTTCGTTTACTTCCAACGGAACGGGCCTTTTGACCCTTGGCGGACTTATTGGCGGAACAACGCCGCCGACGCGATTGACGGCAGCCGGACCTGTCGCCATAAACGCCGCCGCAAAAATCAACGGACCTATCACAATCGAAGGCGCCACTACAGTGACTGCCGCTTCCATCACAACGCCAACCGATTCCACAGGCTTGCAGCTTTATAAAGACGACATCACTTTCAATTCCAGTTGCGCCGTAACAGGAACTGTCCAAGCCGCGGCGGGAATAATCACAAACGGCGCCCATTCCGTGACATTTACAAACGACCTTTGGCTTTACACAAACTCAGGCAACGCAAAAGACTCCACTCTTGGCGGAGGAACGGCAACTCCTTCGCTTGACATAAAAGGAAACATTTTCATCGCAAAAAACGGGCAAGCCTCCACTGTCGCATCCGCCATAAACAGCGCGAAAAACATTTTGCTTTTGCATGGAACTCTAAACGCAAACGCCGCGCTTTCCGCAGACAAAGACATAATCATGCTTGGCGCCGCATACAACATTGACGACACAAACGAAACCGCAGCCTCGCAAACGGCAGGCCTTTTTGCTTACAATCACGCCTCAAGAAAAAGCGCCGCTTCATACACAGAGGCCTTTCCAACCGCTTGCCCTGACGGAACCGCAATTTCTTCTTCATACACCGCCAGCGCGAACATTTCAGGCGGGGCCGAAGTCAGCGCAGGCCAAAACTTTTACGCCAACGGCCTTTCAATTTTAGGAAGCGGCGCTTGGACTCTCACATTGCCAAACAACGACTCGCAAAATTCCGCCTTTGCCGAACTTTACAATTCTACAATCACAAATTGCCATGCAAGCCAAAAAGTCGCGGCGGCGGAAAACAACGCCGCAACTTCTTGCGAAAATGTCATTGCCAGCCGCCCGATAATAAATGAAGCGTGGACAGTTTACGACGACGGAATTTATGTCGCCTTCGTCGATTCTAACGGAGACCCTGTAACAATAGAAAATTCCGGCAACGAAATCTCCGCGGCCGCCGCCGCCATTTTTAGTTCCGCGGGAGCCTATGCAGGAACATACACCGACGCGGACTTCCAAACAAGCACGGACGGCAAGGGCGACATCGCAGGGGGCTTTTACATAAAGTCAAGCGTAAAATGGAACACGGACGCAAAAGGAACAAGCGCCGGCTCTTCTGAAAGCTCAGACCGCTCGGGAAGCCATCGCGAAACAATTCCATACTTAAACATTCCAAAGGCCTTGGACAGCGTGTACGAAACTTTGCGCGACTCAAGCAAAAACAGAATCGCCCACTATTATTCCGCCGCGCCGGACACAAGCGGGGAAAACAGCGGAACCGGAAAAACTTTTACCGCGGTCGCTGACAAGTGCGCTCCTGTTTTGACGCAAGTTTTAAGCGGCCAAGAACTGCACAAAGAGCCGGCAAGCCAAGCCGACTGCGACGCGCACAATTTTATTGAATTTATTTACAGCGAGCCGGTTGACATAAGCGGCGGAACCACAAGCGTCGCCTCGGACGAAGTGAACAAGCAGGCGGGCGGAGATTTGGGAGCCACCACAAACAATTCAAGCGGAATAACCTTTGCCGGATTGGGAACGACGGTCCAAGGAAAAATCGAGGCCGCGCTAAAAAGCGGAAGCGGCTCTCCCCACGCCCTTTACAGAAATTTTTCAACTGCCGCCGCAGGAGCCGAGCAAGACCAGCCTTGCAGAATTCGAGTTTCAATCGCGGGCTATGTTGACGGCAGCGTGAGCGCGGGCGGAAATTCTTACAAGAATTGGGCGGGCTACATAAGTTCGGGAACAAGTCCAAGCGGAACGATAACAAGAATCGCAAACCCAAACATCAAAGACAAGTCAACCGCGCAAAATTCCCTTAGCGTAAATTCAAGCGCGGGACATCCCCTTCCAACATTGAGCGTTCAAAATTCTGAAAACGAATTGTACGGCCCTTGGGATGTCACTCCGCCAAGCTTCGCTCCGATACGAATCAACGGAAGCGCAAGTTGGTCCAGACCGGCGACAGACGGAAGCCAAGAATATGAATTTGTCGGCGCCAGCTATTCAACAGGAACTTTAAGCGCAATTGAATTGCATTGGTTTGACAACGAACCAAGCTATACCGAAAACCGACAATGGTTCAGCAGAGCCGGATGGGGCGACGCGAGTTCCGCAACAGAATACTCATCGCTGGCAAGTTACGCCGCCGACATTCGCGGAGGAAGCCGTCCCGACAGTTCCGGCGACAACGCCACAAAAGGCGGAATCAGATACTGCAGCCTTTACGACGCTTACGGCGCATTTAAATACGCGGTCGAAGGAAGCGGCTCATACAGCGGCTTTACTCAAAACATAAAAGGCGGCGCGGAAAGTTCTTTGTTCACTTACGCTGGAGAAGGCGGCAGCTCCTCAAGCCACTCAACCGGAGGCGAAGACGGCTTGTATTGCAAGCTTGTCCTTGACGACACAAGCCTGCAATTAAAGACAACTTTTATTTTGGAATTTGACTCCGACGCCTGCTGCGTCACCGACTTGGCCGGAAACAGAATTCAGTGCGGAAAAATAAAAATGAAAACCATCGACCGCACAACTCCAGACTTCACATTGACAGCAGTTCCGCTTGGAACAAAAAAAATGCTGGTAATTTTTTCAAAAGCGCTGAACATTGGAAACTTGGCCTTATATGACAGCGCCTCTGTTCACACAAACGTTTCGGCGTTGGAATACATTCCAAAAGCGCTCGCGCTGAACACCGCCTCTGGGACAGGAATAGAAATCGACCAAAGCGTTCCTGCGACTTGCGCGTTTAGAACAAACAACTCCACAGGACTTGTTGTGACCCTCAATCAAAACGCAGTATTGACCGACATCACCAGCGGAGTTTTTGTCAATTCTGTTGGAGTGAACAAATACGATCCGCTTTCAGGAATTTCGGCCACAATAACTTACATACAAGATTCTTTGGGAAACTACATCGAGGCGAACAAAAAACACGCCTTCAGCGATTTTGCGGTAAATGCAGTTCAAGCGCAATACGCCTATGACAACACTCTGACCGACAGCGGTTTTTCAACCGACTACAGTCTATACGAGAAAGGCGCATGGGCTGTTCGCGATTGGAACGCCGAGCAAGGAAACTACGGAAGTCTTTCCGCAGGAAATGAATACATCATGCAATGCTCGTTATACGACGGAACCAACGACAAGAGCGGCGGACTTGATCCCGCCACAGGACAGCTTCCTTCAGGAGCGCTCACATGCTTTTTTGACTCGGCGCCGGACAGCGCTTCTGTTTCCACAAAGATAAACGAAAACACAAATTTGGGTTGGCGAATCTGGCATCCAAATCAAAGCGCGGACATTTTCACTTCGCTGGCGCCAGTCAACAACAATCCTCAACTGACAATTGACGGAACAGCCAACGACGCTGGCGTTGTCTTTGACATTGCAAAGGAAGACTCAAAATCAAAGTGGAAAGGCGGCGACCAAGTTTCGTTCTTGTTTAAAATGGGAGATTTTACAGTTGACCATTACGCAAACGGAACAAACTTTCCACTTTACGCCGTCCGGCTTAAAGACATAAACAATCCCGCCTCACTTGACTTATGGTCATTTAAGTTAAAGACCACAACGGCGCAGCGAGGCGGCGTCACCATTTTGAACAATGTCATCAATGTGGATAACGGAGAAAACACCGTGATTCAAGTTGACATGAAAGAAGCGGGAAACCTAAATGTGATGGTAATGACACTTGACGGAAACATCGTCACATACTTGCGACACGGACATACTGACGCAGGAACGCATTACTACAATTGGAACGGGACCAACAACTCAGGATCAAAGGTGGCCCGCGGCCTTTACTTTGTCCGCGTCATCGGTCCCGGCATAGACGAAACGCGCAAAATCATGTGCGTAAAGTAGGAACGGCCAAAGCGCGCGCTCGCTTACTCAACCTTGGCCTTGCTTATAAAGCAGGCGATTCCTTCGGTCGGATACTTTTCGCGCAATTTATGGACAAGACTCACAATCTTTTCGGCCTCGTCCTTAGAGCAGTAAACGATGATCATTTCGTTCAGCTGCGGCCAAACCGCGTCGCCCAGCTTTGGGTTTGAAAAGCCCGCGCCGGACACGCCGGAAATTTTTGTAAAATGCGAGCCGATTTTCTTTTTCTTAAAGCCGTCCATAAAATCTTCGTCAACGGCGGCGGAAAAAATTATTTCCACGCGCTTCAATTTGCCGGTCTTTTCGCCGCCCTTCTTTTCTTTCTTATTCTTCTTGTCTTTGTCGCTCATAACAATCTCCTATTTTTCAAGCTTCGCAAGCTTCTTTTGCGCCTTGGCCTCGCGCTTGGCGGCGGCGCGTTCGCGTCGGCTGTTAAAAATGTGGTAAACCGCCGGCATCAAGAACAAAGTCATAAGCGAACCGAATGTCATTCCGCCAAATACCGTAAGCGAAATCGGCTGCATCGAAGAGCTTCCTTCGCCAGGGAAAAATGCCATAGGCATCAAAGAAATTACGGTCGTAAGCGTTGACATCAAAATCGGGCGCAAGCGGTTTCTAGCCGCCTCAACGCAAGCCTCGTCCAAACTGTAGCCGCGCTTTCGGAGCAAGTTGGTGTAGTCAACCAAAACGATTCCGTTGTTTACAATTGTTCCGACCAAAACCAAAATTCCCATTACCGTGACAATGCTAAGCTGGTTTCTGGTAATCGCGTAAATGGCCATAACGCCGATAAAAGAAAGCGGAATCGTGAGCAAAACGATAAAGGGGTCAAGCAGCGACTCAAACTGGCTGGCCATAACGACAAAGACCAAAACGACGGCCATCAAAATAATCGCGCCAAAATTCACCACGGCCTCCATCATATCCTCGTAGTCTCCGCTGATGCTTATGCGGACATTTTCGTCTGTGGCGATGTTGTCGCTTATGATTTTTTTAAGTCCGCCCTGAACCTTGTCAAGCGAAATGCCGCTGATTGGCTTTGCGGTGACATGAATAATTCGCGACTGATTTTCGCGGAAAATTGTGACCGGCGCGAGCGACTGCTCGTAATGGGCAAAGCTCGAAAGCGGAACGCGCATTCCCTGCGAGTTGACGACAGAAATCGAGTCAAGGTCGCTCAAGTTTGAAGTGTCCTTGTCGGCAAGGCGCACAATCACGTCAATGTCGTCGCCGTGATCTGTGTAGCGGCTTGCGGTAACGCCGTTAATCGCGCCTCTGATTTCCGCGCCCACGCTGTAAATGTTCAAGCCAAGCTCATACATTTTAGCGCGGTCAACGATTATCTCGGCTTGCGGAAGTCCTTCCTCCAAGTCGCTTGAAACTTCCGTCACCAAATCAGAAGCATTTTCCTTTAAAAGCTTTTCCACAGCCCGCGAAGTTTCGCGAAGCAAATCCAAGTCGTCGCATTTAATGTCAACGCTTATTCCGCCGCTGGAGGCGCTGTTGTTGTTCGTTCCAAAGCTCATGTCCGCGCCGGGGAACATGTTAAAGTATTTTCTTAACTTTTCTTTCGCGCTCTTTTCGTTGTCCCAACCAGGCTCACGCTCCTTTTCTTCGTAAAGGGAAAATATTACGCGCGCGTCGTTGGCGCTAGAGCGCGCCGCCATCATTCCAGAGCCTCCCGTCATAACGGCTGAATACTTGAGTCCTTTTAAATCCTGCAAGGCGCTAACACGCAAGGACTCGGCCACTTGGTTGGTCACTTCTAGCGTGGTTCCCTTTGGAAGCGAAATGTCAACCTCAACCATATTGGACGCGGCTTCAGGCATAAAGATGAATCCAACAAGCTTTATAGCTCCAAACGAAAGGAAGAGCAAAAGAATCAAGCATAGGATAAAAGTTTTTTTTCGGCCAAGCACAAAGCGGACCGCGACCGCGTAAGCGTTGTCAAGCCAGTTGAAAAATCTGTTAAAGAGCCGGTTCACTCGGCCTGCGACGCCGGAATAATTGCTTTCCGAAAGCTTGTCGATTTTTAGATAGCTTGAAGTCAAGACGGGAACAAGCGCGATTGCCACGATAAGAGAGCAAAGCAAAGAAAATATGATTGTCCAAGCAAGGCTGTCAAAAATCTGCCCCATTATTCCAAGCTTTTTTCTAAACATAATCATCGGCAAAAAGATGCAGACCGAAGTCAAGGTCGAGGCCGTGATAGAAGTCACCATTTCTTGCGAGCCCAAGACGGCGGCGACTTTTGGCTTGGCTCCGCGCTGAACGTATGAGTAAATGTTTTCCAAGACGACGATTGAGTTGTCAACAAGCATTCCTATTCCCAAAAGAAGGCCGGCCATGCTTATCATGTTGATTGTGATTCCCTTAAAATACATCAAGAAGAGCGTGATGAAAACTGAAATCGGAATTGCAAGGCCTATGATAATCGTGCTTTTGAACGAGCGCAAGAAAATGAACAAGACCATAACGGCCAAAAGCGCGCCTTGAATTACCGACTTTACGACTTCGTTGATTGTCTGCTCGATGATGTCTGTAGTGTTGTAAACTTCGATTAGGCTAACGTCGCTAGGAAGGTTGTCTTCGATGCCGGGAAGCGCCTTGCGCGCGTTTTTGGCGGCAGTAACGGAATTCTTTCCGCTCTGTTTTTGAACCATGACGATTGTACAACTCTCGTCCCCAACAGAAGCGAGCGACTCTTCGTCCTTGTAGCCTTCGTAAACGTCCGCCACGTCGCGCAAAAGGATTGACTTAAGCTCCACGCCGTTATTCATTCCGTAAGAGCTGGCCTTGTATGAAATTACGGTGTTCTTTAAATCCTCTACGCTTTGGTACTTTCCGCTCGTCTTTATTGAATAGTTGGTGTCGCCGCTTGTGATTGTTCCTCCGGCGCTCTGAACGTTTTGCGCTCCGATCATTTGCGCGATGGAACTTATGCTCAATCCATAGGCCTCCAAACGGTCGCGGGGAATTTCAACGTTGATTGATTTTTCGCGGCCACCCATAATGTAAGCGCTTGCGATTCCGTCAAGCTGCTCAAAACGCGGCTGAACGATGTCTTCGGCGTAGTCGCGCAATTCCTCAGGCGTGCGGTTTCCTTTTAGCGCAAAAACCATAATGGGCATCATCGACGGATCCATTTTCATTATAATTGGCGAATCCGCGTCGGTGGGAAGGTAAGAGCGCACAAGGTCTATCTTGTCGCGTATTTCTCCCGTGGCCGAATCCAAGTCGGTTCCGTATTCAAATTCCATAATCACAAGGCTTATTCCGCTTGACGAGCGCGACTGCAATTTTTTTAGGCCGCTCACTCCCGAAAGCGAAGACTCCAAAGTTCGCGTAAGGCTTTGCTCTATTTCTTCTGGGCCTGTGTTGGAATAGCTTGTGTAGACGATGATGTATGGAATGTCCATGTCCGGATACATGTCAACCGGCAGGCTGAACACGCAATATATTCCAAGCGCGATTACAACCAAAAAAGTCAAAAGGGTCGTGACCGGCTTGCTGACGCACTTTTCAGAAAAAGTCATTTAAAAACCTCCATAACTAAAACTAGGGCTTGCCAAAACGTCACTCTGTGACGGAAACAATGTTGACGCTGGCGCCGTCGTTCAAAAGGTTTTGGCCTTTGACGACAATTTCATCGCCCGCTATGAGGCCTTTGGTGATTTCTGTTTTGTTGTCAACCAAAATTCCCCGCTCCACCGCGCAAAGCCTGACCTTGGCCGGAGACGAGCCGCTTTTTTGCGACGACACGACGAACAAATACGGAGAGCCGTCGCGGGTCACAATAGCCGCCGCAGGAACAACAATCGCGTCCTTGACGCTTTCTGTAATAAGGCGAACGCGGGCGTACATTCCGGCCTTGATTCTTTTGTCGGTGGAAACAAAACGGAGCTTGACGCTCATCGTGCGGCTGGATTTGTCCAAGACGGGGCTTACCTCAAAAACGCGCGCCTTAAAATCAACGCCAGGATACGCGTCAAAAGTTATTGCCGCCGTTTGCCCCATGCTTATGCGGCTTATAAAGCGCTCGGCGACGCTGACCTTAATTTCCAGCTCGTCGGTTGACGCGATTTCGGCCACCATCGTAGACTGGGAAACCATCGTTCCGATTGTCGGAATGAACGAAACCACGCGGCCGGAAATTGGAGCCTTTACAGGGCTTGCGCTGTAGTCCATGCCGGGACGGCTCGCGTCAACATAGGCCAAAACTTGGTCTTTTTTTACCATGTCGCCCACGACGACCAAAGTGCGGGAAATTTTTCCCGCCATGTCGGGCAGAACCGCCACCGAAGAAACGGCCGCGACGTCGCCGCCAAATTCCAAATATTCGTCAAGGTTTCCGGCCTTGGTCTTGTATGTGTTCACTGCGAACAAGGCTTCAACTTCCTTGTCGTCGGCTTTGGCGGCTTCTTTTTTTGAGCAGCCCGCAAAAGAAAGCGCCGTCAAAACAAGCGCCGCCGTTGTGATTCCAAATCTCTTCATCTTGTATTCCTCCTGTTTCCTATTCTTTATACGAAGACAAGTCCGCGTTCAATGTATATTCCAAATCCATCAAAGCGGAAATGTAATTGAATTTTTGGTTAAGCTGTCCAAGCTTGGCTTGGTTAAGCTGGCTTTCCGCGTCGCGCAAGTCCAAAAGCTCGGTCGCGCCGTTCCTGTAAGAGCGGGCGCTTGAATCGTAGGCGCGCTGGGCAAGAGTGATGTTTCGTCCCATCGAATCGATTTGCTCCCGGGCCTGGCTCAATGTGTCAACAGCCTTCTTTACTTGAACCTTTTGGTTTTCGCGCAAGGTTTCCATCGCAAGCTCCAGCTTGTCAAGGTTGGCCTGCAAGTCCTTTGCCTGCTGTCGGTTGGCGCTAAAGGGCAGCATGTTGGTTATGTTCCACGCTAGCGTTATGCTTAAAGCGCCTTGATCCGGCCACTTTGAGTCGTCAGTAAAAAAAGTTTTTGTCGGCTGATAGTTGTAGCTCAACACAAGCGCCGGCGTGTAGCTTGAAAAGTTTAAGGCGCTAAGATTGAGTTTTAGAACTTCGATGTTGTTCTGCAAAGAACGCATTTCCAAACTGTTGTCGCCATACTTTTCCAAAAGCTCTTCGCTCGTGACGTCCACATAAACAGGTTCTACAGAACCTTCAAGCTGAATCTTTGTCCCAACTGGCAGTCCAATCAAAAAAGCGAATGTGTCCATCTGCTGTCTCAGAGCCTGCTCGGCGCTTTCATATTCAGGCTTTTGATTTTCGTAGGTGACCTGAGCGTTAAGCAAGCGCAATTCCGGGATCAAGCCGTTTCTGTAATTGACTTCGGCCTGCGCGGCTCTTTGGCGGGCGTTTTCCAAACTGGCCTCTTTTACGGCCAAGGCTTCTTGCTGAATCAAAAGGCCGTAGAACAATTTTTTTACGTTCATGACGGTTTCCTTTTGGTTCTGTTCCCATGTAATTTTTCCGCCCTCGTAGCTCGCTTTTGCCGCGCGAATCTGGCCAATATAAGCAAGGCTAAGATTCAACGACGCGCTGGCGTCTCCCACAACAGCCCAGTGGTATTTTTCTTTTTCAGTCACCGGCGTATAAGGCGTGTGAGCCAAAGCCGCGCCAAGCTGCCCCATTGAGTTCATTTGCTGCAAAGTCGAATCAATGTCCGTGGTTCTGGCGGCCGTTCCGCTAAGTTGAAGCGTCGGCAAAAGAACGTTCCAAGAATACTTTGAGGCGCGTTTTTTTATCTCCAAGTCAATCTCGGCGCTCTTAAGCGTAAGGCTATGCTCCATGGCGCAGTCAACGGCTTGGTCAACAGTCAGCGCCACAACTTCATCCTGCGGCTCTTGGGCAAAGAACGCCGGCAAAAGACCGGCGGCCAAAAAAGCCGCGACAGCAAATCTTTTTTTCATATTCTATTCTCCATCAACCTTTACGGATTTTATTCCGCATTCTATCATTTCAAAAATTGTTCCAACATAAAAGTCCGTCCATTCAGGCGGAAACTTGTATCTTGTTCCGGCAAGCATAAAGGCCACCGTCAGCCCCGAAATCCATTTGACAAACAAAAATGAATTGTTGCTCACAGGAAAGTCGAAAGTGTCCGGCGCCAAACCGTTCAAGAAATTCTTTTCCAAAAATTCCCGGGACTTTTTTTGAAGCTCTTCCCTGCTCTTTTTTTCCAAGGCGTTTTCCTGAAAAATAAAGTAGCCGTGAAGCATTATCACTTGGGGCCTGAGCGCGAAGTAATTTGACTGGGCCTTCATCACAATGTAAAGCGCCTCGTCGGCGTTTTTCGCCTCCCGGCATTTATCAAAAAGAATTTCGTTGACACGCTCCGTTTCCTGAAAAAGCATGTTCAGCAAGTAATCCTGCTTGTTGGCAAAAAAAGAATAAACGCTGCTTTTTGCCATGCCCAGCGCGGAGGCGATTTTTTCCACGGTGATTTTTTGAGTCTTGCTTTCTTGAATCAAATTTACAAAGGCGTCCAAAAAACGGTTTGAGGCTTCATCGCCGGCCAACTGGATTTCGCAAATTTTGTCCAGCTCTTTTTTGCGCCGGGCCGAAATGGGATTTTTTTTCTTTCCCAAGCCGGAATAAATGAGTTTTGCCAAAGCGTCCTTGTATTCTTCGTAGTCGTTGATTTTTGTGAACTCCCGCGAATGTCCGCAGCTTAAAATCAAGAAGTCCAAAAGCGTCTGCTCAAAAAAGCTTTGCAACAAATTTTTGGGCGAATAATTTTTGGGGTCCTTAAAGACGTCTTCGTTGATTACATTGATTCCGTTGTCCTGCATAAGCAAGTTGACGCCCTCGGTCAAAAGCTCGTCGGTAAAGGACATTTGCAGAAAGTAGTTTAAGTAATTTGGATGGCTGTCGTTAAAGTCAAAGACGCTGCGGACTGTTTTTAATATTGTCTTTTGGTTGTGGGGTTTGGGAATTGAGCCAAGTTCCGACAGCATTTGCGAAAGCGCCTCAAAAAAACTTTGGCGCATTTTGTCAAGCAAGGCTTCCTTGTTCTTGTAGTGCCTGAAAATCGCGGTCTTTGAAATGCCCGCCTTGCCCGCAATTTCGCTCAAAGAAATTTCCGACATCCTGGGCTCTGAAAAAAGCCCAAAGGCGCATTGGAGAATTTTTTCTTTTGTGTTTTCCTGCCGTGGCATCAAGGGCTCCGCTTTTCGTGTTACCGAACATTCGTTAACATTACCGAACGTTCGGTAACAAATATAACTGCAAAAGCCTTTAAAGTCAAGGGAATTTTTAAAAAATCTTCCTCTAGCAAAAGCGCGTGAAATGCGCTATTGCAAAGCCTGCGAATGCAGGCGTTTGAATAAAATTCCTCTAGCAAAAGCGCATGAAATGCGCTATTGCAAAGCCTGCGAACGCAGGCGTTTGAATGAAATTCCTCTAGCAAAAGCGCATGAAATGCGCTATAATGACCCGCTATGAAGACTCTGACTTTGCTTCAAGGGCGGCCCATGGCTTATGGCGCGATTGTCACGCCGCAAGGAATCAATTTTTCGATTTTTTCCAAGGACGCGACAAAAGTGTCCCTGTGCTTCTTTGAAAGCCCCAATTCGCCCGAACCTTATTCAATTATAGACTTTGACCCAATCAAAAACAAAAGCGGCGACGTTTGGCACGCCCTCATTCCGGAAGCGGCGGCCGGCGACTTGTATCTATATAGAATAGACGGCCCCTACGACGTTTCCCGGGGCTTGCGCTTTGACTACAGCCGCTACCTTTTGGACCCCTACGCAAAATGCTTTAGCGAAGGCTCGGTTTACAAGGCCTTTGGGGAATCTTCCACACGGGGCTTGGACGCAATGCACATAAAGGGCCGGGAGCCCATGCGGGCGCACCTTTTTCCAAAATGCGTGGTCATCGACGACAACGACTTTGACTGGGAAGGCGACCGGCCCATCAACCGGCCCTTGAACCAAAGCATAATTTACGAAACCCATGTAAAAGGCTTTACCGCCAACAAAAACTCAGGCGTTCAATGCCCCGGAACCTACAAGGGCTTTGCCGAAAAGCTCCAATACCTAAAGGACTTGGGAATCACCGCCGTGGAATTTCTTCCGATTCAGGAATTTGACGAAAACGAAAACGGCAACATAAATCCCAAAAGCGGCGAGCGCCTGACCAACTATTGGGGCTACAGCACAATAGGCTTTTTCGCGCCAAAAAACACTTACGCTTCCGACAGAAGCCCCGGCGGTCCTGTCCGGGAATTCAAGCAATTGGTAAAGGAAATGCACAAGGCCGGCTTGGAAGTGATTTTGGACGTTGTATACAACCACACCAGCGAAGGAAACGAGCGGGGCTACACCTTTGAATTCAAGGGAATCCAAAACGACCAATACTACATCTTGCCGCCGGACAAGCAGTATTACATGAACTATTCAGGATGCGGGAACACATTCAACTGCAACCAGCCCAACACAATGAATTTCATAATCGACAGCTTGCGCTATTGGGTTCAGGAAATGCATGTTGACGGCTTCCGCTTTGACTTGGCCTCAATTTTGTGCCGAGACCAATGGGGACAAATAAGCGGCTTTCCGCCCCTTACAAATTTGATTTCCGTAGACCCGATTTTGTCCAAGACAAAAATAATCGCCGAGCCTTGGGACGCGGGCGGCGGATACCAAGTGGGATACTTTCCCGGAGGCCGCTGGGCGGAATGGAACGACCGCTTTAGGGACGACATCCGCCGCTTTGTCCGCGGAGACGAGTTCACTTCGACGGCGGCGGCCACCCGCATTTCCGGCTCGTCCGACTTGTATTTGCATACCGGAAAAAAGCCGGGCCATTCAATAAATTACGTCACTTGCCACGATGGATTCACGCTGAACGACTTGGTAAGCTACAACGGAAAGAAGAACGACGAAAACGGCGAAGAAAACCGCGACGGAAGCGACAACAACAATTCCTACAACCACGGCTTTGAGGGCGACTGCACCAACGCCAAAATTCAAGGCCTGCGCCTAAGGCAGCTGAAAAATTTCATCGCGATTTTGATGATTTCACAAGGAACGCCCATGCTCTTGGGCGGGGACGAATTCCGCCGCAGCCAAAACGGAAACAACAACGCCTACTGCCAGGACAACGAAACCTCTTGGTTTGACTGGAGCCTTGTTCAAAAAAACCAAGAGCTTTTGGACTTTACCCGAGCCATGATAGCCTTGCGAAAAGAGCACCCAACTTTCAGCCGAAAAGATTTTTTTGGCGAAAGCGAGGAAGAAAAAAAACACGGCGCCGACGTGGTTTGGCTGGACTTTGACGGCCGCCTGCCCGACTGGTCCAAGTTGAACCGCTTTTTGGCCTGCGTGATTTATGGCCGCCAAAACGACAAGGACTTTTACTTTGCGGCCAACACCGACACCCACGACATGAACTTGATTCTGCCCACGCCGGAAGACGGAAAGCTTTGGGCGCGCGTTGTGGACACTTCGTTTCCGGCCGGAGAAGAAGTGGCGGAAGCGGGCAAGGAAGAGATTTTGCAAATCCAAAACCGCTACGTGATTCCTGCCAATTCGGTTGTGGTTTTAATGGCAGTCAAAAACTAAGGGGCAAGGCGAATTTTTTGGCGAAAATTCGCTTTTTTTGCTGGTTTTTCTTGCAAGAATCGGTAATTACCAAACAAAATTCACCGATTTTGCTTGAATTTTATAAAATTTACTGGTAAAATCATAGGACATCTCTAAAAGCCAAGCTTTTTAGAGGCAACTTTGAAAATATTTTACCTAAAATTCCGGAGGAACAAATGGAATTTGATTCAGAGAAGTTTAAGGCCGCTCTGGAAGGCCGTCTTAAGAGGCAGTACGGAAAAGACATTTCGCACGCCAACATCCACGACTTGTATGACGCTGTGGCCGCTTCCGCGCGCGAATTCATTTTGGAAAACTGGATGGCCACCCGCGCCGAATACGAAAAAAAGCCCGTCCGCCAAGTTTATTATTTGTCGGCTGAATTTTTGATGGGCCGCGCGCTTTCCAACAACCTCATAAACATGCAAATTAAGGACGCGGTAAAAGAAGTCCTCAAGGACATGAACATAGACTACGATTTGGTCGAAGACCAAGAGCCGGACGCGGGCTTGGGAAACGGAGGCCTTGGACGCTTGGCCGCCTGCTTCCTTGACTCCTTGGCCACCTTGGACTACCCGGGACACGGCTACGGAATCCGCTACGAATACGGAATGTTCGAGCAGCACATCGAGGACGGCTACCAGGTTGAATACCCCGACAACTGGCTTCGCCACAGAGACCCCTGGGAAACCAAGCGCAGCGACTTGGCCGTTACCGTAAAGTTTGGCGGAAACATCGCCTACGGAAAAACTCCCGACGGACAAAGCCGCTACTATATAGAAAACGCCGAAGAAGTGACAGCCACTCCCTACGACATGCCCATTGTGGGCTACGGAACAAACACCGTAAACACCCTGCGCCTTTGGGAAGCCACCAGCCCCAACGGATTTGACTTGCAGCTCTTTAACAACATGGACTACAACCGCGCCGTGGAGCGCCAAAATTCCGCCGAAAACATCAGCCGCGTCCTTTATCCCAACGACAACGGCCCGAGCGGAAAGGCCTTGCGATTAAAGCAGCAGTATTTCTTCTCCAGCGCGAGCCTTCAGGATTTGGTCCACCACTTTGTGTCCAACTACGGAACCAACTTCCGCAAATTCCCTGAGCTTCACGTAATCCAGTTGAACGACACGCACCCCGTCGTGGCAATTCCTGAATTGATGCGCATTTTAATGGACGAATACGGAGTGAGCTGGGACGAAGCATGGGACGTCGTCACAAAAACGTTCGCCTACACAAACCACACGATTCTTGCGGAAGCGTTGGAAAAATGGCCGATTGAAATCTTCCAGGGACTGCTCCCGCGCATCTACCAAATTGTGGAAGAAATCAACCGCCGCTTTGTGGACGACCTTCGCAAAAAGTATCCCGACGACTACGACCGCCAAAACCGCATGTCCATCATCGGAAACGGAAAAGTCAAAATGGCCTGGCTTGCAATTCACGCCTGCTTTAGCGTGAACGGCGTGGCCGAGCTTCACACCGAATTGCTAAAGACCCAGGAGCTTAAGGATTGGGCGGAACTTTATCCGGCCAAGTTCAACAACAAGACAAACGGAATCACACAGCGCCGCTGGCTTTTAAACGCCAACCCCGCGCTTGCCGAATTCATCACAAAGAGAATCGGCCACGGCTGGGAAAAGGATTTGACAAAACTCAAGGGCTTGGAAAAATACGCCGACGACTCAGAAAGCCTAAACGAGCTTATCAAGATTAAGCGCGACAACAAGCAAGTCTTGGCCGACTTCCTAAAGCACACGCAAAACGACTTCCTTGACCCCGACAGCATTTTTGACGTTCAAGTAAAGAGATTGCACGAATACAAAAGACAGCTTTTAAACGTTCTCCACATCATGTACCTTTACAACCGCTTGCTAGACGACCCCAACTACAACCCGCCGGCCCGCACATTTATCTTTGGCGCAAAGGCCGCGTCAGGCTACCGCCGCGCAAAAAGCATCATCAAGCTTATCAACACTGTGGCAGACCGCGTGAACAACGACCGCCGAGTTCGCGGAAAGCTTCGAGTGGTCTTTATCGAAAACTACTGCGTAAGCATCGCGGAAAAGATTTTCCCTGCCGCCGACGTAAGCGAGCAAATTTCAACCGCGGGCTTTGAGGCCTCCGGAACTAGCAACATGAAGTTTATGGTCAACGGAGCGCTTACGCTTGGAACTCTTGACGGCGCCAACATCGAGATTGTCCGCGAGGCCGGAGAGGAAAACGCCTTTGTCTTTGGCCTAAAAAGCGACGAGATTATCAAGATGGAAGCCGAGCACAGCTACAACCCGCAGGAGTGCCTTGCGCGAAACCCTGCCTTGAACAAGGTCGTTGAGCAGCTTGTTGACGGAACTTACGACCCGTCGCGCCAAATCTTTAAGGAATTGCACGATTCTTTGGTTTACGGAGTTGAAGGCCAGCGCCCCGACGTTTACTATGTTTTGGCCGACTTTGGCGCATACTGCCAAGCCCACGAAAAAGTCGTGGCCGCCTACGCCGACCAAAAGGCCTGGGCCAAGAAGGCGCTCGTCAACATCGCCAACTCGGGCAAGTTCTCAAGCGACCGCACAATCGAAGACTACGTTCGAGACATTTGGAAAGTTCAAAAAGTTGAGGTCAAGCGCTAACCGAGCGCCGACTTTTTAAAAGCCCAAGAAAAGCGG
>CALDIB010000051.1 GCA_937902125.1 uncultured Treponema sp.
ACATCGCATTTTCAGAGTTACCTCTAAAAACTGAAGTTTTTAGAGGTTCCCATAATTTTATATCAAAATTTAGTTTTTTCACTTGCGCGTTTTGCTCTTGCCGAGTTATAATTAAGGCGGAGAAAAACGTGGATCAAAAAATTAAATTTCCAATTGCGTTAAAGCATATTTTACTGTTTTCTTTCCTTATCATTCTTGTCTTGGGTTTGGCGACCTTTCTTGTTTCCACGCTTGTTCGCGGCGACGACAGGCGCAAGGCCGAAGAAAACAACCACACGATTAACGCCAGGACCGCGCAAACCGTTCAGCAGACTTTTACAAACGCTCAAAAGAATTCCTACATACTGTTTGACGCTTTTTCAAAAATTAAGGAACCGGCCAAAAAAGGAGGCCAAGCAAGCCAAGAGGTCCGAGCTTCATTGATTGCGGATTTTTTTAGGGTCAACGACGACATAATTTTTGTTTTCAGCCCTGACACAAACTTAAAAGTGAACCCATCGTTCAAAGAAAAAATCGGAGGAGCGGCCGGCGAAAAAAAACTTTCGGATTTTTTAATCGCCAACAAAAGCGCGGCCAGCGGAAAAGTCCGCTACTTTAACGCCAGGGAAACGCTTGACATTGATTCGATTATTTTCACTTTTCAATACGGGCCGCTGAACGCCGTCAAGAACGCGGCGGTTGGCGTTGACACAAAAGCCTTGGCCGCGCTTATGAGTTCCGGCGCCAACAACGCGACGATTTTGGTTGACCAAGATTCCACCGTCCTTATAAATCCTGACTATGAAAGCGAGCAAAAAACTTACGTTGCCGCGCAAAGCCTTATCGACAGCATTAAGGACAAAGAAGGCGTTGACAACACTCAAAGCCTTGCGGAGACGGAAGACGGAAGGAAATTCATTTCGGTCCACAAGACAAAGGACAACCTTTACGTCATAACGAGCGTTTCAGAAAATTCCGTTTTTGCCGTAATCAATCGTACCACTTACAGAATCATTTTGTTTTCGCTCGCTATTTTGTTCATCGCGATTATGGCGATTCGTTTGTTCAGCAAAAACATTACCAATCCAATCGACGACTTGGTTGACGCTTCCGCAAAAATAGAGCGGGGCGAATTTGAATTGGACATCAAGCCTCGCGCGCATGACGAAATCGGATTGCTTACTTCCTCATTCATTCAAATGGGAAAGGGTCTTGCCGAGCGGGAAAAATTGATGGTGTCGTTCAGCAAATTTACCAATAAGACAATCGCGCAAAAGGCCGCCAGCGGAGAGCTTGCGCTTGGAGGCGAAAACCGCAACGCGACGATTTTCTTTAGCGACATCCGTTCCTTTACAGCGATGAGCGAAACGATGCAACCAAAAGAAGTCGTAGAATTTTTGAACGCCTACATGACGCGAATGGTCGAGTGCGTCAACAAGACAAACGGCGTCGTTGACAAATACATCGGCGACGCGATTATGGCGGTTTGGGGAGCGCCTGAGTCCGCGGGCAGTCCCGCCCTTGACGCGCTCAACGCCGTCACCGCCGCTCTTATGATGCGCGTTTCGCTTTTTCACTTTAACCAGTCGCGCAAGGAACGGGGATTGGCGCCGGTAAGAATCGGCTGCGGAATAAATTCGGGCCCGGTCGTCGCCGGGCAAATCGGCTCCAACGAAAGAATGGAATACACGGTTATCGGCGACGCGGTGAACCTGGCAAGCCGCACCGAGGCTTTGAACAAGCCCTTTGCCACCGACATTTTGATTACCGAAAACACATACAATCTTATCAAGGGCAAAGTTATTGTCGAGGAAATGCCCGGCGTTCACGTAAAGGGAAAGACTGACGCGATAAAAATGTTCGCGGTCATTAACCTTGCGGGAAAAGAAAGGCCAGGCGCAATTGAAGAAGTGCGAAAAATTATCGGAACTACCGCGCCTGATTTGGCAAAGGTGAACACTGATGACGAAGAAAAGAAATACAAGATTGAAGGCTAACATTGCCGACATTTTGATTTTTGTTTTGTGTTCTCTTGGAGCGGCGACGGCGCTTGGCCTTTATTACAAGGACATAAATTCTTGGTCGTTAAAGAACAACGAAGTCGCGGTGGCGAAAATTTATTTTAAGAAGAACGTAGTCCAGCGCAAATTTATTGACAACGACATTTGGGAGCGCGTGAATCAAGAAAGCCCAATTTACAACGGCGACAAAATTCGCACGGCGCAAGACTCTGAAATCCACGCCCAGTTTGAAAAGACAGGAACGAAAATCCAGCTAAAAGAAAATTCATTGATTCAAATTTTCAGCAATAAAAAAGAAAAGGCCATTGACTTTTTAAGCGGAGAAATTTTGCTGGCCAGCGCGCAAGACGGAGAGGAAGCGGTCGTCATGGCTGTAAAGAAAAAAATTTCCGCCGCGCCAAATTCAAAAGTAAAGATTACGATTTCAAAAGCAGAGAAAAACGAAAAAAAAGAAAGCCAGCCCAAAGAGGCCGTCGTTGAAGTCATCGAAGGCGAGGCCGTGGTGACGAACGTTCCAAAGGTGGCGCTTTTCCAAAAGCCGGTTGAGGAAGCGCAAACGATAACGGCGGGCGAAGAATTCATTGTCACCGAAGAGCCGATTGTCGAAGCCGAGCCGGAGCCTGTTGCAGAAGAAATTGTCGCGGAGGAAGAAGCGCCGGTAGAGCCCGCGCAAGAAAAGGAAGTCGCCGCCACGCCGGACGACCGCGCCGATCAAAAAGCGGTTCTAGCAGAAACGAAGGATGACGAAGAAGAAAGCGCGCAAGAGACGGCCGCGGCGCAAAAAGCGGAGCCAGCCGAGCCTGTAGAGATAGAAGAAAGCGCGGCCGGCGCTACCGAAAGTCCTTCGGTAAAATTCGCCAAAAGCGTTTACAACCAAAAGACCGGCGAATACAATTACAGTTTTGGAATTCCCTTGCGCAGGCTTTTTGGCACAAAGAGAATAATTCCCGCCGGGTCGGTTGTGGAATTGAAAATCAGCGGCGTCTCAGACAAGAGGGCTCCGTATTTTGGAATGGCGTTCAGAAGCGGCAAAGGCGAGCAGTTTGACGCAAGTCCGCATTGCTATGCGGTTCCTAACGCCGGAAAAGGATTTTTTGCGGGCGCTTCGTTCAACCAAAGAATTCGCGCGTTCATTGAAAAGGAAATCGAAAACACAAGTTACGCGACGCTTTCTTTTTCTTACGACTCGAACAAGTTTGACGAAGAGCTTTCGATAAGCGGCTTTAAGGTTGAGGCGAAAATTGTTTCGCTTGGCGCGGAAAAAATTTTGGAGCCGGTGGCTGTCGGAAGAAAATCTGCGGCCGTGATTGAACAGATTTCGATAAACAAGGTCCAGTGGGACAGAAACAACGGCGGTTTTAGCCTCTTTCTTCCGCCAGAAAGAATTTTAGGCTTTACAAAATCACTTCCAAAAGGCGCCAAGATAAAAGTGTCGTTTATCGGCCAGTCGTCTTTGCCGCTTGACTATGTTGATTTAAATTTAAACAATTGTTCCACCGAAAAATGGGATAAATTCCAAACGATAAAACTTGACGGCGGAGGAAAAGCCTTCCAAGAATTTGCGTTTGAAAAAACCGCTGTCCTTACTGGCGAGTTGATAAACTCCGACGCGTGCATTTTGGAAATAACTTTTGAAAGCGCAAGCCGCGAAAAACTTTGCCAATTGTCCAACGTAAAATTTAGTTTTGAGCGCGTTGAATAGAGGCGCGTTTGCGCAAGCCTGTTCGAACGCCCAAGACTGCGCCTCGCCTTGAAAGTTTTTGCCAAATGCGATAATTTGTTGTTACTATGACAATCATTGACGGAAACTCACTTACAATCGAAGACGTAAACGACGTGGCAATCAACGGCCAAAAAGCCGCCCTTCCCACCGACAAAAAATTTTGGGAGCGGATGGAAAAGTCCCGCAAATTTTTGCTTGACTACATTTCCACCGGCGTTCCGACATACGGAGTCACCACAGACTTTGGCGACAGCTGCTACAAGCAAATCAGCGTTGACAAGGCGGGCGAATTGCAGCGCACAATCGTGGCCTACCACGGAATCGGCTTGGGCCCATACTTTGATCATGAAACAGGCCGCGCCGTAATTCTTTGCCGCTTGAACGGAAATGTAAAAGGCGGCCACTCGGCCATTAGGCCCCAGCTCGCGCGCAAAATGCTGGAGCTTTTGAACAAGGACGTCATTCCATGCATTCCGCAGCTTGGCTCGGTTGGCGCGAGCGGCGACCTTACGCCTTTGAGCTACCTTGCGGCTGTAATTATGGGCCAGCGCAAAGTTTATTACAAAGGAAAAATCGTTCCGACGATGAAAGCCTTTAAGGCGGAAAAGATTGAGCCGCTTTTGATTGAAGCCAAAGAAGGCCTTGCGATTATGAACGGAACAAGCGTTATGACAGCCGTCGCCGCGCTCGCTATAAAAAAAGCGGAACGGCTTGCGAACATCTCGGACTTCCTTTCCGCCGTTACAAGCGAAATCACGCGCGGAAAAGACACGCCCTTTGTGGCCAAGGTCAGCCAGATTAAAAACCACAAGGGCCAGTCCGAAAGCGCGGCTTACATTTACAAAATCATAAAAAATTCAAAGCGCGTTTACAAGTATGAGGAATTCTTAAAGACGCAAATCGAAAAGCTTGACGGAAGAACATTCGTCAAGCAGGCGAATAAAATTCAAGACCGCTACTCAATCCGCTGCTCGCCGCAAATAAACGGCGTTTACCGCGACACTTTGGCAATCGCGCGCCAGTGGATTGGCGAGGAAATAAATTCCGCCAACGACAACCCGCTTGTTGACATCGACGCGGGCCGCATTTACAACACCGGAAACTTTTACGGCGGCCACATATGCGCGGCCTGCGACTACATGCGGACGGCGCTCGCAAACATCTCGGACCTTTCCGACAAGCAGGCCGAAGTCATTATCGACGGAAAGTTCAGCGGGCTTCCTGACAACTTGACTCCGCGCATAAAGGACACCGATCCGCGCGCAGGCTTGCGGCTTGGCTTTAAGGCCGCGCAAATCACAATCAGCGCGATTCGCGGCGAAGTCCAAAGCTACTGCTACCCAATCAGCGTCACAAGCGCTCCCACCGAGGCGATCAACCAAGACAAGGTGAGCATGGGAACAATCAGCGCCAGGAAATTCGCTGAGCAAATCGATTTGGTATTCTTGCAGTTCGCCACCCATTTGCTTGCCGCCATGCAAGCGGTTGACCTTGCCGGCTACGACGACTTTAGCCCCTTCACCAAAAAAGTCCACGACCAAGTCCGTGCGATGAGCAAGTTCGTAAAGGACGACCGCCCTCTGGACGCCGACGCGACAAAGGTCGCCGACTGGCTTAAGACGACGGAGATTTTTGGGTAGAGGGAACGCGGGGCTTGCAAAAATTAAATGTCGCTTTAAAAACAAAAAGAGAGCCGTGGCTCTCTTTTTTCATGTTCTCTATTTACATTCTAGGAGAATGTAAAAGCATTTTGCGGAGTCAAAAGACTCCTTGTTAGCAGGTTGACAAGAAAAATTAATCAGTAAGTAAACTATACATTATTTTTTTTATTTTGTCAAATTTTTTTGCATTTTATTGTATTTGCGCGCTATACTTGTTACATGAAATATCGTTTAGGACTTGATTTAGGAACAAATTCCATTGGTTGGGCAATTTATTCACTTGACAATGATAAAAAACCTCTGAAATTAGAGGATATGGGTGTTCGTATTTTTTCTGACGGACGAGACCCAAAAACCAAAGAACCGCTTGCCGTCGCTCGCAGAATAGCGCGAGGACAGCGAAAGATTATATACAGAAGAAAACTCAGAAGAAAAGCGACTTTTCGGTTGTTGCAAGAGCAAGGTCTTTTTCCTAAAACAAAAGACGAAACCCAAAAGTTGAAGCTGCTTAATCCATACGAATTGCGTGTAAAAGCATTAGACGAAAAATTAGAACCATTTGAGTTGGCCCGCGTGCTGTTTAATTTGTCTGTTCGACGAGGCTTTAAAAGCAATCGCAAAGATGCTTCTGCGGCAGAAGCGACTTCTTCCGCAGGGTCAGATAATCTTTCACAGGCTGAAAAATGCGCTGAATTATCGAAAGCAATATCTGAATCAGGTTGCAGAACGCTAGGTGAATTTTTATGGAAGAATCAAAATAAGAATAAAGGAATTCGTTTTGTACCTGGACGAATGTCATATTACCCGCTCCGAAAAATGTACGAAGATGAATTCAATGTGATTCGTGCCGCGCAAGAAAAGCATTTCAAAAACATCGATTGGAATTCAATTTATAACGCAATATTCTTTCAAAGGCCGTTAAAACCACAAGAGCGTGGCCGATGCCAATATATGATTGAGAAAGAAAGAACTTTTAAATCAATGCCAAGCGCTCAAAAAGTTAGAATTTTGCAAGAGATTCGCAATTTAAAGTATCAAAATGAAGACGGAAAAACTATCCCGATTTCAGAAGAGCAGGAAGACATTCTTCTTTCTTTGCTCGATTCAAAAGAAAAGGTGGCGTTTGACGCTTTTAGAAAAGCTTTGAAATTGAATTCCGCTTGTACATTTAACCTTGAGAAAAATCGTGATTTTTTGCTGGGAAATTCAACCGCCGTAAAAATGAGGAGCAAAAACCGTTTTGGAGATTTATGGGATACATTTTCCCTCGAGGAACAAGATGCAATTGTAGAGAAGCTGATAACGGCAGACGAAGACGGAGAGATTTTTGAAATGTTAAAAAAATACAACCTCTCTGATGAACAAAACGAATCGATAGTAAAATTACAGTTGCCTTCTGGCGCGACTATGCTTTGCAAGGAAGTGTCTGAGCAAATTGTCCATAAGATGGAATCGCTTGGGTGCGATTACTCAACTGCAATTCAAACCCTCGGATATAAGTACGCAGTCCAAAGCGTTGAAAAATATGACACGCTCCCATATTACGGAAAAGTTCTTGTCGGTTCAACAATGGGAGCCACGCCTTCCGCAGATGAAAGCAGCCCTGAGAAAAAATACGGCAAAATAAGCAATCCAACTGTTCATGTCGCTCTTAACCAAACGCGTGTTGTTGTTAACGCCCTTATAAAGCAGTACGGAAAGCCGGCGCAGATTGCCGTTGAGCTTTCCCGCGACTTAAAGGCGAGCCGTGAGGCAAAAAGCGCCATTCAGAAAAAACAAAACGAGAATAAAAAGCGAAATGAAATCACAAATAAAAACATTCGTGACGCGAACCCAAACATTCCATATCCAAATCGCACTGACCGCTTGAAATATCGATTGTGGGAAGAATTGGGAGCGGAAGGCCTCCCTAGAAAATGTCTTTATTGCGGGAAAATAATTTCTGGAACAGAATTGTTCAGCAAAAATATTGAAATCGAGCATATTCTTCCTTACAGCAGAACTTTGCTTGACGCTGAATCGAATCTTACCGTAGCGCATGTAAGTTGCAACGCTTTTAAGAAAGAGCGTTCGCCATACGAGGCTTTTGGCTCCAATCCAAAAGGATACAATTGGCAAGAAATATTGGAGCGCGCAAACCAACTAAAAAGCCCGGCAAAACGAAGCCGCTTTGCAGTTGACGCAATGGAATCGTTTGAAAAAGACAGCGGTTTTATCGCGCGACAACTTACTGACAACGCCTATCTTTCAAAAATGGCTCTCAAGTATCTAAAGAGCGTTTGCGATGATATTTGGTCTGTAAACGGCGGAATGACAAAATTGCTCAGAGATAAATGGGAAATTGATTCAATCTTAAAGAGAAAAATTGGCGACGAGGAAGTTGCGCATTTTGAACTTAAAGATGATATGATTGGCGAATACAAAAAAAACCGCTACGACCACCGCCATCATGCTTTGGATGCCTCTGTAATTGCATTGATCGACCGTTCGCTTGTAAAAGAAATCTCAACGCTTAACGCCCGCTCCCTTAAAAATCGCATTGAGGTTCCGCAGATGTCAGTTCCACGATTGGAACTTCAGGAAAAAGTTAAAAACATTGTTGTCAGCTTTAAGCCAGACCACGGAGCGGAGGGCAAGCTTTCAAAAGAAACCTTGCTTGGAAAAATCAAGCGTGAAGAATTGCTGGAAATTTCAAAAGTTGAGGAGCCGGACATTCCTCTTATAAAAAACGGCAAAGTTAGAAAAGATTTTGAAAATGCGCTTGCGGAAAAACTCGACATCAAGCTTGTCAGAAAAGAGCTTAAAGATGTTTATCCGCAGGTAAAAATCTACAAAGAATTCTTTGTGGCTCGCGCGGCAATATCATCTCTAAAAGAAAACAACATTGAAGACGTCGTGGATGCAAAGATTCGCGCAAAATTGCAAGAATTTGTTTCCACTCACAAGGGCCAAAAATTTGAAAGCCTCTTGGAAGAATTTAGCGGCCAAACTGGCATTAAGAAAGTTCGTTGTTTAAATCGCGTGCAGACTCCTATTGTCATCAATGGCGACGTTCCGCGCTATCTTGCGCCGGAAGATTATTTTGCGGCGATTATATGGCAGCTTCCGCCTAAAAAGGATGGAGGCAAAACAACTTATGAAGCCCAATATATACGCAGAACCGAAGTCGGAAAGGACAACATGCCAAAGGCAGAAGTGGTAGAGGCTTGGAAAAAAGAACGTCATCCTGCAGCAAAAAAATTGGGCATTTTGCATAAAAATGATTATCTTGAATTTAGCGACAACGGAAATTGGTATAAGTGCAGGGTGGCAGGATATGCTGCAACAAATAATAAACTTGATATAAGACCTATTTATTCCGTGACAAATTGCGCCGACTGGATAATCTCAACTAATGATTATCAGCTTGAGCCTTGCTGGAAATTGCAAAAGACTCAAAATTGGGTTTCGGTCAATGTCCTTTTTGGCGAAAAACAAGCTCGCTTTATCACTGTAAATCCAATAGGACGTGTCTTTAGAAAATAAAGGCGCAAAAGCCTTTGGTTTTTGCTTGACAATTCAGTTGAGTGTTGTATAATAGTAATCACTTGGGCTGGTCGAAAGACCCGGGTCCAACCTACTAGGCGGGGAAACTCCCCGCCATTTTTTTTGGAGAATGAATGAAAAAACTAAGCGTCTTTGTTGACGAATCGAGCGTCGTTGCAGGTTGACAGGACAAATTAATCAGTTATAATTAACAAGTTTTTGAAGTGAACTTGCAAACAGTTGCAGGTTGACAGGACAAATTAATCAGTTATAATCGGGAATATCCGAACGCCAACGAATCTTGTGTTGCAGGTTGACAGGACAAATTAATCAGTTATAATGCAAAGAATTGGCGGTAATCGCAACACCAGTTGCAGGTTGACAGGACAAATTAATCAGTTATAATATGTTACCGCTGCGGCCACGAGTGATGAAGGTTGCAGGTTGACAGGACAAATTAATCAGTTATAATTCGGAAGCAAACTGCAAACGGAAAGCTGGAGTTGCAGGTTGACAGGACAAATTAATCAGTTATAATTTAAGATTGTTCCTGATTTAGATGCGGGGAGTTGCAGGTTGACAGGACAAATTAATCAGTTATAATTCTTGAAAAGCGTAGCGGTAAGGATAATGAGTTGCAGGTTGACAGGACAAATTAATCAGTTATAATGGCGTCCACGAGGAGTGTTTTTATGGGTAGGTTGCAGGTTGACAGGACAAATTAATCAGTTATAATAACGGACAAGGAGCAAATATGAAAAAAAACGTTGCAGGTTGACAGGACAAATTAATCAGTTATAATCCGTTAGCCAATTAACGGCCGGTTTAATTAGTTGCAGGTTGACAGGACAAATTAATCAGTTATAATAAGTGTCGATAGACCTTGGAAGAATTCCAAGTTGCAGGTTGACAGGACAAATTAATCAGTTATAATTCAGCACCTCTTAAAGCTTTGTATGGTGAGTTGCAGGTTGACAGGACAAATTAATCAGTTATAATATCTAATGAATGGCTCTAGCACGTCCAGAGGTTGCAGGTTGACAGGACAAATTAATCAGTTATAATCTAATTTTTCTTGTGAAAAATGGTCGGCGTGTTGCAGGTTGACAGGACAAATTAATCAGTTATAATTTTGAATCTTTAGGTAAATCGCCTTTACAGGTTGCAGGTTGACAGGACAAATTAATCAGTTATAATTTCTTTGACGCGGACAAAGTGCGAGGCTCTGTTGCAGGTTGACAGGACAAATTAATCAGTTATAATCATGTCCTCCGAGCGGGGCTTTCCGCCTCTGTTGCAGGTTGACAGGACAAATTAATCAGTTATAATTCGCACAGCGGTTCTTTGCAAGTCCACCAAGTTGCAGGTTGACAGGACAAATTAATCAGTTATAATACGTCCGGCGTAATTCTATTTCATGCAAAGAGATAGAATGCGTCGGACGTGTTATTTTTAAGGAAAATTCAGAATAAAAGCAGTTGTTGGGATTCCTTTTTTTTGACTTTTTTTGTGGCTTTAAAGCTAATAATGTTCTCATATTGCCTGTCCGTTATGGTGATGATATCAACTTTTCCATCGTCAGGCAAGTTATTTTGTATCAATTTATAATATTTTTCGCAAGCGTCTTTTCCAGAAAAGAGTTTTGTATAAATTGAATACTGAACCATGGCAAAACCATTGTCCAGTAAAAAATTCCTAAAATCGGTCGCCGCTTTGCGTTCCGCTTTCTCTACAACTGGCAAATCGAACAAAACAAGCATCCACATAAGTTCATACCTATTCAATGCTGGCGTCGCCACAGTCGTCTCCTTTCCATATTGGAATTTCGATGGCCGCTTTTCTTTCTTCCAGCGCGTGAACATAGGAAGCCGTCAAATATTGCATGCTTTGAAAAGCAGGAGAATTGCCTTCAGAAGTATGAACTTTTACCCATAAACAGTCTGTCAATTTCTTTTTATGCTCTGGAGTCAGTTCTGCCTCGTCGTTTATTTCAAGACTGTACACAATGCAATCTACTATGGGGCGGTAAATTTCAAATAAGTCGTCAGCAAGACAAAATTGATTTAAATGATTGTCGTGGTGAAGTCCAAGCGAAGGAAGCAGGCCGCTTGAGCAAATTGCGCGCGCCATAGACGCTCTCATCACCGCGTATCCATAATTCAAAAAGGAATTTATTCCAGGCAAATCCCTGTCACGAATAAAGCCTTCGCCAAAAAGACTCTTCCAATAAATTCTGGCGGCATACGCTTCGCGATTGTCAGGGTCTCCAGACTTTACCATCAGAGCGATTTTTTCAATAAGCTTTACATTGTTTTCTTTACCGCAGATCTGTAAGCAAAGAGCCTGATTTTTTATTTTTTGAATCACTATTTGTTGCCAGATTCTTTTCTTAAATGGTTCGGAAGCGTCAATTTGTTTTTTTAGAATTTTCGCAAACAAGTAGTGGGAATAAACAGGAAGAACCATGCTTTGCGGCGAATAATTTTTTCCGCACAGCACTGTTACACAACCGCGTTCCGCAAGAGCATTTAAAACATTTTTTGAGAGCGTCGCTCCTTGCGCGGATACAAGCAAGACGCCTATGTCATCAAGCGGAACTTTTCCAAGTTCATCGGCTCCGCTTTGAATGACAATAAAGCCTCGGCTAAGAGATAAATAGCGATTTTCTTCGAAAATCTCCAGTACCCTGTTCAGCACGCTTTAATTATCGGCATGTTACACAGAATTTACAATTATTTTCTAAGGCGCGCTAAACAAAAAATCCAGCCGCCTCTCCCCTCACTCCTTTTCCGCCACGCGGTAGTCCCAGTTGTGCTTGGGGTAGCGGCCCTTCATCTCTTTGCAAATCTCTGGCCAAGTGTTTTGCCAAAAGTTTTCCAGGTCGCTGGTAATTTGCAGGGGCCGGCGCGCGGGCGAAAGCAGTTTTAAAAGGACAGGAACGCCCATCACTTTTGGCGTCTCAAAGCAGCCGAATATTTGCTGGATTATTATTTCTATCGTCGGAACCACTTTTTCGCCGTCAACGTAAACGACTTTTACCGAGCGGCCCGTTTGCAATTCAAGTTTTGACGGAACCTTTCGCTCCACCTCGGAACCGTTGTAAAAATAATATAGCGCGTCGTAAACGTTTTGCGCGCTGATTTTGTTCCCGGTCAAAAATGGAGCCAGCCATTGTTCCGCGTTTTGCGAAAGCCAGTTTTTGTCAAAGCGTTTTGGCGGAACTGTGTCCTGGCCAAGATTGCCGGCGGCGGAACTAGAATCGTTGGCAAGACCAATATTGCCGCCGCCCGCGCCACTCGCGCCGCCCGCCGCGGAAGCCTGCTCGTAAAATTTTCGCTTTACCAAAAAGGCTTTTGTCTTTTCGTCCAAGGGAAGTGAGTCAAAGCCGTTTTTTTGAACCGAAAAGCAAAGCGCGCTTTTTATGTCTTCGTCTCCGGCTTTGAGCGCCTTTTGGCTAAGAATTATTTTTCCGTATTGAGTGAATTCCGTCTTTACTATTTTTCCGTTTTCAAAATCGCAAACGACTTTTTTTTGCGCGCGGCTTAAAATCCATTCTTCAAGCTGAACGGAATCCAGCGCCTTGTATGAGTAAATCGCGCCTTGCGAGCTTCCCGCGTCCGCTTCCACGGCCACAATCCATTCTGGGCCAAGTCCGCCCTTGTAGTCCTTTAGCGCGGCAAGGCGGCCCGACGGAAACTGGTAGACGCCCGCGTCCGCCGTCCTATGCGCGAGCCTGTCGGGAAAGCCCGCCAAGAGCGGGTCGGGAGGCGGCGAAAACTCCGCGCCTTTTTGCAAGCCAAAGAAGCGGCCACCCTTTTCGTTCTTGCCCGCAATTTGCGCTCCGGCTTCTTCAAGGCGCCGCTCTAAATTTAGAGCAAACTTTTTTTGCAAGGCCGGCGCTGAATCCTTGTATTGCGAGTACGGAAGGACAAAGGCGGCGCCGCCAAAAATCGCGGCGCAACCAAGGCGGGGACCAATTCCAAGCCTAAGAGCCGCCCGCCCTAAATTTGTAATCTGGCCTTCCTTGTCCAAACAGTTTAAAAGTTTCAGCAATTCTCTTGCCGTTTCCCAAGAAGACGGGGCGGGCGGGTCCAACCATTCAAGCGCGGCGGGATCCTGGCTTCCCCATTCGGCGCATTCCAAAAGCAGCTCGCTTAAGTCGCTGCGCAAGATTTCCGGCAGCGGATTTTTTGACCGCGGCTCGTTCTGGCTCCACAAGCGGACGCAAACGCCTTCTTGGGTTCGTCCGGCGCGGCCTGAACGCTGCGCGGCGGAAAATTCCGATTCGGGCATTGTAACCAAGCGCGCCGCGCCGACGTTGTTGTCCATCACGCTCACGCGGGAAAGGCCTGAGTCAATTACGCAAACAACGTCTGGAATCGTAAGAGAAGTTTCGGCAATGGATGAAGAAAGAATGATTCTGGTTGTTCCAGCCGCTGCGGGCGACAAAATCTTTTTTTGCTCGTCAAAGGACACGGAGGAGTGAAGGCGCTCGATTTGAACGGCGGGCGAAATTTCGCCGCTTAGCTCGGAAAAGGTCTTGTTTATTTCGTAAATGCCGGGGAGGAAGACAAGGATTGAACGGCCCGCAGTTTTGGTTTTGCAAGCAGTCTCCGCCGCAAGCCCAGAAAGCGCCCAGCGGACGGCGGCGGAAACCGAAAGTTCAGGCTTGTAAAAAAAGTTGACTGGAAAAGTTCGTCCTGGAATTTCCAAAACGGGCGCCGGCGTTATGGCCTTGGAATCAGCCTCGGATTGGACAGCGTTTTTGGTCTTGCCTCCGTTTGCGGTTTGCGCGGCGTTCCCGATCTTGCTTTCAGTCTCGGCCGCGCCGACCGTTCCGCAAAACTGAGCGATCCGCCGCGCGTCAATCGTGGCCGACATGATGATTACAAACAAGTCGTCGCGAAGCTGCATCGCTTCCTTTAAAAACGCCAGCGCCAAGTCGGCGTTTATCGACCTCTCGTGAAACTCGTCCAACACAACGACGCTCGCATCTTCCAAACTTGGATCGGCCTGAAGCCGCCGCGTTAAAATAGCTTCCGTCATAACTTCTAGGCGCGTGGACTCGCTTGTCTTGTTTTCCAAAAACACTTTGTAGCCAGCCGTTTGCCCGACCCGCTCTCCAAGCAATTCCGCCACGCGGCTGGCCACGTTCACGGCGGCAAGGCGGCGAGGCTGCAGCATCAATATTTTTTTTGGGAACTCTTCCAAAAGCGCGAGCGGAACGGCGGTGGACTTTCCGGCTCCTGTTTCCGCCGTCAAAATCAAAAAGCGCGACGGAGACGCTTTTAGCGCCCGGCAAATTTCGTCAAGGTGAGAATAGATTGGAAGGTTTTTTATTTGCTCCGCGCCAGTCACAAGGCCGCCTTACGCCTTGAATTGATCGATTTCTTGGCCAATCTTTTCGATGGAATCCTTGACCTTTGAAGAAATGTCGGAAAGGTTGGCGCTGGTGTCGTTCATGTTCTTGGCGCCGGCGGCCATTTCTTCCATGCTGGACTTAATCACAAGGGTTGTGTCCTGCAAGTGGTGAACTTCGTTGAGAATCATTTCGTTGCCTTCTTTCATTTCTTTGGAGGCGGTGCGAACTTCCACAGTGCTGTCGTTCATCACTTTTATCGAGTCAAGAATTTGTCGAGAGCCTTCGTTTTGCTCTTCCATGGCGGCGCGAATGTTTCGAACAAGCTCGTCTGTTGTTGAAATCAATTCTGAAACCGCGCTGAAATTTTCTTTGCTCTTTGCAGAAGCGTTGACTACTTGCGAAATGGTTTCAATAATCTTGTTCAGTTCGGCGCCGATTTTCTTTGACTCGCTTGAAGAAGTTTCAGAAAGCTTTCTGATTTCGTCGGCGACGACCGCAAAGCCTTTTCCCGCCTCGCCCGCGTGCGCGGCTTCGATGGCGGCGTTCATGGCCAAAAGGTTTGTCTGCTCGGCGATGTTGGCGATGGCGTGGTTGGCGTCCTGCAGGCTGTTGGACTGCTCGGAAACTTCCATAATTTGCTGGTCAACAAAATGCTGCTGCTCAATTCCGGTTTTTGAACTTTCTTCCAAAAGCTCAAAGGAGTCGGCCATTTTTTCAACGGACTGGTTGACAGACTTGATGTTGCCAATCATTTCTTCAACGGCGGAACTGGCGCTTGAAACTCCGTCCGCTTGCTTTTGAATCATGTTCTCAAGGCTGTTGATGTTTTCGGCAATCTGCGCCACAGCGGCTGAAGTTTGAGAAACGGCGTTGACTTGGTTTCCAACTTGGCTTCCGACGCTTTCGATGTTGGAAAGAATTTCTTCCATGGAGCTTGAGGCTTCGTTCACGCTTGAAGTCAACTCGTCTTCAACGCCGTTAAGAACGTTCTTGGAATCTTGAATTTGCGAAATGATTCCTTGCAGCTTTTGAATGAATTTGTTGAAGCCGTTTTCAAGGTTTCCAATCTCGTCGTTGCTGTTGACTTCAAGGCGCTGGGTAAGGTCCGCGCTTCCAGAAGCGATTTCGTTCACAGCGTTGTCAACAGTCTTTATGGGCGTCACGATTTTTATGGCGATGATTAAAGATATGATTATCGAAACCACAATGCCCGCCAAGGCCATGATTGCGATTAAGAACATGCTTCTTCTAATTGAAGTGAAAAGCTCGGAAGTGTTTCCCATTGTCACAAAAAGCCAGCCTGTTTCCGAACTGATGAGGGAAGAGGCAAAGTAATGGCCGTTTCCGGCTTCCAAGTCTATGTATGATTTCTCTTCCAACTGGGATTTAAGCGAAGCGAATTCCGGATAGTCGTCAAAGAAATTGGCGTTTAAAACTTTTGTTTCGTCAAAATGGGTGAGATAGTTTCCCTGCCTGTCCAAGATGAAAGAGTATCCGCCCTCAGAAAGTTTTATGTCTTGAATTATTTTTGTCAAATCCGAAAGCATGATGTCCAAGCCAACCACGCCCAAAGGATTGTTCCCGCTTCTGATGCAATAAGAAACGGTGGTCACAAGTTTTCCTGTGTCTTCGTCAACATAAGGGTCGGAAATGTTGGCTTTGTAAGAAGAGATTGCGTTAAAATACCACTCTTTTTTTGTTTGGTCGTAATCCGACTCTGGAATCCATCCGTCGCTGGAAATGAAGTAGCCGCCGTCTTTTACAGGAACTGATCCCGTGTAATAAACGCAATAATAAGCCGGATTGTCCTTGATTAAGGACAAAAGATCGTTTTGCCTTGTTTCCATCGATACTTCGGAACGCCGGGCGTAGATTCCCACGTCCTGGGCAATTCGCGCCGGAACGTCTATGAATTTATTTATTGAAATTACAGCTTCGGAAAGATGGCCTTTGGCAATTTGCGACACGTTCTTTTTCAATTCTGACACTTCGCTTAAGAGAGTGGGAATCGCTATCAAAGCGATGGAAAGCAGCGCGATAAAGCTGAAGCTTAAGACAAGTTTATGTTGGATTTTTCTCATATATATCTCCTAAAAAGCGGGCAGGACATGATAACTCATTTTAAAATCTTGTTCAAGAAGCGAATCCCCAGCCCTGCCAACTGTCAAATGTTTCCACTAGCAAAAGCCCGCGTTGCGCGCTAAAATGGAAGAATGAAAATCGTAATTGTAGGCGCTGGATTTACCGGCCGCCAGCTGGCGCGCCGGCTCATCAACGAAAGAAACGAAGTTGTCTTGATTGACAATTCCGAGGAAGTGGTTCGCCACGCCTCCAACACCCTTGACTGCGAAATTAAGGAAATGGACGGAAACAACCTTGAAAATTTGGAAGAGGTTGGAATCGGAAAGGCCGACGCTTTGGTTTGCGTGACTTCCAACGACGAAGTGAACATGATTACTTGCTCGCTGGTGGATTCAGTTTACCCGGACATTTTGAAAATCGCCCGCGTCAGAAATTTTTCTTACTACATGAACACCGCCGCCGCCGTCAAAAAGCACGCGGAAACTTTTAGCGGAAAGCACCGTCCCCTTTACGGAATCGACTACATGGTCAACCCCGACATTGAGGCCGCCGACGCGGTTGTCCACGCCGTTGAAAGCGGCGCCGTAAGCGACGTCGTCACCTTTGAAAATTCTGAATACGAAATAAGCAGAATCACAATCGCCCAAGGCGCGCCTCTTGCGGGACAACAACTGAAAAATGTCCGCCGCTTGACTTCAAAGCCCTTTCTCATAGCCTATGTTGAAAGCGGAGAAAAAACTTCCTTGCCCAGCGGCCCCACGCTTTTAAACGCGGGAGACAGCATCGGCGTTCTTTCCCGCAAAGAAGACATCGGCGACTTGCTTGCCCTTTGCGGCGCCAGCGTGGAGTCTTTGGAAAAAATCGCCTTGGTGGGCGCGGGCAGAATTGGAACTTTGATTGCCGACCGATTGATTGCCAAGCAAAAAAATTCAATCATTTCAAAATTTTTTGGAAAGCGGGTCAGAGTTGGAAAAAATTTCGCGATTGTTGACCAAGACGACATTCTTGCAAGAGAAGCCAGCGAGCGCTATCCAACCGCCCGCGTCTTTAAGGGCGACATCACCGACGAAACATTTTTGCGGGAAGAGGGCTTGACCGAATACGACTTGGTGATTTGCGCCACCCACAACCGCGAGCTTAACATGGTTGTCGCCGCCTATCTTGAATCCCTTGGAGTGGGCCGCTCGGTAAGTTTGGTAGAAAGCTCCACCTTCGCGCAAATTGCCCGCAAGCTTGGCGTTGACGTTCCAGTTCCACTGCGGGACACGGTTGTTGACTCAATCTTGAGCCACTTGCGCGGGAAAAGCGTCACGGGAATTCATACCGTTTCGTCCGGCCAGCTTGAGATTGTTGAATGCGTTTTGCCGCCCAGCTCAAAGTTTGTGGGAAAGTCGCTTTTAGACATTTCAAACCCAGGAGATTTTTTGGTCATGCTTGAAAAAAAGGCCGGCGCGCAAAATTATGTCATTCCTGTCGGAAGTACGATTCTTGACGCAAACGACCAATTGATCATCATAGCCCGCGCCGAAGAAACGCAAAAAATATTAAAGCTTTTTGGAGCGGAATCCCAATGACCTTGTTTTCGTTTTTAAGAATTGAATTTTCAATTTTAGGAATAATCGGCGCCACATACATTTTTCCAATAATCGCGGCGCTTTGTTTCAAGGAATACGCCGTTCTGCCTTCATTCTTGATTCCAATGGCGGCCGCGATTTTTTTGGCCCTTGTTTTTTTTGTCGCCGGAAGAAAAAAGAAAATCGCGCTTTCCACTCGCGGCGCCTTTGTGGTTGTTGCCTTCGCTTGGATTTTCGCCGGATTTTTTGGCTCGCTTCCATTTTACTTTAGCGGCTCAATTCCTCGCTGGATAGACGCGCTTTGGGAAAGCGTTTCCGGCTTTACGACAACCGGCGCCACAATTTTGAGCGATGTTGAATCTCTGCCCAACTCAATAAATTTGTGGCGCGCTGAAACCCACTGGCTTGGCGGCATGGGAATCGTGGCGCTTACCGTGGCGCTTTTTCCGCTGTTGGGCGTTGGCGGATTTCAACTTATCAAGGCCGAAACCACCGGTCCCGAAAAAGGCAAGTTCACTCCAAAAATCACGACCACGGCAAAAGCGCTTTGGACAATTTACATTTTGTTCACTTGCCTTCAAACGCTCCTTTTAAAATTAGCAGGAATGAATTTCTTTGACGCGCTTTTGCATTCGTTCTCAACTGTGGGCACCGGCGGATTCAGCAACAAAAACGCCAGCATCGGCGCCTACAATTCCGCGGCCATAGACGCCATTTGTACAGTCTTTATGTTTTTGGCCGGAGTGAATTTCACTCTTTACTTTTATCTTCTTTCCGGGAAAGTCAAAGACATTCGAGAAAACACTGAATTTAAAGTTTATGTCGCGATGATTTTTGTCTTTGTTCTTGGAATCACTTTTGCCAATGTCCAGCATTACGGCGGCTTTTTAAAATCCCTTAGATATTCCTCGTTTCAAACCGCGACGATAATTTCCACCACAGGCTTTGCCACGGCGGACTACACATTTTGGCCGTCTTTGGCTCAAGCCTTTATTTTCTTCTTGTTCTTTACCGGCGGCTGTTCAGGCTCTACAAGCGGCGGCGTAAAAATAATCCGATGGGTGGTTTTCGCCAAACAAGCCAACAACGAGTTTTTAAAAACATTGCATCCCCATGGAGTTTTCAGCGTCCGCTTGAACAATCGCGCGGGTCGCAAGGACATTGTTTTTAATGTGGCCGCTTTTATGACCCTTTACTTGCTGCTGCTTGTCGTCACGACGCTTTTTGGCGCGGCGGCCAATTTGGATTTGACAACGGCCTTTACAGGCGCTCTCAGCATGGTGGGAAACGTCGGCCCCGCTTACGGCTTGCTTGGCCCGTCCTGCAACTACGGCTTTTTGCCCGCCGCGCTCAAAGGCTGGTATATGTTCGCAATGCTGGCCGGCCGCTTGGAGTTGTACACGATGATTATTTTCTTCTTCCCGGAATTTTACAGAAAGTAAAAACGGAAAGAATTTAGGGAACCTCTAAAAACTCCCTTTCAGAAAGTTTTTAGAGGTTCCTGCGAGTTGCAAGTCGCTATAATAGCGCGACTTACAAAATCGCATTTTGCGCCTGAGTTCAGCTTGTTACAAATCTCCTTGCTCCAGCAACTTTACGCCGGCGGACTTCAAGATGTCCACAGTCTTGTCTTGGTCGTCTGTTTTTATGACGATGTTGGCGCCGTCGTTTTGAACTGAAAGGCCGTAAATGTAGCTGATGTTGAGTCCGGCGTCAAGAACCAGTTGGACCACTTTGGAAAAGCCGCCGGTTTCGTTGGGAACGCAAACGCCGACAACGTCGCTGGCCTTGGAAGTGATTCCTTTTTCCTTAAGAACGTTGTAGGCCCTGTCGGTGTCGCTGACCAAAACGCGAAGAACGCCAAAATCGTTTGTGTCCGCCAAACTTGCCGAAAAAATGTTGATGTTCTCGCCGCTCAAAATTTTTAACACCTCGCCCAGAGAGCCGCCCTTGTTTTCCAAAAATATTGAAAGCTGTTTAATGAACATAATTTTTCTCCTTAATGAATTTTTGCCAACCAAAACGGCGGCGGCTTTTAGGCTTGCGGCCGTTCCGCTTGGCGTTTACTGGTACAACTTGCGCCTGTCTTCAACATGCTTAGTCTTTCCGTCGGAATGGACTAGCGCGTTGGGCTGGACAAGGCTAACCTTGGCGTTAAGGCCAAGCGCTTCGCGCAGCTTGTCGTGAATCTGCTTTGAAAGGTTTTCAAGCTTGGAAACTTCGTCGCTAAAGAAGCGCTCGTCAACTTCAACTTGAACTTCAAGCGTGTCGCTGTTGTCAACGCGGTCAACCACAATCATGTAATGCGGAGTCGTTCCGTCAATCGTCAAAAGCGCCGCCTCAACCTGCGACGGGAACACGTTCACGCCGCGAATGATGAGCATGTCGTCTGTTCTTCCCTTAAAGCGCTGGATGCGCGCCATAGTTCGCCCGCAAGAGCATTTGGAAGTTTGGACGCTTGTCAAATCTTTTGTGCGGTAGCGGATTAGCGGCATTCCCTCTTTGGTCAGCGTGGTGATTACAAGCTCGCCGCTTTGTCCTTCGGGAACGGCTTTTAGCGTGGCCGGGTCAAGAATCTCCGGCAAAAAGTGGTCTTCCCAAATGTGAAGACCCGCGTGCGCGTCGCAGTCGGCGGCCACTCCAGGCCCTAAAATTTCTGTCAAGCCGTAAATGTCGTAGGCCTTGATTCCCAGACGCTTTTCTATTGAATCGCGCATTTCGTTGGTCCAAGGTTCCGCGCCGCAAATGGCGGTCTTTAATTTAATCTTGTCAACCAAGCCTTCTTTTTGCAAGTCTTCGGCAACATGCAAAAGATAAGAAGGCGTGCAAGCGATAGAAGTGGCGCCGCAGTCAATCATCATGTCGATAAGCTTTTTTGTGTTGCCGGTGGACATCGGAAGGACAAGCGCGCCGACATATTCCGCGCCGTAATGCGCTCCCAAGCCGCCGGTGAACAAGCCGTAGCCGTAGCCGACTTGAATCACGTCGTCCTTTGTAACGCCCGCCATCGTAAGGCATCGCGCCGAACATTCCGACCAAGTGTCGATGTCGCGCCTTGTGTAGACCGCGATTTTTGGCTTTCCGGTGGTTCCGCTAGAAGCGTGGACGCGAACCAATTCGGACTTAGGAACGGCGGCAAGCCCAAACGGATAGGCGGCGTTCAAGTCCTCATAAGTGGTAAAGGGAAGCTTTTCGATGTCCTCAAGGCCGCGAATGTCGCCAGGCTCCACTCCCGCCTTTTGCATTTTTTCGCGGTAGTAGGGAACATTGTGGTAAACATACGCGACGATTTTAACAAGACGCTCGCATTGAAGCTTTTTTAGCGCCTCCCGGTCCATACATTCCTTTGTTTGGTTCCAATACATATTTACGATTCTCCTTTGGAGTTAAATGCTATTCTTCAATGAAAATCTCTAAATCAGCTTTGGTTGATTTCCAGTTTTCATACACGCCAAAAAACAAAGGCGACAAGCGTTCCCAATCAAGGGCATAGCCGTATGAATGGCGGAACACATGGCGAAAACTAAGATAATCCAACAAAGCCTCGTGAATGTTTTCTTTTAAGACAGCTTTGCGCGCGGCAGTTTGAACAAACATGGAGTCTAGAATTTCCTTATGCCAGCGTTGGCTTGAAAAAGACGCGCCATCGATTTGTTTTGCTATAAGAACAAAAATATTTTCCAAACCATTATAGTATGAATGCAATGTCGAGCCAACCGCGTTTAATTCTATAAAGTCAGGCTCTTTTAACTTGCTTTTTTCTTCTAAAATTTTAGCCTTATCAAGAAGCGTGTCAATTTGAGAAATTTCAAATTTTATTTTTTCACGCAATGGTCTATCCAATTTTTTTTAATTCTCCAATTCGTTGAAGCAGTTCAAAAAAATCTTTTTGGAAGTCAAAGTCAACAAGGTCAACCTCCATGTTCAAAGCTTCTTCAAGTTGCCAATGTATGCGGAAAAACATTTTTGGCGGCAATCCTTTTACCCCCAAGTCTAAATCGGACCCAGAATGCGCGCGGCCAGTCGCCTGAGAGCCAAAAAGAAAAACCTCAGAGCATCCCGCGTTTTTGAGAAGATTTGTGGCCGTCATGAGCATTCCATTGTCCATAGCGACTTATTATAGCGCAGGTTAAAAAAAAATGATAGGGAATTCTGTTGCAAAGTCACAATCGGTTCAGCATACTGATGATGTCGGACTTTATTTCTTGTTTTATTTGGGATTCTGTGGAATCGTCAGACTCGGGGAAAAATTCTCGCGGACTTACACCCAAGGCCTTTGCAATTCGGATAAGAGTCATGGCGGATGGCTCTTTTTTGCCTGTTTCTATGTTTGTGTAAAAGCCTTGCGACATATTCGCTCTAAGACATAATTCCATCTGTGAAACCTTTTTCTTTTTGCGTATGAGTCGAATAGACTGAATTACATATTGCAAGACTTCTTCATTTGACATGATAAAAAACATAAACAAAGAAGCGTAAAAATACCAACTTTTATAGAGTTTATTATAGAGTTTATTATGTTTTAAAACAGTTGACTTTTTAGGAAACCAATTGTATATTATAGTTATTGGGAGCGTTCCTTCCCTAAATGGAAAACTTAAACTGAGTACGTTCCGACTCTGAGCGGAAAACTTAAACTGGGTACGCTCCGACCCAAACTGGAGAACTTAAAGGGGCGGTCTTCCTAAATCAGGAGGCCGCCTTTTTTTGAGAAAAATAATGGCAGAAGAGAATATTTTCTATATTGTAAGCGACGAGTATATCGCCTACCTTTCAAAATCGGAATCTCGCGTGATGAAAAACAAGCCCGAGGAACGGACTTACCACAGAAAGTATGTTGGCATTATAACAGAACTGAATGGATTTATTTGTTCCAATGTCTTCTCCAAAAGAAAAAGATTTTGAGAATGGAAAAATACGTAAGGACAACCTTACAACTATCTATATGAGGAACAAAAATAAATTATACGGAACGCTTAGATTCAATTGCATGATTCCTGTGCCAAATTCAGAACTGTCCGAATATAAAATTAATGACGAGGGCGATTTCAGCTATAAAATGCTTATGCTTGCCGAATACAATTTTTGCAAAGTCAACAAGACTAAAATTGAGAAAACCGCAAAAAATCTATATAACAAGAAACTCTCGGCAAATGAATCCGATTTTTCTGTTGGAAGGATAGTTGTTGACTTTAAGAGGGTTGAGGATGCCTGCAGGGGCTATAAAAGACAATAATTTCATCCTACAATTACTTTCTCACCTTATATCCCGTGGTTTGCGCGACGGCAATGGGGCGTTTTTTTCCGTCCAAAAATTCGTAGATGTCTATTTGGTAAAAGCTAGAAGACCTTCCGTCCTTGAGCGGAAAGGCTTCGGCAAAAAGCAAATCGCTTTTGGCGCTGTTCATCATGCTTATCGAACTAGTAAGCGTAACCGAAGCGACATTGTTTTCTGGCGAAGAATTTGTGGCCACGGCAAAGGCAAAGTCCGCCATCGTAAAGTAAACCGCGCCCATAGTAAAGCCAAGCGCGTTCTTGTGCCGCTCGTCAAGTTTAAGTTGAATTTTAGAGCGGCCGCCGTCCGCCTCTAAAATTTCAATGCCGGTGGTCTCGGTGGCGTATTTGTCTTTTGCAAAAAACTTTTTTACCTGGTCAAGTTCCATCTTATTCCCCGCGGCCTAAGGCAAAGGCTTTTTTGTTCATTTCCAAAAATTGCGGCTTGACGCACTGCTCAAGCGCGGACATCCATTCTTCTTTGCTTATGTCCTTGCAGTAATTTGAAAAGCGGCCCATCAAGACAATGTTGGCGCTTTTTGAAGAGCCTGCCTTTAGCGCGAGCGAAAGAGCGTCAATCGCGTCAACCTTGGCCCCTGCAGCGCGCATTTTGTCCAAAAGATTTTCGGGGTATTCCGCCGCTCCTGTGATTACCGGCATCGGGTCAATTTGCTGGTCGTTCACGATTACAGTTCCGCCAAGCTTAAGGTTTTCCATATAGCGCGCGGCTTCTAGCGTTTCAAAAGAAATTATGTAGTCCGCCTGCCCCTTGTCTATTACAGGAGAATAAACCTCGTCGCCGTAGCGCGCGTAAGTCACAACGCTTCCGCCGCGCTGGCTCATTCCGTGAACCTCGCTCACCTTGACCTCAACGCCCTTGTTCAGCAAAACGCGGCCCAAAAGCTTGCTTGCCAAAAGCGAGCCTTGCCCGCCCACTCCGACTATCATAACGTTTGTTGTCATGCAAAAAGTGTAGCATTTATTTTTATTTACGGCAAGGAGATTTTAAACTATGGACAAATAGGCTTTCATAAAATATAATCAAGGTATGACCGAGTCTATCAGAATATCAAGCGTTGCGATTCTTTTGACGCTGGCGTTTTTTTGTTTGCAGTCTGGATTTTTTTTGACATTCGGGCATGGATTTAAGAACAACCGCCGGCGCAGCCTTGCTTTGATTGAATTTTCAACAGGCCTTTTGCTATGCTTTGACGCGCTTGCTTACATCTTTAGAGGAAACCAAAGCGTCACCGGATATTATATGGTTCGCATGAGCAATTATCTGGTTTTTAGCCTTAATTATGCGTCGGCGTTTTTCTTCTGCTTTCACGCGACCGAATTTATAAAGTCCAGTTTTTTGGAATTTAAAATCTTGCGCTCGCCCCGCCAATCAATAAAAAACGGAATTCCAAACCAGCTTTTTATCGTCCTTTTTTTATGCCTTGCGGGCGCGACGCTTACGCTTGTAAACCAATGGACAAATTTCTTTTATTATTTTGACGAAACAAATCTTTACCACAGAGGCTCCTTTTATCCGTTAAGCGTGGCTTTAGGACTTTCTCCCGGCCTTATTTCTGTCGCTATGATTGTTCAAAACAAAAAGGCGCTGCGGCAAAACGTTTTAACTTCGCTTCTTGTTTACTGCCTTTTTCCGCTTGTAGGGCTTGTCATGGCGCTTTTTGTTTACGGAGTTTCTTGGATAAACATAGGCTTTGGCCTTGGCGCGCTGCATCTTTTTTATTGCTCGATAAAATTGATGGAGATTGAATTCTATTCTAAAAATAGCGCCTCTCATTTAAAGCCTGACTTTAAATCAAAAGAAGAGCTTGCGATTCCCAACCTAAAAAAAAGAATCGCCAAAAGCCATTTGTGGCAAACCATTTGCGTTGTCAGCGCGGGCATACTTTCCATCGCCATAATTCTTTCCATTACAGGAATCACTGTTCCCAAAAAAACAATCTACATCACCGAGCCTATTTACAAAAACG
The DNA here is from genome assembly GCA_937902125.1 of uncultured Treponema sp. Taxonomy (GTDB): domain Bacteria; phylum Spirochaetota; class Spirochaetia; order Treponematales; family Treponemataceae; genus Treponema_D. The sequence continues at coordinate 25,190 of CALDIB010000051.1, forward strand.
ACAGGTCAATGCCGGTGTGCGTCACCTTTGTCCGCAATCCCGAAAAACAATGGCGCGACGGAAACAACTACAGCAGAATCGGGGCGCAGTATGACGGAATGATATACAACAACACAAAAGCCTCGCTCGTCACAAACTGGAGTTTTTCGATTTCTGTGCCTGAAGGCTGCTCTATGGATCCCGAACCATGGAACGGACATTTTACGCTTACAGAATCCGCGCTTAAAGTCAGAAGCCTGCAGGCAGGCGATGAGGAAAACATTCACGGAAACGATTATTACAAAATCTACGCGGGAAAATATCTTGGATTCGGCTGCATTATGTACAGCCCCGGAAAGTTCAAGCCCGAAAAAGCGCAAATCACTTTTTCTTACGAGTCGCTGGTAAAGCCTTTTTCAAACATAATGTTCGTGATTTCCACAATCATGCTTGCGGCGCTGTTCGTTGTTTCCGCCACTTTCTGCTTTACAGAAGGCCGCCTTATCCGCATCGAGGAAGAAAACCGAAAGCTTGAAAACACTGTCAAGGAACGCACAAAAGAATTGAGTGAAGAAAAAGAACGCTCCGAGGCGCTCTTGCTGAACATTCTTCCGGCGCAAATCGCAAAGCGCCTTGCCGCCGACAAAGAGTCAAAAATCGCCGACAGGATAGAAAACGCCTCCGTGCTTTTTGCCGACATCGTTGGCTTTACAAAAATCACCAGCGCTCTGGACGCGGGCGCTATTGTAGGCGCGTTAAATTCGCTTTATTCGCGGGTGGACGAACGGGCCAAGCGCGAGGGCATTGAAAAAATCAAGACAATCGGCGACTCGTATATGGCGGCTTCGGGCCTTTTTGGAACTGAAGACGCGGGAAAAAACGCGCTGGCTTTGATAAACTTCGCGCGCGGAATGTTAGAGGACATCCAGGACTTTAACAAAACGAGCCAAACAAAATTTTCAATGAGAATCGGAATCAACAGCGGAAGCCTTATCGCGGGCGTAATCGGAAAAACAAAATTCATTTACGACATTTGGGGCGACACCGTGAATGTCGCAAGCCGCATGGAAAGTTCAGGCCAAGCCTCCAAGATTCACATTGCAGAGCAAACCTTTAAGCTGACCCAAAACGTCCTTGACTATTCAGAGCCTGTAGAAATGGAAATCAAGGGAAAGGGCGTTATGAAAACCTACTTTTTGGAATAGGACGCCTAAAAAAATTCGCTCTTGCAAGGCGCGTTCTGGCGACTCGCAAAAGTTCCATCGTTCTTTTATTCCTCAAAGGCCTTGACCGCGCAAAGCTGTTCGCAAACGCCGCAGCCGACGCATTGGGTTTTGTCAACAAAAGCGGTTCCCCGCCCTGTCGCGCCGCCGCCTTTTTTAAAGCTAAGCGCGGGGCAGCCGATTTTCATGCAAGACGAGCAGCCCACGCATTTTTGCTCGTTCACTTTTAAAGGCGGATTATGCTTGACGTATTTTAAAAGCGCGCAGGGGCGGCGGCTTATGATTACGCTAGGCTCTTTTGCCGCCAATTCCTCTTTGACCGCCGCTTCCGTTTCCTTTAAGTTGTAGGGGTCGCACACGCGGACGCGGTTTATTCCCATAGAGCGGACAAGCGCCTCCAAATTGATTTTTCCGGCGGGGTCGCCCTTGATGTTGTAGCCTGTAGTCGGGTTCTGCTGATGGCCTGTCATTCCCGTTATAGAATTGTCCAAAATTATCACGGTGGAATCGCTTTGGTTGTAGGCGATGTTGGCCAGGCCCGTCATTCCCGAATGCATGAACGTTGAGTCTCCGATGACCGCGACAGTATTTGAAGCCATTTGTCCGCCCGTCGCCTTGTTGAATCCGTGGATCGCGCTTACCGAAGCGCCCATACATTCCACCGCGTCAATCGCGCTCAAAGGCGGAACCGCGCCCAAAGTGTAGCAGCCTATGTCGCCAAGAACGGTACACTTTTGTTTGTGGAGCGTGTAAAAAAGCCCCCTGTGCGGACAACCCGCGCACATCACGGGCGGACGAACTGGAAGCCCTTCTATTTTTTCGCAAGAGGCCGGCATTTCTTTTCCAAAGCGGCTCGCCACAAGGCTTTGCGAAAATTCGTCAACGGCAGGAAAAAGGCTCTTTCCTTCAACTTTTAGGCCAAGCGACTTTACATAGTCTTCGATAAATGGGTCAAGCTCTTCTAAGACTACAAGCCGCTCTACTTTGCTTGCAAAATCGCGAATCAAATTTTTGGGCATGGGCCAAACCATTCCCAATTTTAAAATCGAAACTTCGTTTCCAAAAACTTCTTTTGCGTACTGGTAGCATGTGCTGTCGCAAATGATTCCGATTTTTATTCCGCCCATCTCCACTTTGTTCAGCGGCGAGGTCTCGGCAAACTCAGAAAGTTTTTGCGTCCGCTCTTCAACAAAGGGATGGCGCTTTTTCGCGTTGGCCGGAGCCATGACATATTTTTGCGGATTCTTTTGGTAAGGGCGGGCAGGAGGTTCAGTTCGCTCGCCAAGTTCGACTATGCTTTGGGAATGGCTTACGCGGGTGCACATTTTTATAAAAATAGGCGTGTCGAATTTTTCGGAAATTTCATAAGCGGCTTTTGCAAAGTCCAAAGCCTCTTGGGAATCGCTGGGTTCCAACATGGGAACTTTTGAAGCCATGGCGTAATGGCGGGAATCCTGCTCGTTTTGCGAAGAATGCATTCCAGGATCGTCGGCAACGTTGATTATAAGGCCGGCGTTCACTCCGGTATAAGAAATCGTAAACAGGGGATCGGCGGCCACATTGAGGCCCACATGCTTCATGGCGCAAAAGGCTCTCTTTCCTGCTAAGCTCGCTCCAAAGGCTGTCTCAAGCGCGACTTTTTCGTTGGGCGCCCATTCGCAATAAATTTCGTCAAACTTGACAGCCTCTTCGGTGACTTCGGTGCTGGGCGTTCCGGGATAAGAGCTTGCCAAAGCGCAGCCAGCCTCATACAAACCCCGAGCCAAGGCCGCGTTTCCCAATAAAAGCTTTTTCATATTCAAGACTCCAAGCAAATGTAAGTTGTCTTTTGATTCTATCACTCTTTCGCGCCTTGTTCTAGCGCGCAAAAAATATTGAAAAATAAAAAAATCTTTGTATAATTTACGACATGCCTAACAGAAGAATTGAAAGAATAAGACACTTGCTTGGAAAAGCGGTTTCTTCCGGCGGAAAAGAAATCACCGTCCACATTAGAATTGACGGCTCAAATGATTTTTTCAACAACTTTGATCCTGCCCCTGAGGAGCGAAGAAGAATCAATCCCGAACTTGAGGACTACTTAACCAAATGGCTTTCGGGAAAGCCTTCAAAGGGCCAGGTGACGATTGACATCTCCCTTTCCAAAGATTTTCCCCATTCCGAAGAGGAAGTGAAGTCCGCGCTAAGAAATCATTTTGAGCGCCGCGCAAAAAAAACTTTGCGCGCGCACTTTAGGGAAAAGGCAAAGTGGGCCATATACTTTCTGTTTGGCTTGATTTTCTTGGCCGCCTGTCTTTTTGGCTCCCACATCTTCCACAGCAACGCGGCGGACTATCCTTTTATGAAAGTTCTTGGACAAAGCCTCAGCATTATCGGTTGGGTGGCCATCTGGGAGCCGGCCTCTTATTTCATCTATCAGCGCGCAAAGGATTTTAGCGAAGCGCTGGCGATTTCCCGTTTGGCCGCCGCGAAAATACAGACGGCCAAAGACAAGGATTGATTTTTTGCTTTACAAGGCTTTTGTCGAAGCTAAATACAAGGGGTAGACGGTTTTTGCCGTTGACTGCAAGTCCCTAATTCTAGTTTCGTGCGACGGGTGGGTGCTCATAATTTCGGGCGGCTGTTCGGAAGAAATGGCGGCCATTTTTTTCCAGATGTTCACAGCTTCGTAAGGATCGTAGCCAGCCCGCGCCATAAGTTCCGTTCCCATGTGGTCGGCTTCGGTTTCATGCTTTCTTGAAAATGGAAGCCCAAAAGTGAATTGCGCGGCAGTTCCCAAAAGTTCCGTTCCTTCCTTTCCAAGGCCTAAGGCGGCTGACGTAAAAATCACGCCGATGTTCTGCAAACTTGATTGGCTTGCCCGTTCGCGGCTATGCTCCTTTAGGGCGTGCGCGATTTCGTGGCCCATGACCGCCGCCAGCTCTCCGTCCGTCAGTTGGAGCTTTTCGATTATTCCAGTGTAAACCACGATTTTTCCGCCAGGCATGCACCATGCGTTCACTGTGTTTGACGTTATCACATTTATCTGCCAATTCCAGTTTAGCGCGTCTTGCCTAAAAGTTCCCGTTTGCTCTATAAGCCGTTTCGCTATGCCTTGAACGCGCTTGACGGTCGCGGCGTCTTTGTTTAGAACGCCTTGCTTTTGCGCTTCGTCAAGGACCTGGGCGTAGGATTCAACCGCGCTTTGTTCGATTTCCTCTTCGGAAACAAGCATTATTTGTTTTCTGTCAGCGCCCACATTGCCAGCGTTGGTGGTGGTGGTAAGACAGCCCGCAAAGAAAAAAATTGGCAGAACAATCAAAGTAAAAATCAGTCTTTTCATAAGCCGATTGTAGCGCTCTTTTAGAGTAAATTCTAGTTGTTTTGAACGAAATGGCGATTTCTCGGCAAAAGCTGTCAAAGGCATAACTTTTTTTACAAAATGTTGTTTATTATTGCATGAAAAAAGATTGGAACACTGACGACTGCGACATTGACTTGTGGGTGACGGACATAGAAGCCAATTATTTTGCAAACCATCAGCAAAAAATGTTGCAGCCTGTGACGGTTCAAGCGGAAGCATACACAGACTTTGGCCGTCCCAATCAGAAGAAAGAAATTCTTGCCTTGCGGCTGCTTGGACAAAAGGAAGTTTTTTTAATAGGCAAGGTTGAATACTGAAGGTTAATTTGATAATATGAATTTTATGAAAACTACGGCAAAAAAAATTTTCTTGGCTTCTTTTTTCGTTTTCGCGGCGCTGAGCGCTTTTTCCCTTCCGGGCGTCAACGCCGACATTCCTGATGCCAGCGGAGAATATGTTTACTACCGCGACTATTCCTTTAACCGCGAAAGTTATGTGGGCTTTCTTTACTACGACGATTCCACTTACGAGGCGCGCTACTTCGCTCCGCCAACAGAAAGTCTTGCGGAAAAAAACATCGACTTGCTTTTTACCGTTGACCCTTCCAAAGACCGTTTGGAATTGACCGGCGAGCGCTTTGTCGTTCCGCCGCAGCAAGACGACATTGAAATTGTCAACTACATTCACGACTTGATTTACGAGCTGAGCGCCCGCCGCGGCAAGGCAGGCCAAAGCGTTTTGGTGGATTGGTCTAAGAACAAAGTTGATTTCATGCAGGCGGGAAAAATCGTCTCCGACAACTACGAACAGTTTGGCGGACCGGTTCAAATGATTTACGACGCGGCCGTTCCTATTTTCAACTTAAAGAAAATCGTTGACTACGCCGGAAAAGACGCGCTTGCGGTTGTCACAATCGGAGCCATAGAAAATTCAAAGGATTCGTCGTTTGCGGAATTTCTACCTCCGCCAAAGAATCAAGACGGCAAAAGCGCCAAGACGGTAAAAAACGCCCAAAAGGAAATCTTAAAGCAGCGGATTGAAATTGGAAAAAGCACGGCCCTTGTTCAAAGCGTCCAGGCTGACAAAAACTGGTCCCTTTCAGGCCAAAATGTTTGGACACTTGGCGACAGCGCGATTGTGTCGTTTCAAACTTTGGCGCTGCCGGAAGAAAGCGGCCTTGGCTCGGAAAAAATCGCCGCGCGGCTTTTGCGCCTTTTTGCCTCAAGCAAAAAATCCGCCTATTGCGATTGGACTTTGACAAGCGTTCATGCAAGCGGCTCAGAAATCAAAATCGCGACGGACACTTACAATCCAAAAACAAAAAAATTCATCACCGACATAAAGACCCTGCGCGCGGCGGCAAAAAATTTTTACGGTTGTTTTTCTTTGGCAGTTTACAGCCAAGACTACAAGGCCAATCGCGGCTACTTTGACAAGCTTGCAAAAAGCTACTCTTGCAAAATGGAACGATAGCCCAAGGGATTTTCGTCTTTTAGCCGTTTACCGCGTGTATTTTTCGGAATATTTTTCCGTGATTTCCGTCGGCGCTTCAAAATGCTGGAAATCTTTTCGGTCTGTCCAGTCGCCGCCCCACTCGAATCCTTTTTCGATAAAGAGTTGGTGGCAAAGGTCGCCTTTGTTTATCTTGCAATCAAAGTCTTGGCTTCTGTCCAGATAGGGTTTGCCTGTGGCTGGCTCTATCACTTCTTCTTGCGTTCCGTCTTTGTTCGTCACGATTTTATGGTAGGGATTGTATAGCGTGTTGACATCTACGGCCATTCCAAGTCCGCGCTTTGAAATCTTGTTTGCGCTCGATATGAATCTAAAATTAAAGCAGGACGAATTGTTATCCAGCGTCATCGTCTCATCCTCCGCAATGAGTTTGTGGACGACCATTTCTCGAAGAACTCCTGCGGCTGTGGCAAGATATAAATAAGGGAGCCTCTAAAAAGTTCAGCTTTTTAGAGGCAACTTTGAAAATGCGATGTT
>CALDIB010000052.1 GCA_937902125.1 uncultured Treponema sp.
TCAATTCATAATGCGAATTCATAAAAATCCACGGAAAGACCATCTCAAAATTGAAGGAAACAAAAGAGGTCGTAAAAAGATAAAAACCTCGGCTGTGTTTTGGATATGTGCCGTGGAACTGCCGCGCCTCTTTTTGCATGAGGCGGTCAAATGAATTGATGAATTTCTTGTATTTTTCGAATTCTTCTGATTTTTCGCCGTTCGTGATTTTGTACCATCTCGCCGAAAAAAGCATATTGACAAAAAGCATGAGAAAATTCCGCGCCCCCTGCAACCTTGATTCAGAAAGAATTTCGTCGGTCGAGTAATGTCCTTCAGACGAGTAATTGTCATTCCGAACTCGACTGCTTGCGTTATCGCAGTCGTCTTGTTTCGTAATCTCGCTCTGAGATGCTGAATCTAAGCAAGGGCGAGAACGATTGCCCTTGAGTTCAGCATGACTTCTTTCATACTTTGCCACTTTCAGCGACTGATGAGAAAGAAGTTTTCCGTCAATTATCGAATACGCATCGCGGATAAGATTATCAGTTCTCTCGTTATGCGGGCAGATGTTCAGAACTTTCTTTGCCGCGTTCCAGTCATATTCCGTTCTAAGTTCAAGAATGCGGTTTTTCAAAAGTTCTTTGTCTTGCTCGCCATAGACGATTTCTGCGTTTCGCAAATCAGTTTCCCGAACTTCAAAGAATTTGTCGCTGTCAAGAAAATCCAGAAAAGCGATGACTTTTGTTAGGTCAGTTCCCGAAAAATATGACGAGAGAATTTCTTCTTTTGTTTTCTCGTTTCCGCACAAATCCCGAAAGATTTTTGTCTGCTCATCGGTTGAGGGCATTCCAAGAGATGTCGTTGCCCCCGCGCCGATGAAAACGAGAGTCTCGGAATTTGTGGGAGTGTATGGAGCGGACATAGGCTAATCCGAAAGGAGCGCGATGGAAGAAACGGATAATTCTTTTGTACCGAATTTTATTTCATCTTCCGTTGCGTCAATAGTAACACGAATCCTTTTACCAGTTGTCAAGGCTGATGCCAGCAGACACTCTTGTTTTTCATTTGATTGATAATTTCTATCATCAACTAAAACAAAAGTGGAAATCGCATTCTTATCATTTTTATCTTTTATATCTTCAGAATACAAAAGATTGTATTTCTTTTCACCGTGTTTTACAGAGTAACCTTCTGTTCCGCAGATTTTGAAAGTACATTCATTGCCTTCAACTTTGAGTTCCGAAACAGTTCCTCCAATAAAGTAAGCCATTTTTCTTACCTCCCTATGACTTATGATTTTCAAAAAGAATTTTATAATTGACCTTTATGTTTTGTTATTGACAGTATTGTTTTTAGGGTGCTGATACCAACGCACTTATCCTCTATTTGTTTCATACTTCAATCACTTCATTAGTTTTATTTACAATTATATTTTTGATTTACCCTTTAAAAATTCTTGCGTTTCTTTTGATAAATTTGAAAACGCAGGATTTTTAACAACTTCTTTTGACAACTTCCGGAGCTTCATTTCTCGGGGAGTTATACCTAACAATAAGTCATTTACATATTGTATATATTTTTCTTGCTCGTCCATTGGCATATTTGTTTTTTGGAAAATTGCATGTTTTAATTCAACAGATGCATTTAATCGTTCCAGCTCTTCTTCAGATGTTATGTCAGCTTGCTCACCTAATTCATCAAGATAATAATAAATTTCGCTTTCTATAGTTTGTTTTTCGACAAAAGTTCCTTCTAGATTCCAAATTTCTATCATTTTATCAAATTCGACAGTATCAATGCCTTTCTGCTCTAATTCTGATTTGCTAACAGATTTTCCAACTTCAGGATTGTCACCAAATGCTTTGTAAAAAATAACTTCATCGGGCCAACCTAACTTATTATCACATAATTTTCGCAAAAATATTTTCAACTCTGGAGGAAGTAATTTATTTATGCATTCCATAGCAGTGCTATTTAATTTTTCTCTTTCAAGTATATGTTTTTCATAAAAGAAACTTGTTCCCCACTCATCCATTATGCCCATATAATTTGACGATTTCTTTTCCAGTTCATCCGTGTATTTTTTGATAATTTCTTCTGTGTTCATGTTATTTTTCTCCTTTGTTTCTATTTTCTTCTGAAATGCTTATCATGTTTATAAGTTTTTGCTTTTGAGTCTGTTCTTTTCCCTTATAATGCTCTTTACAACCTGTTATAATTGTATTTGTGTCTCCAGTTTGCTTATTTTGCTGATATTGATAGATTAACCGATTTTTATCATCGATTCGCCTTGAATAGTTACCTTTATAATTTCCTTTTAATGGTTCTGGTTTTCCTATTCCACCTAGAGGACCATCTCTTTGGATAGATGTGATTAAACTGTTTATTCTCTCATATTTGGATTTATCATCATGTAACCAACTTTTATAATCATCAAATCCATTTGTGTCAAATATTGTATATTTCATGAAACTCCTTATTTTCTTCTTAACCTATTATAAATCGCACTCTATAATCCGTCAATTGCACAGGAATGGAAAAATGTAACACAGAAATACTGTTAAGGGAAAGAATATAATATACCGTGGTAGCTCTGCGCCATAAAATGTCACCTCGAATTTGTTATCGCTCCTATTGTCGTTCGTAGCCAGACATAAATTATGGCCATCATAATCAGTTAGTTCCGCCAAACCAAAACATTGGCCGTATAATTCCGCGCTATATAATGTCTTTGTGGTAAAATCCAGTCGCATAAAGCAAAACCGAATAAAAAAGGCAAACAGCGCCGCCTAAAAAAAATTTAAAACGGCCGAGCCGTTGCTTGTGGTGAGCGACCACTTTGCATTGCATTCCACCATTTTTTCCCGCACTTCTTCCGATAGGTCTGGATTGCAACGGTAGTCGCTAAAAATGGGAAGCCTGCAGCAGTGTTTTTTTAGTTCCACCCTTAAGGCTTCCAGGCTGCTTGTCATAAAATAGTCATAGTTTTTTCCGCCCACGCTTATCATTTCCCGAATTATTTCTTTGTTTTCGCTCATATTTTTTTATTATACCACGATTTTTAAGCCTGACGGTAAACTGCAAGGCGACTTTTAGAATTTACGCCGCTTTTTGTCATTCCCTCCACGCAGTAAATTTTTCATTACATTTTTTGTCTATTTTAGTTGACTTGTTCAAAGACGCGCTGTATACTGTCAACATGAACAAAACCCTTTTAAATCTTAGGATTCAGAACAATTACTCCCAAGCGGCGGTGGCTTCCTTTTTGGGAATCTCCCGACAAATGTACATCAAATACGAAAGCGGCGAGGCGGTTCCTCCCGTAAAAACTGTCGTAAACCTTGCCAATTTTTACCATGTTCCCTACGACGTGATTTTGGACGACAAGCTGGCTTCTTTTGGCCAAGAAGAAAACGCAAGCGAGGACCCCGACGTTTTATACGAATTGGAAGAAAAGGAGCCTCTCGCCGTCCACGATTCCGGCGCGGGCGAAGGCGCGGACTTTTTGGCGGTCCGTCGCGCTCCTTCCTACTATCTCAACGCGATCCTGCAAATGCTTCCCAAACTGGTCTACCGGGAGCAGCTTAAAGTGCTGGAAAAACTTTCCGGCATGGTCCAAGCGGCCACGGAAGAAAAGCTCAAACCCGACAAGCGCATGCAGGCGTATCAAAAACTTCAAGAATTGTCAGAAAAATACCATCCAAATTCACACGGCCAAAAATGGACCCGGGAGGAACTGTATGAAAGATAATCAGGTTAAGTCTGCCGAAGGCAAAGTGTTTTTTGACACGAACATTCTTGTATATTCCGCGGACAACAAAGATTTGCGAAAAAAAGAGATAGCGTCAAAATTAATAAGCGACGCGATTAATTCCGGAAACGGCGTAATCTCAACTCAATGCTTGCAGGAATTTTTCAACGTCGCTCAAAAAAAATTAAACATATCAAAGGAAGCCGCAAAAGAATATGTGGAATTTTTCGCCGATAATATCTCGGTGACACAAATCTCGGTTCCGCTGATTTTGTCCGCCGTGGACATAAGCATAAAAGGCCAGTTTTCGTTTTGGGACTCGCTTATTCTTTCGGCGGCCAGCGACACAGGCTGCGCCACCGTTTATTCCGAAGACTTGAGCGACCAGCAAATCGTCGCCGGCGCCAAAATCCAAAACCCTTTCGCGGCCTAAAGCGCGCGCAGTTGCGCCCACAAGGATTTTTTTCGTCGTTGGGACCCGCCCTACTGTTTTTGGAATTATAATAAAATACAGGCATTAAAATAAAAACGCGGGCAAAATGGGGTGGGACGCAGAAAAAAAGACTTGGAAGGACCCGTCAGCAAGCGGCTTGGCCAAAGGCATCAAGCCGCGACGCGGCGACGGGAGGCTCCAAGGATTTTTTTCGTCGCTGGGCCCCGCCCCATTTTGCCCGCGTTTTTTTATATTTCTTGAACTTTTTTCTATTATTTAATATAATTCACAAATTGGAGTAATTTATGCCAAAAATTGAAGTAAACGAAAAATTGTTTTTTGACGCTGTTGGAAAGCGATACGACTACGCCGCGCTGGAGGACGTTCTTCCCTGCGCGAAGGCGGAACTTGACGAAAAGCCTGACGCTTCTCTCCCAGAATCTGAGCGCGTCATCAAAATCGAACTTAACGACACAAACCGCCCCGACCTTTGGTCAACAAACGGCGTGGCCCGCCAACTTAAGCTTCACTCAGGCGGAAAGACGGCCGACTACTACAAATACATGTCCAACATGGGAAACGACAACTACGGAGAACGGGTTGTCACCGTTGACCCGGAGCTGAAGGACGTTCGTCCCTACATGGTGGCTTTTATGATTTGCGGAAAAGCCATCGACGACAGCATGCTTAAGGACATAATCCAAACACAGGAAAAGCTTTGCTGGAACTATGGCCGCAAGCGCAAGTCCATTTCCATGGGCGTTTATCGCGTTGACCAAATAAAGTTCCCGGTCCAATACCATGCCGTAGACCCGGACAAAACTTCTTTTGTTCCGCTTCAATGCGAACAGCCCATGACTTGCCGCCAAATTTTGACCGACCATCCCAAAGGAAAGGACTTTGGCTGGATTTTAAAGGATTGCAAAAAATTTCCCCTTTTGTCGGACGACAAAGGCGAGGTTTTGTCGATGGCGCCAATCATCAACAGCGCCACATTGGGCGCGGTTCAAGTTGGCGACAAAGACTTGATGGTGGAGCTTACGGGCGACAACATGGAGGGCTTGATTTTGAGCGCCAACATCGTGGCCTGCGACTTCATCGACCAGGGCTACGACATTAAGCCCATTTTGGTCCAGCATCCATACGACACAGGCTTTGGAAAAGACATATTGGTTCCCTTTTACTTTCAGCCAACGACAAAGGCAAAACTTAGCGCCGTAAACAAATTGCTCGGAAGCGACTTTGACATCAAGAAAGTCCAGGACGCGCTTGAACGCATGGGAAGCAAAGTTGAAGTCAAGCAGGACGGCGGCGACTGGGAAATCACTTTAAGCCCGGCTCCTTACCGCAACGACTTTTTGCACGAAGTCGATGTAATAGAAGACGTTATGATTGGCTGCGGCGTTCAGGATTTTGCGCCGCAAAAGCCCAACGACTTTACAATCGGAAAGCTTTCCGACCTTACTGTGTTCAGCAGAAAGACAAAAGAAATAATGGTCGGGCAGGGCTACCAAGAAATGATTTTTAACTACTTAGGAAGCAAAAAAGACTACATCGAAAAGATGAACGTGTCCGCCGAAAACGCGATTGAAGTGGCCAACCCCATGAGCGAAAACTACCAGTTTGTGCGACCGTCAATCATTCCGTCATTGCTTCGCGCCGAAACGCAAAGCGCCAACGCGATTTTCCCCCACAAAATTTTTGAAATCGGAAAAGTCGCCTACATTTGCGATCAAGAAAACACAGGAACCAGGACCCGCCAAGCGCTAGGCTTTTTGACGGCCGCCTCAAACGCCAACTTTAACAGCGCGGCCAGCGAAGTTTCTTCGTTGCTTTACTTTCTTGACCACGAATACAAGGTTGTGGAAACACAAGACCCGCGCTTTATTCTTGGCCGCCAAGCCGGAATTATGGTAAACGGTAAACAAGTTGGAATTTTCGGCGAGCTTCATCCGCAAGTCTTGGAAAACTGGGCCGTTCAAGTTCCCTGCGCGGCCGGCGAGCTTGACCTAGAAGAATTGATGTAAGCGACGCTTTTGTCGCCCGCAGTAAAAGCGCTGGCGGCTAGAGCGTCAGTCAGTGGCGTTTTTTTAAAGGCGCGCTAAAATTTTCTTGGTGGGAAAATAAACAAAAAGGAGAAAGCCTGCGCCAGACAAACAGGTTTATCTGTTCGATTTCCACAATCGGGCTTCGCGAAAGCGGAGCTCTTTTTTTGCCGCCGTCCTTTTAAATAGAGATACCCATAAATTTCCCCTAGCAAAACGCCGCGTTTTGCGCTAAATTCAATTTATGAACTACAATCTTAGCGGCTACCAAACATTTGTAATCGTCGCCTTTTTGTTTTTTGTAGGCTCTATGATGGGCTGGATTTTGGAATTGTTTTACAGAAAGTTTTTTGAACGAATCCAAAACCCCAACGCCCGCTGGGTGAACCCGGGATTTTTGACAGGCCCTTGGCTTCCGGTTTACGGCTTTGGAGCGGCGGCGCTTTTTGCCATGAGCTTTGCCGAAACCTTCATCGCAAAAATGGATTCAGGCGGCGCCCTTCACTACGCCCTTATGATTGTTTTTATGGCGCTGATTATGACTTGCATTGAATTTGCGGCCGGAATAATTTTTATCAAGGGAATGAAAATCCGCCTTTGGGATTACGAAAAGGAATGGGGAAACATCATGGGAATCATTTGTCCAAAATACACTTTCTTTTGGGCGCTGCTTTCCGCGGGCTACTACTTTTTCTTGTTTCCCCGCTTTTTAAAATTAGTCCTTTGGTTCATCGAGCATCCATGGTTTTCTTTTACGGTGGGAACTGTCTTTGGACTTTTTATCGTTGACTGCGGATTTTCTTTGCGCTTGGGAACGGTTTTGCGCAAAAAGGCCATGCAAATCGACAAGGCCGCCGCAATCAACATTCAAAAAATGCAAACAGTTTTGCGCCAAGACCGCCTTACAAAATTTTTCAGCGCCCACTCGGAATCTTTTCTTACGGAAAAACTTATTGGCTTTGAAGACTTTGTAAGCCGCTCTCCCGCCAAAATGGAAAAATGAACTAAGCCCGACGCGAAAAACTGCAACATAAGGGCACCTCGAAAAACTCGCCTTCGGCGATTTTTCGAAAGTGCCAGCGAGTTCTAAGTCGCTATAATAGCGCGACTTACAACATCGCATTTTCAAAGTTACCTCGAAAAACTGAAGTTTTTCGAGGTTCCCATAAACGTTTCCACTAGCAAAAGCGCGTTGGACGCGCTACAATGTTCCTATGTCCAAAGAAATTTTTAACGACGACACAATTTATATCATCGACTCTTACGGCCTCATTTACCGTTGCTACTTCGCTTTCATTTCAAGGCCGCTCACTGATTCCCAAGGCCGCAACATAAGCGCGCTGTTCGGCTTTTTTAGAAACCTTCACGCGATGATAGCGCATTACAAGCCAAAGATTTTAATCGCCGCGCTGGATTCAAAGACAAAAACTTTCCGCCACGACATGTATGAGCAATACAAGGCCACGCGGCCAAAAACGCCGGAAGACCTTCACGCGCAAATTCCTTGGATTGAAGAAGTCTTGGAAGCCTTGGGCGTTCCCAGCCTTAGGGTTGACGGCTACGAAGCTGACGACGTTATCGCCACAATAACAAAAGAAGCCGTGGCGCAAGGAAAAAGCGTCCGCATTCTTTCCGGCGACAAGGACTTGATGCAGTTGGTGGACGACCGCGTTCAAATTTTAAAGCCCGACCACGCGGATGTTTGGAAAGTTGTGGGAGCGGAAGGCGTCCAAGCCGAATGGGGCGTGGAGCCAAAAAAACTTTTGGACTTGCTTTCGCTTTACGGAGACACGGCGGACAATGTTCCCGGCGTTAAAGGCGTGGGCGTAAAAACCGCCTGCAAATTTTTGGAGCAATACGGCTCGCTGGAAGGCATCTATGAACACGCCGACGAAATAAAAGGCGCCATCGGACAAAAAGTTCGGGACGGAAAAGACAACGCATTTTTTTCAAAAAAGCTCATCACCCTTTGCGACAGCGTTCCCGGAGACGAATTGAAAAATGTCGCCAAAACGCAATTCAATTTTGCAGCCGCCGCCCAAAAGCTAAAGGCCTTCCAAGCCTTTCAGCCGGCCAAGCAATTTGCGGCGCTGGCTCTTGAAGCAGGACAAAAAGTTTTGGACGCGGAACAGAACGCCGACAAAAACGCTTTGGCCCAAGACGGCGCTTTTGGCAATGAAAAGGCGGCGACAAAGGCCGCGGACCAACAAGCGGAAGAAATTCCAGAGCCCCTTCCCTTGCGCAAAAACCAGGGCGACTACAAGGCCGTAGCAAGCGCCGCCGAGCTGAAAAAATTGGTGGACGAAATTCTTTCTTCCGGCGAAAAATCCTGCGCCTTGGACACGGAAACGGATTCACTAAAAACCTCAGAAGCCCAACTTTTGGGCTTTAGCCTTTCAAACAAAAAAGGCGAGGGCTTTTACATTCCTGTGGCGGCAAGCGGCGGCTCGCTTTTTGACGCGGAAGGAGTTGGCGTTGACGACGCGCTGAAAGAAATTTCCCGCTTGTTCAAACAAAAGGATTTTACCTTGGCGCTTCACAACGCAAAATTTGACTATGAGGTTTTGCGCTCTTGCGGCCTAAAAGAAGAGGATTGCAAGGCAAAAATTTTTGACACGATGATTGCCGCCTGGCTTTTGGATCCTGACAAAATTGGCCGCTCCCCTTATTCCTTGGAAACTTTGGGACAAACAAAGCTGGCGCTCATTGGAATCGAATTCAAGGATTTGGTGGCAAAAGGACAAACCTTCCGCGACGTTCCCCTTGAAAAGGCCGTTCCCTACGCCGCCGAAGACGCGGACTTCACTTGGCAGCTTTACAATATTTTTAAAGAGGAACTTGCCAAAAAAAATTTGTTGGAACTCTTTGAAACCATTGAAATGCCCCTCATAAAAATTTTGGGCGAAATGGAATTGGCCGGAATCCACTTGGATTCGGCGGCGCTGGGCGATTACAACAAGGCCTTGCAAAAAGAAATCTCGGCCGCTGAAAAAGAAATCTACGACCTTGTTGGCCATGAATTCAACATCGCCTCGCCAAAACAATTGCAGGAGGTTTTGTTCGTCGAGCGGGGCCTTCCCCACGGAAAGAAAACCAAAACGGGCTATTCCACCGACACAAGCGTTTTGGAAGAGCTTGCCGGCCTTGACCCGGTTCCGGAAAAAATTCTAAAGTTCCGCGAGCTTTCAAAATTGCAGTCAACTTATGTGGAAGCCCTTCCAAAACTGGCGGACAAAAACGGCCGCGTCCACACTTGCTTCATGCAAACAGGAACAGCCACCGGCCGCCTTTCCAGCCGAGACCCAAACTTGCAAAATATTCCCGTTAGAAGCGAATCGGGCCGCAAAATAAGAAGCGCCTTTACGGCAGTTCCCGGAACAGTTTTAATAAGCGCCGACTATTCGCAAATTGAATTGGTCGTGCTGGCCCACTTGTCGGGGGACAAAAACATGCGGGAAGCCTTCATTAACGGAAACGACGTTCACAAAGCCACGGCCTCTTTGATTTACGGCGTGGACGCAAAGGACGTCACCCCTGAAATGCGACGGACGGCCAAGACTATAAACTTTGGCGTAATTTACGGAATGAGCGCCTTTAGACTGGCCGCCCAGCTTGGAATCTCAAGAACGCAAGCGCAACAGTTCATCGACAATTACTTTAAGCAATACGCCGCCATCAACAATTTCATCACCCAAACCATTCGCGGCGCGCAAGAGTCAGGCCATGTCCAAACAATTATGGGCCGCAGGCGGCGGGTTATGAACATCAACAGCAAGAACAAGGTGGAACAAGCCGCCGCCGAGCGGGTCGCGGTAAACACGCCGGTTCAAGGAAGCGCCGCCGACATCGTAAAAAAGGCGATGATAGACGTTTCCTCCGCTCTAAAAAAAGCCAAAAGCGGCGCGCGCCTCTTGCTGCAAGTGCATGACGAATTGATTTTGGAATGCTCCGACGAGCCAGGCGCGATTGAACAGACAATCGCCCTCTTGCGGGAAAAAATGGAAGGCGCCGTCAAGCTTTCAATTCCCTTGCGCGTTTCAATCGAAAGCGGAAAAAATTGGGGCGAATTCCACTAGCAAAAGGCGCTTCCCTTGCGAAATCGCGGAACATGTGATACAATTATAAGATATGGCAGAGGATTTTTCTGGACCTTCCAAACCCAAAGCGGTTTGGGAGCCGGGCACATTGGACGCTACTCGCAAAAACATCGGCGCTATTGACAAAGAAGAAGCCGCCCGCATGACAAAAATTTTGGGCGGCGAAATCATGACCGAAAAGTCAACGCCCATCGACTATTCAAAGCTGCCCAAACGCGCGCCTTCAAACCGCGTTGTCCGCTCCGCCAACGTTTCCTCGCAAATGAATAAAAACAGGCAGTCTTCCTCAGGCGGCTCTTCGTCAAGTTTTGCGGAAAGCGAGCCAAAGAAAAAGGTCACAAAAGCCGCCAACCTGCCGACCATTTCTTCAAAGGACAACGCTAAAATTGACAAGCTTATGATGAGCGTCGCGTATTCCATAAAGCCCAACTACGGCTTGTTCAATTTTTTAAAAAAGTTGGCTAAGGACGGCTCGGAAAAAGTCATTCCTGAATTTGCGGAAATCACCCTCAAGGCGCACCTTGACCACATCAACGCTTTTATCACAGTCATAAAAACAATCGTCCAACTTTCGCCGGACACATACAAAGCCAAAATACAAAACGAAAGCGCCTTAAAATTTAGATTTTTACGAAAAGTTTCCGAATGGTCCACCCGCGACGCAAAGTTGGCTTATGTCAACCTTGAAACCTTGCAAGAAGGCCCGGTGGTGGCGGACTTGCTGCCTTTTGTAAAAGCGGTTTACCGGCAACTGATTGTAATTTACTATATTGGAGAGCCGGCCATAATTCACGCCATAAAAGACATTTACGCCGATTTGCTTCATTATCCAAACGCGGACAAGGACAAATTTTCCCGCTTGGCAAAAGAAGCGATTACCGAATGGGTTTATCTTTACGGACAAATTATAAAAGGCCTTTATCCTCTTTTGATGCGAATGTGCGGAACGCCCTTTGACGAATTTCCTCATTTCTTTGTGGCCCAAGTTTCAACAATTTTGAATTTCCTTGGCCTAAAAAAATTCGACTTGCTTTTGCCAGAAAAGAAAGTTGACCCGGAAGAAGTTCGCAAGGCAAAAGAGGCGGAAGTAAAAGAAAAGGAAGCGGAAGAAAAAAAGAAGGAGCAAGAAAAAGAAGTCCAAGCGCAAAACGAATTGGTTGAAAAAGGCTTGGCCCTCCTTGACCGCCTTTTCCCAGGCGCGGGCTTTAAAAAGTTGGACACATTCCCGGACATGTGGCCCTATTTTGACCCCCTCTACGATTTTGACGAAGCCTACTTGATGTTGGCTCCGGAAAACCCCATGCAAATCACAATCATTCTTTGCGAAATCTTGCAAGACATTTTCCGCGCCTGCAATAAAATGCAATTCAACATTGAAGGAAATCCAACTTTCTCGTCTCGGGAAGACAACCTTACAAAGGCTTTAAGCGAATGGCCCGTATATGTTGACACGCTCTTTAGCCGCGATTACGGCGAACAATTAAAACAACTGGTAAACCAAACTTACACGCAGGCCAACTACGTCACAACTCGCGCGGGCAAAAAGTGCGTCACCGACATTCTTTGGCTCACAAAATACAGCTTTTTGCCGCATTTTACTTTTGAACAACTTTTGTTGGAGCGTCCAATTAACAACAACAAGTATTTGGCATTGTTCATAAGAGTGGCTTTTTTGCGGGACGCCTTCAACGATTTGACAAAACAAATTGCGCAAGTGGAAAAAAATCGCGGCGCGGTGGGCGGCATAAACAATCCTTGGGAGCATTATGACTTTGAAATTTCTTCTCCACTTTCAAAGCGCTTGGATGTATTGCTTAACGCCAAGGACAAGAGCGCCAACACAACGGCCAACAACGCCAATATAATCAAATACATCGCCTGCATTATTTCCGTCTTGGACTGGTGGATTAACACGCGAACGTCGCCGGCCTACAAAGCCGACTCAAAAAAGATTTACAGAACCATGCCCGGCACGCAAGAACCGGCTTTTTCCATTGAACCGCGGGAAGACCAAGACGCGCTTTTTGCCGCCTCAATTCGCGCCGCGATTCAAAAGAAAGGCTGAAAACTGCGGCAAATCCGTCCAAACAACGCCTTAACATTTTTAAACGCGGCAAACCCGCCCGAACAGAGCCTTAATGTCTTTCAAGCAAAAACACGGGCGGCTTTACCCCTCGTTTTCAAACGCCACCAAATGCTCTTGGCCGTAGATTTTGCGCAGTTTTGGCTTTTCGATTTTGCCCGTCGGGTTTCGAGGAACCGGCGCGAATATGATTTTGCGCGGCCTCTTGTAACGGGGAAGCTCCAAGCAAAATTCGTTGATTTCCTCTTCGGTGGCGGTCATGCCTTCCTTTAACTGAATGACGGCGCCCGCGATTTCGCCCAAACGCTTGTCGGGAAGCCCTATGACCGCGACGTCGTTAATCTTTTCGTTCTTGCGCAAAAAGTCTTCTATCTGGACTGGATACAAGTTTTCGCCGCCGCAAACAATGACGTCTTTGGCGCGGTCTACAAGGTAGTAAAAACCTTCGGGGTCTTGCATCGCGACGTCACCGGTGTCAAGCCAGCCGTCGTGGAGAACTTCCGCCGTGGCCTCAGGGTTGTTAAAGTATTCCTTCATCACGCCGGGACCCTTGACGTAAAGGATTCCGGCCTGGCCCTTTTCCACTTCCTTGCCGCTTTCGTTGTCAACAATCTTGCATTCCCAACCGTAGCCGGGAACGCCGATGGCGCCCACCTTGCGGGTGTTTTCCACGCCCAAGTGAACGCAGCCAGGACCGATGCTTTCTGACAAGCCGTAGTTGGTGTCGTATTGGTGCCCCGGAAAATATTCCAGCCAATGCTTTACAAGGCTTGGCGGAACTGGCTGGGCCCCGATGTGCATAAGGCGCCATTGGCCAAGCTCGTAATCTTCAACCTTGATTTTTCCGCTGTCCAAAGCGTCAAGAACATCTTGCGCCCACGGAACCAAAAGCCAAACAATCGTGCATTTTTCGCGGCTTACGGCGCCCAAAATGTATTCAGGCTTTGTTCCCTTTAACAAAACGGCGCGGCTTCCCGACACCAAAGAACCAAACCAGTGCATCTTGGCGCCGGTGTGATACAAGGGCGGAATGCACAAGAAGCAGTCCGAACGGCTTGGGGAATGGTGCTTTTGCTCGACAAGCGCGGCGTGCGTAAGGGCGCGGTGGGTGTGCAAAATTGCTTTTGGAAAGCCCGTCGTTCCGCTTGAAAAATAAACGGCCGCGTCGTCGTCGTCCTTCAATTCAATTTCCGGCGCCTTGCTGGGGTAGTCGGCCACCAGTTCGCGGTAGCTTTCGGCAAAGGTCGGACAGTTTTCGCCGACGTAAATCAAAAGGCGGTTCTTGTTAAGCTTTTCTTCAATCTGCTCAACGCGGCCGATGAATTCCGGCCCAAAAAGCAATACGTCAACTTCGGCCAAATCGGCGCAATACAAAATTTCTTCTGCGGAATACCTGAAGTTCATCGGAACTACAATCGCGCCCGACTTTAAAACGCCAAAGTAAATCGGAAGCCATTCCAAGCAGTTCATCATCAAAATGGCAACCTTGTCGCCGCGCTTGATTCCCCGCGCCAAAAGCATGTTGGCCATGCGGTTGGCCTTTTCGTCAAAGACGCGCCAAGTGATTTCGCGGCGGTAAAAGGTCTTGTCCGTCGGCTGAATCAGGTCGTAGTCTTTCCAAGTTATTTTTCGCGTCTCTTCCTGTTCGGGATTGACTTCTACAAGAGCGACTTCGTCGCCGTAAAGCTTGCGGTTCTTTTCCAAAAATTCTGTGATTGCCATGCAATTATTGTATCACATAAAGCGCGAATTTGCAAAGACAAAGTTATTATTATCTCCCATCAATTGCTATTGATGGGAATAAAGCAAACCACTATACAAGAAGAAAATGTATAGTGGTTTGAATGGGTTGAAAGCTAATCTTGAAGATCAAAGAACAAACCGCTAAGGCATGTATCCTTGTATTTTTTTCCTTCATACACTTCTAAAATTTTTATGTCGATTTTATAAGTCTTCCTTTCTTGCAAGCACGGAATTGTCACCCTTTGCGGAAGCCAAGTGTCTTTTAATATGTATTCATATGTCGCGTCCAAATCTTGTATGCAAATCCTTATTTTTTTTAATCTGGAATTATCCTCAAACAAGTGTCTTTTGCATGTGGAGAAAAAACCGTTGAAAAAAATTAAATTTCCGGACGACGTTTCAACAGTGATAGACTCGCCGATTCCATTGCCGCTTTTGCCCTCGCACCAAGGCGAATCAGAATTTATATTAGTAATATTGGATAAATCAAATCGTTTTCCGTTCTCTGCAAGGGTTGAGCTGGCGCAAATTGGCCTTACAGGCAAAAACTTTCCGTCATTCTTAAAAGAATCGACGCCTATAAAAATTGGCTCTTTATTTCTCTCGTTATATATAATTAAAAATTCTTCACTTTGTATTAAACATAATCTTAAAACTTCATCGCGATGGTTTTTATATTTTTGTACTTCCCCATAAACGATTTTTTTGCCGTTAGCTGGCGCAATGTTTTGATTCCAAAACATGTCAGGGGCGTCAATTTCAGCATTTTCAGCGGCAAAGCCTTTGCCGTCCTGGATATCTATTGATTGGAAATAATATTTTTGAACCCCATGATACCTTTTTGCATGAACGGAAAAATTGAAAATTATAAAAAAAACAAAACTAAAAGCGTACATTCTTTTCATATCATTGATTCTCCATCATTGCCCAATTTTTAGCTGGCTTGATTTCAACTCGCACAGAGTCTCCGGTTCCCCATTCGCCTTCTCCATAATCGAACCCTAAAGCGTTCAAAATGTCAGTGAGCTCATTAAAATCTGACAAATTTGTGATTTGACATCCCAAACTAAAAGGCTTGCCCTTTTGTTTTCCTTGTCCATATGGCTCTGTTTCGCCAAGTGCGGTCATAACATTCGGGTGAATGAAAATATCCTTGGCTTTTATAAATGACGCTTGTAAATTAATTGCATTAGCATACTTTCCAGAACGTTTCTGCAGGACTCCCGTATATTCTCCAGAAGGAATTCTTTCGCCATTTCCTCGTTTTAATTCATTTTGCCAATCTGGTGTTGATTGAACGCTGACTTCATTCAGGCTTGCGCCATTATAGGTTATTGACATTTTTGATTGGTAGTAAGTACCATTTTCACCATTATCATTCCAACTACGTTGTATTATAATTTTTACGCCACCTTTTATAAAACCATTGTCTAATTTTGATAGTTTTGATAATTCCGCGGTAAGCGCTTTTTGAAATGGTGTTTGCTCATTTCCATCCGGGTCTGTATACTTGACAGGGTTATTCCCCGCGTAGGCATACAAATCGCCATTGATGTGATTAAACACGCCTCCCATGCCGGGCAGATTCTGGTTATGTTTCTTTGCCTCCTCGTTTATTGGCGCTTTTGGGATATAATCTCCAAGGGCGGGGTCGGTGGAGATCCACATGCTGTACTTGGGATCCAAGTACCTCGCTCCATAGTAATACAATCCGGTCTCTTCGTCTAGTTCTTTTCCCGTAAATTTATACGGCAAAAACTCCAGTCCTGTGTTTTGAGTCTTCTCAACCCAAGTTTCGCCATACGGAGTGTATTCTATGCGCTGATACTCGTCGCCCTTATAGTCACTTATGAGTGAAGCGGAACCTAAATGGTCGGAATGATAAAAATACTGTTTGTAGTATTCCTCTTGGTACGTCGGATTCTCGCCGCTGTTCAATTTTGTGACAATGCGAGTCTCGCCAAGATAGATATTTTTAGCGGTCTGTCCGCCATAAATATTGTTTCCGCTGTCGGTGTGGAGAGTCCACATTTTGTTAAAATACAATGTTTCGCTGTTTGCAGTATACTTGTTGCTTCTTTGGCCATCCTGACCGTAGATATAAGCCGTGTTGTAGTTTGAATCAACGCTTGAAATAAGCTGATTTTTCTCATTCCATGCGTAAGTCCTGCAATACCTAGAACCTTTTACACCGCCGCCTGAGCCATTTTCTTCACTAAACAAGCCCCAACCGTAATCGGTGGAGTAAACATCCTCTGTTTCTTTTGTAATCTTATGGTAAGAAACATCATCACCGTTGCTCTCAAAGCTGCCGTCCTGTTCACAAATGATATTGCCATTTGCATCATATTTGTAGTAACGGTTGCCCGCACGGACAAGCCTGTGAGCATAGTTTTCATTGTAGACATAGTTAAAACTGTAATTGAGGTTGTCACCGATTGTTTTATGCGGTGTTACAGTTTCAGAACTGACTTTTGAAGTCATGTTGCCCAAGCCGTCTGTGTCAAACTCAAAGAGCTGGCTGTAATTAGACACAAATTCTGGCGAACTAGACTTGTATGGGTTATATGTAGTCTCGCCGTCAACCTTTATCAGCTGATACAAATTGTCATAAGAATATGTCTGTTTTGTCTTGTAGTTTCCTGTTACTGAATCAAGGCAGTCGTTTTCGTAGCCCAGCACATTTCCAACGGCATCAAAACTATATGAGATGTTCTGGTAACTCTGCCCCCATTTGTTCTCAGTCTTTATGGTATCAAGCCACCTGCGGGCTGGGTCGTAATTATATTCGGTAAACGTTCCATTGCCGTAGTCTATGCGTGTCCGCTGTCCGTACTCATCGTAGAGAATATTTGTAACATAATTGAATTCGTGTCCGTAATGTTCTCCTGTAACGCTTATTACCTGTCCGCCCCTGTCGTAGCCGAGCCGCTTCAGATGCTTTGACATCTTCTTGTAACCGTATGTGCTG
>CALDIB010000053.1 GCA_937902125.1 uncultured Treponema sp.
GGGGGAGCCGCAAAAGCCCGATGGAGAGGCGGCGCTGATGGGCGCGCAAATAACAAAGAGAATCGGCGAGCTATCCGCGCGGCTAAAAAAGGCCGACCTGTCGCCGACGATGCGCAAGGTAAGCTCCTACTTGGTTTCGTCCGCCGTAAAGAAAATCAACGCCGGCGTTCCGCCTGAGAACGCGCCGCTAACACAAGCTGTTAAGCAAGGAAACAAGACGCTGCGCGACAACGGCCAGCTTATGTCGTCGATAGCCCCGCAAAGCGGAAAGACATGGGCGGCCGCGCAAACGAATTTGAAATACGCGAAAATCCAGCAAGAGGGCGGAGAAATCCGGGGCGGCTCCAAGGGCCTTTGGATTCCGGCCTCGGCAAAGACGCGGACTTTGATGCGAAAGCACAACGCGCAAAAGCCCGGCGAGCTGATACAGGCGATGAAAGGCGACGGCTATTCCTTTTTCAGAACCAGGAAAGTCTTTTGCGCCAAGAGCAAGCGGGGAAAGCCGTTCGCGCTTTTCATAATCAAGGAAAGCGTCAAGATTCCCGCCCGCCCATTTTTGCACATCGACGAGAAGGACGAAAAACACATCCAAAGGGAAATAAGAAACGGAGTGCGAGAGGCGCTCAAGGGAGGAAGCGAATGACAATAGAAGCGGTGACGGATTCGCTCAAGGAAGCGATACAAGAGCAGCTGGGGTTTCCGGCATTCCTCTTGCCGCAAAAGGCGGCGAACAACACGGCCCACATAGACCTGCTCTTCCAAGACTTGGAGCCGAACGGCGAAGGCGGCGAAAAGCTTTCCTTCCTGGCGGAATACAGGACGGCGGGAACGCACGCGAAGTGGCTTGGAAAGACGGCCTCGCTTCGGCGAAAGCTTAGGGCGGTGGAATGCTCGCACATGTTTTTTGAGGCGGACGACGTGGCGCTCAGGGCCTACTGGATTGGGAACGGAAAGCCGCGCTGGGTGTATCCTAGCGAAGATGAAAGCTCGATGCCGGCGGAATACGCCGTTCCGTACAGAATCGAGATTGACATGCCAACAAACCTTATTACGGAGGAATGAAAAATGAAACCGGGCGGAAAAGACGGAAAACTCTACAAAATTCACGAAGAGGCGGAAATTTCCGGAGGCTCTTCGGTAGCGCTTGGAAGAAGCGGATTCTACAGAATCAAGCGCGTGGGCGACAACACGGCGCTCCCGCAGCCGAGCAACGAGGACTTGGCCAAAGGAGCCCGCGCGATGGTACCAGGCGACGTGGTCCACCTTTGGGCTGGCCAGGCTTTGGCCGAGGGCGACGAGGTCATACCCTTGCGCCTTGTCCTCATCAGCTTTGTCAAGGACGTTTCCAACTCAAAGCAGGGAACGAGCTACGACGTTTCGACGCAGGAGAATTTGGACTCCGGCGTGCGCGAGTACATCACCGGCGCGTTCAGCGAATCCAGCGGAACAATCAACGGAACGGTTGAGACCGACAGCGAGGCGCAACGCGAGCTTTTGAACCAGTTCAGCTCCGTAGCCGTTGAGGATGGCGAGCATTACGCCATCTTCCCCGCAAAGGAAACCAAGCAGGACTACATGCTCAGCCGACGCGAGACGGAGACTGTCGGACAGACCGCCGTGTGGGAGCACTTCCCTGTGACGGTAGAATCGCTCAACATGGACAAACCCTTGGACGGCGAGCAGAATTTCAACTTCAACTACAAGGTTGACGGCGGAAACCACCCCGGAATGATTTACTACACCGTCCGCGACTTGAGCGCGAACGGACAGCAGGGCGGCTCGCAAGGATCCGATCCTTCCGACCCCAGCGGCGACCCTGAGGGAGGCGATTGATGCTTTTGACGGAAGAGCCGAGATACTGGTTTTGCCCGGACGCTCGCGGCAACTTAAGCCTTCCCGAAACGGAAAGGCTCTCGGTCGAAATCATAAGGCCGGCCGCGTTCCAGTCCAAGGAATTCGTTTCCGTTCAGTCAACGAGGGAGTTCTACAAGAGCGACCAGCCGCTTGACGAAAACGGGAATCCGCGCGAGGTGAAGAAGTTCAAGAGCGTGACCACCGAGCTCAAGGTGAACGCCGACTACATCCTCCGCGAGTGCGTAGGCAAAATCAAGAATCTTAGCGTCAAGGGAGCGGACGGCAAGGAGCGCGAAATCAAGAGCGGCTCCGAGCTGGCCGACTGCCGCGCCTACGGAGTCGGCGAAATCGTCTCGGCGATTTGCAACGAGGTGAGGAGCGACGTTCCGACCGACGCAAAAAAAAAGACCTTAGAATAGGCGCTCAAATCGTGTTCGCCGGGCTCTGGCCTCCCGACTGGGGCCCGGAATACGACGAGGCCAAGGAAACAATCCCTTGGCCGGAAAGCGAGACTGGCTACATCAGGATCAAGAGGGGAAATTTCAAAAAGTACGTGACAGAAGAGCTCAGCGCCTTGTTCCAGATTTGGCGCAGGGTCAAGGCTTACGGCTGGCCGCAGGGAAAAGGCTGGCTGGCCGAGCCTGAGGCCGTCCGAGTGGCCGTGGAGCTTTTGGACGCGGAGCGGGAAACTTGGCTGGCTTGGGAGAAGGAAAGGAATGCAAGAGGCGATAACGGACGAGCTTAGGGTTCTTGTGACCGCCGAGGTCGACAAGGCCATAAGGAGCCTAAAAAGCGTTGACTCAAAGACGAGCGAGACTGAAAAATTGTTCAAGTCGCTCGGCGGCTCCATAGCCGGAGCGTTCTCAATCAAGGCCGTGTCCGACTTCGCGCGAAAGTCCGCCGAGGCCTGGCGGGTCCAAAAGGAAGCCGTCAGCGTGATGAACCAAGTCCTTAAGTCCACCGGCGCGGAGGCTTGGACAAGCAGCGCCGAGCTTAAGGAAATGGCCGCCTCCCTCCAGCAAGTTACCAACTACGGCGACGAGACAATCGTTTCGATGCAGGGCGTTTTGCTCGGCTTCAGGAACATAACCGGAAAGAATTTCGAGCACGCATCCAAGGCGATTTTGGACATGGCCACCGTCATGAAGATGGACTTGTCCAGCGCGGCGCAAGTCGTTGGAAAAGCGCTCGACGACCCGATAAACGGCCTCGGCTCCCTTTCGCGGCAGGGCTTCCATTTCACCGAACAGCAAAAGCAAATGCTCAAGGCGATGGTCGAAGCCGGCGACATGATGGGCGCCCAAAAAATCATCCTTGAGGAATTGGACGGAACTTACGGCGAAGCCGCCGAGGCCGCCGCAGACCTGGGAACGCAAGTAAAGAATTCGGCGGGCGACGTTCTTGAGGGCTTTGGCAAGGTTTTTTCATTTTTGGGCGAACATAGCGGAGCCTTGAAGCTGACAAAGAAAGCGCTGGACGCGGTAGCTGCGGCCTTCAACAACGTGGAGCGCAACGCGGCCAGGCTGTCCGGCGGAGAAAAGTACAACGACTGGTACGAAGGCCTTGAGGACGCTGACAAGCTCAAGGAAGCGACCGACCAAATCCGCCTTTGGGAGGAGGAATATAAGAAAGCCAAGGCTCTTTCCGACGAGGCGGGCGGCCGCGACTGGGTTTTAAAACGAGATGAAACCCGCGCTAAGAATCAGCTTGATTATTTTAAAGACCAAAAAGAAAATCTCATTGAGCAAATCCAATACAAAAAAGACCTGCAATCGATAACAAACGCGCAAGCGCGCGCGGAGGAGGAATTGGACAAGGCCGTCACCCAAGTCGGAGAGACCTACAAAAAATTCGCCAAAGACGACCCAGCCTACAAGCTTAAAGAACTTCAAAAAGCGCTGGAAGAGATAAGCAAGCAGAGGGCGGACATAAAGCCGATCGACACCAAGGAGCTTGAGGCGGAGCTCAAGAGGCTCAACAAGCTGAAACTTGACCTAGTCCGGCAGTCGGACAAGGCTGGCGACGGACTTGGCGGCTTGCGTTTCAAGGAGCAGGCCGAAGAAGCCGCGAGGGAAATTCTTTCTGTCCAGCAGAAATTGGCCTTCGCCAAAAAACACAACGCCGGGCTTTTGGACATCGACGCAAACGAGTTGAACGCAAACCTCGACGCGGCGGAAAAGGCGATTCTCAAAAAAATGGCCGAAATCAAGGCCAACGGAAAGAAGACCTGGCAGGAAATTTTCTCCGACACGACCGGCGTTGACAAGTCGCTTTACTCCAGCGGAGAGGAGGCCGCCGACCAATACCTCAAAGGGCTTGGCGAGAGGATAAAAGAGGACGACGAAATATCGGAACTCTTGGGAAAAAAAGTCTTCAAAAAGGATTCGCTTGAAAAAGAGGCGAAAGAAATTGAAGGAATCATAAGAAAGCTTCTTGCTGTTCCCGAAGAAGAATTCCTTAACGCCGCCGGCGGTTTTGAGACGAAAGACAAGGCCATTCAAAAACTCATCGAGCGATACAAGGAATTGGGCGAGGCTATTGAGAGCTTGCCGCCTGAAGACGAAATCCAATACGCCGACGCTTTCGACAGGCTGGCCGCCAGTGTTGAAAGCGCGGTCATAAAAATAGGAGAGTTGAACGCAGCCCAGGCGCAGGCGCTTGGAAGCCTTGCCGGAAACTTGGCCTCGGTCTCTTTCTCCGGAGTGCAGTCCGGCGCGACCGCCCTGGCCGAAGCGCTTGGCGAGGGCGCCGACTCAAGCGAGGCGTGGGCGGCCGGACTTCAAGCCATGGCGGAGGAAATTCTTAACAAGCTTCCCCTTTTGTTCACGCAGGCAGGTTTGGCTCTCATAGGGCAAGGAATGTGGCC
The DNA here is from genome assembly GCA_937902125.1 of uncultured Treponema sp. GTDB lineage: Bacteria > Spirochaetota > Spirochaetia > Treponematales > Treponemataceae > Treponema_D. The sequence goes on from CALDIB010000053.1 coordinate 4,721, forward strand.
GATTGGACTTGGGCTTTTGGCGGCCGGACTTGGAAGCGGAATTGTGGCCGGAGTTTACAACGGCATGAAAAAAAGCGCCCAGAAAAAAGCAGAGGCCAACGCGGATGGAGGCGTTTACGGCGACGATGGAATGGCGGCGTTCGCGCTTGGAGGAACTTTCACAAACAGCGTCGTTTCATCGCCGACATTCTTCAAGTTCAGGAGGGGAAGCGGATTCGGAACAGGGCTTATGGGAGAGGCAGGCCCCGAGGCGATAATGCCGTTGACGCGCGGCGCGGACGGCTCGCTCGGAGTGAGGGCTGTCGGCACGGAAGCCGGCGGCGGCGAAGAGGCTGAGGGAACGATAGTGTTCAACTTTTATTCAAGCGAAAAGGCCGAAGTGACGGAAAGCTCCGGCGATAAAAACGGGCAGGAAAAGGTTTTCAATGTTGTCGTCGGCGCGGTGAGAACCGCCACCATGGGCGGAAAACTTGACACCGTTTTCCAAACAAGATTCGGACTAAAAGCGAGGGGAATATGAGCGTTGCGATAGAATGGCCCAGCCAACTTCCGATTCCAAAAATTGACGGACTTTCGGCGCAATACGAGAGAGCCACAATCAGGACGGAAATGGACGCGGGGCCCGCGAAGACAAGGCGAAGGTTCACGGCTGTTCCAAAGAGCTTCACTTGCTCGCTGATTTTGCGGGAAGACAAAAGGGCTCTGCTTGACGCTTTCTACAAGGACAGTCTTGGTTTTGGAACATTGCGCTTTCTTATGAAGAACCCGCAAACCGGAAATAAAGAGACGTTCCGCATGAAGGAGCCTCCTTCGGAAAATGGAAACGACGGAGGACTTTGGGATGTGACGTTGAGCTTGGAGAGGATGCCATGATAAGCAATGAGGCCAAAATCGAATTGTTCAAGGAAGACACGGACGCGGTCTTTCTGCACTTGCTGAAAATTTCCGTGGAGGGAAAAGAGCCTTTGCGATTCGTTGACAATACGGAGGCTGTAGTCTCAAACGGCGAAAGCTATTCTCCTGTCGCCTTCGAGATTCAGCTGCCGGAACAAAGCCAGGACGGAAAGACAAGCCCATGCCGCCTTGCCGTTGACAATGTTGACAGGGTTATAGCCGAGACCGTGAAAAACGCGGACGCGGCGGGGCTCAAGATTTACGCGGAGGTTTCGTTGATAATGGCGCAAACTCCGGACACGCCGGAACGTGGCCCTATCAAATTTTTACTGCGGAATGTTACTGTCACAAAAAATGACGTCAGAGGAGAACTTTACGACTCATTCATTTACGACCGCAAGATTCCTGAGGGCGTTTACACCCCCAATGACTTTCCGGGGCTGTTTTGAACGTCGCAGACTGGGCCCGCTCTTACATAGGAATACCGTTCAAAAGCGGCGGGCGCGACAGAAGCGGAGTGGACTGCTACGGGCTTGTCAGGCTTGTCTATTTGGAACAGGCCGGCGCGCAGCTTCCCTCATTAGACGACCTTTACAAGGACGCATTGAAAGCGGCTGAAACCGAGCCTTTGTTCGTCGCAAACGTCCCTCTTTTGCTAGGAGAGCGGCATGAAAATCCTAAATTTCTCGACGTGGCCGTAATTCTTGAGCGAGGACATCCCACACATTTGGGCGTTTACGTCGGCGGAGGCTTTATACTTCACGCGACGCGGAGGCTTGGAGTCATCTTGCAAAGAAAGACGGACCCCGATTTGAGCCGCCGCATAGAGGGGTATTATGCCGTTAAAATTGCGGACGCAGATTCATCCGTTTTCGGAAAAGTATGAAGATTCGACAGTCGAGCGCGACTCAATACGCAACATTTTCAAAAACCTGAATGCCAACGCAAATATTGAAAACGCAGTCATTTTAGTTGAGGACGAGCCCATTCGCGGAGATTGGGACAGAATTCCAGAGGACGGAAGCCGCGTCTACATAAGGATAATGCCGGAGGGCGACACCCCCAAAGAAGCCGGCATAAATAAAATAGGCTTCGGCGGTTTTGCGGCGGCGCTGGGCTTGATGTTGATGTTTACGCCAGCGGCAGGATTGGGGGTGGCCATGATTGGGGTAGGCATGGCTGTGGCGTTTACAGGCTTTCTGTTGGTGAATATGTCTTTCGACGTTCCGACAGTGAAAAACAGGGAACGGCCAAAACAAGACCCGTCGCTCAGGGGCGGCTCAAACCAAGCCAGACCGTACGGAACGATTCCCGTGGTCTTCGGCCGCCATTTGCTCTCGCCGGACTATGCGGCCTCCCCATACACTCATGTCAGCAGCAACGACAACGCCCAATATTTGCGTCAGCTTTTTTGCCTTGGATACGACGACCAGGAAGTTGAGCTGGACAGCCTGAAAATTGGCGATACAAAAATTAAGGATTTCAATTCCGACGGAAAGAACCTTGTAAAAACAGAAATTCTGAGAAATGGAACCCAATCCAGCTTTTTCACCAAAGTGGTGAAAGAAGAGCAAGTGAACTCGATTTTAAAGAACAAGAGCGATTCAGGAGCGTCGGGAGCGATTGTCAGAACAACGGCGGCAAACTGTCGAAGCATTGAGGTTGACATTTTTTTTCCGACAGGCCTTTTTCAATACTCAGACAAAGGCGTCTTGCAGTATTTGAACTGTGAAGTTTCAGCGTGGTACAAACCGGCTGGCGCGGAGGACAGCGCGTACACAAAGTTCGCAGGCTGGAACCTCAACCGAAAGGACACAAAGACCATCCGAAAAAGCGCTCGCTCGCCAAATCTTGAAATCGGCGCTTACACCGTAAGAATTGTGCGGGAAACTGGAGACCGCAACGACACAAAGCAGACTGACCAAGTGTATGTAGGCTCAATAAGGTCCATCACCATGGACGCTCCAGTCAAGGCGGAACGGGCAAAAAATCTGCTTTTCATCGCGACACAGACAAAGGCTTCCGACATGGCGCAGGGGGTCATTGACAAGCTCAACTGCGTCGTCCAGTCGAAGATTCCAGACTATTCAGGAAACGGGAGCGGCCCGGAAGCATGGACTCCAGCGCTGACGGCAAATCCTGCGAGCTGCGTTCTTTACTGCCTTCGTGGAAAAATAAATGTTGAGCCGGTCCCGGACGATGCGATTAACTGGGAGTCCTTTGAATATTGGTGGAATTTCTGTGAAAGGGAAAAGTTTTATTTCAACGCCGTCTTGACAGAAACAAGAACAATCTCCGACTTAATTTCCATGATAGCGCAAGTCGGACGCGCGAGCGTCATAAAAAGCGACGGAATTTTTTCAGTGGTAATTGACGAACTGAAAACCGTTCCCGTCCAGCTGTTCACCCCGAGAAATTCCATAGACTTCTCTGAGCAGCTGATCATGTCGGAAGTTCCCGATCAAATTGACTACAGTTTTATCGACGAGGAAGGCGGCTGGGCTCAAAACACGCGCAGCGTCTACAACACCGCCAGCGGGAACTTCGACGAGGCTAATCCGCCAAAAACGCCGCGGCAAGAATCGTCTGTGTGGGGAATTACCAACGCCAAACAAATTTTTAGGTTCGCCAGATACCAGCAAGCCGTTTCCAAATATCGAAGGTCGGTTTATTCGATAAAGACCGACATCGAATTCATTATGTGCCAAAAGGGAGACTTGATTGAATATTCCGGCGACACGGCCATGACAGGAACCGCATACGGCCGCGTCAAGGAACTAATTCTAGAGGATGGCAAAATTGCCGGCATAGTTTCCGACACGCTTTTGGAGTTTGGCGAAGGCGACTATGGAATGCGAATCCGCGATCCAAACGCGGGCATAACAACGGTGGCCGTCAGAAACGAGGAAACGAGCGACTTTTTCTGTCTTTTTCAAACGCCTATTGAAAAAGGCGTGGCGGAAGGCGACCTTTTCACGCTCGGCTTGCGGAACAAAATGACAAAAGAGCTTGTTGTCATTGAGGTAGTGCCGGACGACAATCTCACGGCGGAAATCAAGTGCGTTGACTTGGCTCCGGAAATTTTCAAAGTTGACGACCCGAATTATGTCATTCCTCCATTTGAAAGCAAGCTGACTGTCGGCGGACTTGTTGACAACGGCTATGAGGACATCAAGCTTTGGAACACATACAGAACTTACTGCGATTATGAAGAGGAGCCCCAAAAGCCAAAAGGCGACGGAAGCGACAACGGCTGGCACAGAATTCATACCGTCGAAAGCCGCTGGGAGTCCCACAAAACGGCCCGCAATATTTTTGAAGGCGAATGGAGCGCTCCATTGCCAACCGTCGAGCAAGTGGAAAACAAGCTTTCCAAAATACCCGCCGCAGACACCACACCTCCTTCTGTTCCTGAAATACGGGATGTCGCCATAACAAAACTTGGCGACGCAGACATAACATTTTCTCCGTCAACGGACCTGGAAAGCGGAGTGGCCGAATATAATGTATGGATTCGGAAAAAAAAAGGTTCGGATTTCGACGTTAGATGGCAAGTCGCCGGAAAAATTCCTCACGATGAAAACGCGGACGGGTTCCATTTTCTGTGCAAAACAAGCGACAAATTTGAAAGCTATCTTTGCGCGATTTCGGCAATTGACAAGAATTTCAACGAATCGGCGAAATGCGAGTCGGTCGAATTTCTCAGCGAAGTGACAGCAGTCCCAGCCGTTCCTGGAACTGTCAGAGCGTCGGCGGAAAGGGATTTTGTCAGCCTCGAGGCGGAACGAGTGGAAGGCTCGGACTTGGCATATACGGGCAGAACATACGAATGGCAACTGTCAAAGGACGGCGGAGAAACATGGAGCGGAAGCCTGAGTCTTGGAAATTTAACAGGCTCGGCATCCGGTTATTATGTCTTCGATAGGGAAAAGGACGGGTATCCTTCAGCCGAGGATTTGGAAAATTGGCGGTTCAGGTGCAGGGCGGTTTCATACTACGACTTGCGTTCCGCATGGAAAGAATGCTCTGTGACGACTTCTTTTTACGGCACTTGGTTTCCGACTTTGACGAGCGCCACAGCCAAGGCGACAAGAGGAAGGGTGACTTTTAATTGGAGTTGCGGCGACTGTTTTGGATCTTTAGTCCATTCCGTTTGGTTGAACGGCGTGAAAATTTCAGGCGACTTGTCCGCGCGGCAATTCATTTGGATTTTTCCTGACTACAAGGAACGGTCTGACTTTGAAGGCCTGAAATTCGAGATAAGGACTGCAAGTGAGTCCGGAGAAATCGCGAAAATTGTTCCTTCATGGGACTTGTCTGAATACGGAACATACATAATACTGCCGCCTACGGTTGCAGCCTCTGCCGAAAAAAACGGCGTGACAGTTTCTTGGGAGGAAAAGGGAGAGCACTACCTGGACTCAACATACGATGTGTACTTGGGCGATGCGAAGGTTCTTGACGGAATCAGCGCAACGGACGCTCTGCTTCCATATTCGTCAAGACTTACCGTCGCGCAAGCCGCCTCCCTCACGGTCAAAGTTGTGGCTAGAACCGCAGCCAACTCCGCAGAGGCGGCTTGCGCCGTCTTGACCGACAGCTACAAGGGCTGGATTCCGGAGATTCCTATTATGCGAATTTGGGGTTACGGAAGAAGCGTGACCGTCTTTTGGAGCGAACAGGACATTTGGGGAGGACAAGGATGCGAGATACAGGTTGCCAAGGCATACAAAGTCGAGAACGGCAAGAAATCCGTCATAAGCGACGAAGACGAGCTTGAGTGGTTCGCCCCGCTTCTTGCAGGAAACCCCTATTCAGACCTCGACGCATTCAAAAAAGGAGACGCTGGCGGATGGCTTTCGGTAGCCGGAACGCAGGCTTCTTTTTCACTCCCGCTTTACGGCCAGCCTAACGAAAGCGAGGCCACGCAATACGCCTACAGAATTAGAGCCTTCACAGATGAGGACGGAATTCGTGAGCGCTCGGCGTGGACAAGCCCTGCGTATTTCACCGCCGCGCCGCTAACGGCGGCCGATATGGTTGGCGCGTGGAAACTGAACGACAAAGGCGAACGCGTAAAGGTTGACGGAGCGCTTGGAGCCGCGCAGATATTCGTGGAGGAACTTTCAGCGATAAGCGCGAACCTCGGAGTGGTGACAGACGGAGGCCTCGCAGGGAACGCCTACAACTATTGGGCCGTAAGCGACACGGTTCTTAAAGACGGAACGATTCTTCCAAGAGGCAGTTTTAGGGTTGGCGGTCCGAACCAATACATAAAAGTTGATCCGATATTCGAAGACGGCGAGCCGACAGGAAGATACAACATAGAATTCGTAGTGGGATCTTTCTCCGTCAACGCTGAAGGGGACATAGGAGTTTCCGGAAGGGTCTTTACCGTCAGGGATTCGAAGGGAAACACAGTCTTTCAGTCCGGGCCGGGCGGAACGCTTGCAAGGGTGGCCCGCTCTGAATTCCAAAAAAAAGGGCTTTATGAGAAAACTGTCGGAAAATACTATATGGCGGAAGAATTGTCAAGCGATACAAACACCACCTTTTTTTCCGACACTTTTGTATACAAGGGAGAGGCAATGTGCCTGTTCGCAAGCACCAATAATTCCAACGATGAGCAACCAACAAGCAGTCTTATGTTGCTGTCTGAAAGTGGAAGTAAAAGCCTCGCTATTAATAATGTAAACATTCCAGATTTTCCGAGTGAACTTAATCCGCAGCAAGTACAGTTTTATATTGCCTTATACACTGCGATATTTCCTTGCAGGCATGTCGTTATGGACGGCGGCCTTGCGAGAAGCAAGATATGGACAATAGATTTGGACTCGGGAACGTTTAGTTTCGACATAACTTTTTTTCTAAACATCGGGGTGCCAGTCAATGAAAATTCTCAACTGTGTTTTGAAAATTCAACTTTTGTTGCCGTAGCCTGTGGCAACGAAAAACAAGGAAGCGGATATGTGAAGAAACAAGGTGTGGTAGTTTTTAATTATGAAGGACAAACCATACTTTCGTTTGACTCCAGCCTTTCGGCGAGCGGTCCAAGCGATGCGAGTTGGCCAAGCCCTTGTTTCTACGGAGAGAGCGGAGGCTACGCTTATTTGGTATGCCAAAGGCAGTTCTTCATTGTATACAGAATAAGTCTTTCCGATTTTTCCGTCCAGGTCTGCTTCGTAAGGGGCAATGTGACAAAGACTGAGCCCATTCCAAAAACAACAAATATCGCGCCGCTTATGTTTAAGAACGGACACTTGATATGTTCCAAGTCGATGGCCGTTGACTGCGTTTTGGGCGACGGCTATCAGACGCGGTCGCTCGAAGGATATCTTGCGGTTCCTATCGAAATCGCTCCGTGGTCTCCGTCCGATTCTACAGGCTCAGTGGACGGCTGCTCGACATACGCCAAAGCCGTTGTGTTTGAAAGTAAAAATATTGACTCCTGCATGAGCTTGGGGCTTTTTTCAAATGAAAGCCTTCTGGTCTATAAATCCAGAAATAGTGTGAATGATTGGAATGAAACAATGAAGACCGAAACGTTCATCAGGAAATTTGATTTTGGGGTGGATAAAACAAGAGTGTCTGAAATGCTTGACTTGTCCGAAGGCGTTTCAGACACTCTCTTGAAGGCAGAGGCAAATGGTTTTCCATTCGGGGCTTGCGGATTTTTTGGAGCGTTTTCAAAGCCGATTTCAAGCAAGTTCTTTGCGGGAAGATCCTTCTACGAAGAGGAGATATTTGACTACCAATACAATTTTCCAAATTTCGTTCTAAAATTCTGCCGCGTGGTAGAGGCCGAGTGGGAGCGGCCCTTGTCCGACGAGCTGCGCCAGGCGGGAGTCGGATTCACGGAAGTGTCGCGCAACAACATAAGCGGAGAACTTGCTTACTACATAAGCGATGAAGGAATGCTCGGAGGAAAGCGGGCAAAAATCATTTTTGACGCTGAAGGAAATCTCATCGCGCAAAAAGGAGAAAGAGGATACAAAGGCGACACTGGCGAGCGCGGAAAGAGCGCATTCGAGCTTGCCGTAGACTCTGGCTTTGCCGGAACGAAAGAGGAATGGTTGGATTCGCTGAAAGGTCCCAAGGGAGACTCGCTCGTGTTTGGCAGCATAACCGCGTCTGTAGACGGAACGTCAGGATCGCCGAATGTCATTGTCGAAACAACTGGAACCGGCGCGAAAAAAGATGTTGAGTTTAAATTTAACGGACTGAAAGGCGCTAAGGGAGACACTGGTGATTCTGGGCCAGAAGGAAAAAGCGCCTACGAGTTGGCTGTCGCCGCAGGTTTTTCGGGAAGTCAAGAGGAATGGTTTGAGTCGCTTAAAGGCGAGCGGGGAATTCAAGGTGAAAAGGGCGATACAGGACACGATGGACAGGACGGCGTGTCAATAGCTCGAGTCGAGCAAACAGTTGAGAGCCTTGAGAATGGTGGCGAAAATGTGATGACCGTTTATGACAGCGAAGGAAATGCGATAGGCGCGTTCAGCGTAAGAAATGGACTTTCGTCATCCTTTAAACTCTCGTCAAGCCCGGGCACCAAGCCCGGCGACATTTGGATGGACTAGATGAAATCGGAACGCAAACTGCATTTCATAAATTCGCTGGGAGTCCAAGTTGACATTCCTCTGTACGACGACAAGACAGAGGCGCTTTCAAACGACGAAACGGGTGGACAGGCCTTCGCTGTGTTCGACGGCGAAAAGCCGCTCTACGCGCCCACCAACAACAAAATCGACGTTCCCGACCAGTCTGCCCTGCATTTCATCGATAAGGATGGAAAACTCCGCCATGTCCATTCAAGAATCGGAGAGCTCACGCTTGTCTGCTACGCTACATTGACTAACAGTTTTAGTGACATTGAGATTGACTTCCCATACGGCGGGAAGATAGTGGCTCGCGCCTCGAATGGAAGCCCGCAATATCGTTCGTCCTCCACAAGGGCTTATGGAGGCTCGTCAGGTTTTGGATGGAGGATTAAAGTGTCGTCCGGGCTTGCCCGCGCGGTTTTATTCGCTCCTTCCGGCGCCGGAGCGGGAGGAAACGGCGAAACAAAAGGGTATCCTTACGATGTAAACCGCTATTGGGCTCCCGTTGGCAAAGGAAGCGAGCTTTGCCTCAATTTCTTCAGGGGAACTCTCTCCATAAGCGGCGAGTGCGGACAAAATGGCGGCGGAAACTTTGTTTTTCACGCCAACCCATACGGCAACGACGGAGGACGCGGCGGAAATTCATGGCCGAACAGTTCTTCTCAAGCCGCGCCGCATAGAGGTGGAAACGGAGTCGGCGGTTCCGATCGCGGTTACCAAGGCGCGTATGGTTACGTAACAACTGAGTGGGGCGGCAACGGCGGAGTCGGCGGTTATGGATGCGAGAATGTTGTTGGAGAAGTTAATGGCAGTCCGCTTCCAGCCGGCTTTGCAGAGTTTGCGCTTGGGGAAATCGAGTTCGCCGCGACGCTTAACGACTCCTCTCAGTCAGCCCACTCAGTTGAAATATGGCGATGGGAATATGTTTAGGGGAAAACTATGCTTTTATTGGACAAACACGGATTTATAATCGGCTTTAACGGAAAGCCGGAGACAAAGCCCGCGCCATTTCCAATCGACGGAGCGAGGTGGAACGGCAAGAATTGGGAGTATCCGCCGATGGACGAAAATCTTGTCGCGGAAATGGAAGTTCCGCCTTTGTTTGGCAAGGAACGGTTGAAGTCATTCACCTTGCTTGTCAAGATCCAAGAGATTGTGAGCCCTCAGTGCGGAAAACAAACAAAGAAAAAATCTGACAAGATAAGCGTTCTTATTCCGTCTTATAAAAAAGAAAAATGGGTCTCGCAATCCATTCAAAGCGCTTTGGTTCAAACGCTTTCTCCTTTTAAGGTCATAGTTTTGGCTATGACCGACAGCGATTATTTCGCCGCGTCCGCAGTTGAATCCCCTTTGGTTGAAGTTGTGAAAAGCGAACGGCTCAATGCTAGCGCGGCGCGAAACAGGCTTGTGGAACTATGTCCTACAGAATACTTTGTTCTTTTGGACGCGGATGACCTTCTTTCGGACAACTTCTTGGAAACTGTGTTCAAGGCGAAAGCCTCGGTGGTCGGAGTTCCCGTCAAAGAAGGCGTTCCTTTGGTTTCGTCAAGATATTTGGCTGCTTGCGCAAATTTGACAGTCCTGCTCCATAAGGAAGTGTGGAACGAAGTCGGCGGCTTGCGCGAAGATTTGTCAGACGGAGGCGAAGACTGCTATTTTTTGAACGAAGTGTTCCGCCAAAAAAAATGGCTCGTCGACTTTTCGCTTTCGGCCTGGTATGACTACCGGCGCGTGGACGCTGACAGTTTGGTCAATAAGAATGGCTCCATTCCGTATTTGCTATCAGTCGAAAAAGAAATTTTCCTTCACAAAGATTGGTATCAAAAACTGTTGTCCGAAACCTGCTCGCTCGAACGGTTCTCTGTGTCAGCCGCTCTTGATGATTTTCTTGAAAAATACGGCGTCGGAAATGAAAGCGGCGTTCCTGTAGAGGTGGAATTTAAGGAATTGGATTCCGACAACGCGGAGCGGATTGCCTTTGCGGAACGATGGAACAAAGCCCGCCGCTTATTCGGGGAGTCACGGATCAGAGACACTGACTGCGTTTGCCAGGACTTAAGCCGTCCGTTTCTTTTCGGGAGAAGATTCGATCTATTTGTTTTTGCCCGGCCATCTCTTGACTGGGTGGGCATGAAAAACGTTGCTGGAATGGACGAAAATTCTTGCTATGTAAACAATCTGGAAGTGGATTTGTCCCTTCCTACAGAGGAACTACTGAAACGCTTTTGTGTTTGCTTTGCAGAACAAAATCCAATCGCGCCAAGTTTGGAAACTACGGAAGGTTTGGAAAAGCGGATTTCGGAGTTGAGGAATGCGGCGAAGGAGATAAAACAAGGCGCGCCAAGCGATGAAAGAGAAAACATTTACACATTGGCTTTTTTTTCTAACTGCGACAAAAATTGTTTTTACTGCCTTCAAAAAACGCTCGAAACAAACATTGGCGAGGACTCTTTGTATGAAAACTTTCTTATAGCAATGGACAAACTGGAGAGCCTTCACGGAAAATGCTGGCGCGTTCAACTTTCTGGCGGCGAGTTGACGCTTTGCTCGGACGCTTTCGCGCGAAAGATTATGAATAGGCTGGACGGCTACCGCGTCCAACTTTTGACAAACGGCAACAAGTATTTAAAAAGTCCGTTTTACGACTATCCAAACCTCTCTGCTTATGTTCATTTAACCGAACCGCCATTTGACGACAGTTTCTTGCGCGACTACGATACGGCTTGCGTGGTGGCGAACAAGCGGGACTTGCCCGAAATCATAAAATCTGTCAAAGCCGGAAGATTGCGGCGGACTTGCCACATTCCTTCTTATTCCGGCGCGGACAAAGGGCTTTCGCTTTCCGATGTTGACCTAGCCGAATTGAACGCGGCGCTGGCGGAACGAGGAATTGTTCGCCCATCGCCGAAAAAAGGAAATCTTGCAGACTGTATGCGAAAGACATACATATTTCGCCAAGTCAATTTATGGAATATGACAGTCTATCCTTGCTGCGGATTCAGCGAGCCGCCGATTCCGCTTTCAGAATGGAATTTGCAGAACCCCAGCGGAAAAGTTTGCGAAAACTGTCCGAAACTTTCGTATGACTGAGTAGACAGGTGTAAAGATTTCATTCAAATTTCATCTAGTATAATTTATCACTTTTTATTATAATTTTTGTATCATTATTACTTGCGCTTTACACTTCCGTCCAAGTTTCGCCTGTCAACTTGAAGATGAAGCGCGTATATGTGCGCCTCGTCGAACGAGTCGAATTTGTGCTCGAAATACGGAATGGCCTTTAGTCCCGCCATCTTCGCGGCCCGGACGCGCGTGTATCCGTCGATAAGGTAGAAATGTTCAACGCCGCCTTCGTCCTCCAAGAGCCACAAATGGACAGGCTGGCTTTCGTCGAACTTGTTGGCCTTCATGTTTTCGGCGATTCTTTCAAGCAAGTCCTCGTCAATCGCGTAAAGCTCCTTGAACTTTTCGTGCTCTTCGATTTTGTCAATCGAAATCATCTTTGAAAGCTTCAAGCCTTGGTTTTGAACAGGAAGGCTGGATTCGTTTGTCACTATGCTAAGTTTTTTCGCTTTTGCCATTTTAATCTCCTAAACGTGAACCGCAATGGGTGCAAATAAAGTAACAAGTTCCATAGTCGTCGTAATGCTGGAAAGTCATCAACTTGCCGCAAGAAAAACAATACCTTGGTAAATCTTCATACTTCATAACTAAAACTTCTCCGCCCAATGCTCTGTGGTCTTTTCGCCGGTGAGCATGTCAACGAGCTTGTTGACTTCTTCGGCGAGCTTCTTCGCTGTCGTCGGATTTTTGGCCGTGACGCTCAAGCGTTCGTCCATCTGCGTGTATCGCGAAGCGGCTTCCGTTCGCGGAATGTAAATCTTAAGAATGTTGCTGAAGTTTTTCTCAAAGAATTTTACGAACTGCGTTTGCGGAGCCGTTTCAAGGTTTGCGAATTTCTGCTGGAAATCCGAATAAAGCAAATACCATTTTTCAAGCTGGCCGGGGCAATCGTCAACCAGCTGCTTTTCCAAAAATTTTGAGGTCGTGAAGTCGAAGCTTGAAAACTTGATAGGAGTTAGGATTATGTCGGAGGCAAGCAAGGCGTTAATCACCAAGTTGTCGTAGGTGGGTGCGGTGTCAATTACGATGTAGTCGTATTTGTCGCCGACGCTTTTGATTGTTTTCTGAAGCTCGTTGTAGCCAATTCCGCGCAACTTGAAAATGTTCAAGTGACTTGGAATGATGTCAACTTTTTCGATTCTTGATTCGACGCTGTATCTTTCTATGTTGTTGTGCGAAAGAGCCTCGAACACGTTCTTTTCTTCGATTGTTTCGATAATTTTCGGCAAGCCCTGCGTGTAAAACATCGTGCCCGAATTGTTTGTGTCCAAGTCGAAGAACAGAACCTTGTAACCTCTCGCCGCAAGATTGTTCGCGGTAAGAATCGCGTTGGTCGTCTTGCCAACGCCGCCCTTTAAGGAGGAAAACGTGATAACCATAAAATACCTCGGTTTTTAAGCCAAAGTTGAAAACCACCCTCTGCCCGCCAAGGTTTATAAATGGTTTTCAACTTTGGAAAAATAAAAAAAGACCATCTCCAGAACACGGGATTCTGAAAAATGGTCTTTTCTGGCCGTCATGAACGACCGTGCAATATTCCCGTATATATTGCACCGTCCTTCATAGCGTGTTTGGCGAAAAAATACCAAACTGCCGACAAAATGAAATTAGCACAAACGGATTACAAATTTTTGCCGCTGGGTTGACTTAACTTTTTTTTGGAGGTATAATAACCCATTATGGCTTTGGTGACGACGCAACAGCTCCAAGATTACTACGACCACTATCGTGATACGGAAATACCGTTCACAAAAGAGATAACGCGAATACTGAATGTTGATCCGCGCCAAATCTATGTCAAGTGCAACGGAAACCAATGGCCGTGCATCCTCAACTCGTCTTCCTTGATGGCTTGCAAAATTATTTTGGGCGTAAAGGGCGGCGCTTACGCCATGCTTTCCCAAAAAGAAACAGGCCCTGTGAGCGTCCGCTTTTGTTTCAACGATTCCGACAAGCAGATGCTGGCCTTTTTTGTAAACGGAAAAGTCAGCGAAATCAAGCCATACATGAATTCCGCCGAACTTTCGGTGATAACCATAAGTTTTTCCCAGCGGCCGCCGGACGACTTGATTGAGCGTTTGGGAACTTTGCTCGACGCCAACACCAACGCAGTCCGCAGAAAGGAAGAGCGAATAATAATCAACGCTGACGTAAAAAGAAAGTTGGGCTTGACCAAAGAAGAGGCCATCGTTCAAATTCAGGGAGTGCCCCGCCACTGCATTTTGCGGGACCTTTCTTTTGGCGGCGTGAAGATTATAATGATGGGCATCCAAAAATATGTGGAAAACCAGCAGGCGCTTTTGCAGCTTCGCTTTGAGGAACCTGCGGAAGTGATTCAAGTTGGCGGCGTTGTGGTGGCCGCAAGCCCCATCGAAGGCAGAAAGGACATCTTGATTGTTTCCATAAAGTTTGGCGACAAGACCGTTCCCATCGCCTATAAAATCAGAGTCAACAATTACCTTGTCAATTTAAGAAAGCACGTTTTCCAGTCCGGCGAAACCACCGAGCAAAAATTGGCCGCCGCCAAGGCCGCGCAAGAAAAGGCTGTGGCCGCCGAAAAGGCCAAGATGGAAGCGGAAGAAAAGGCCAAGGCCGCCGCGGCCGCCCAAGGAGAAGGGCAGGCAGCCGATTCTTCAAGCGCCGAAGGCAAAGCCTCCGCAAGCGACAGCGCCGCCGCGACTCCTTCCCCCGACGCTTCCGCTTCGGCGACCCCCGCCTCGGAAGTTTCAGCGGGTCAAGGCGAGGCTGAAGGCTCCGGGGAAAGCGCTCCTGCCGAAGGGGCCGCTTCGGAGACAAAATGAGCGGCTCAAAGCAACTGGAATCAATTTACTACATTTCACTTCCCGAAGATTTTCAGCTTTCAAAAAACGCGATGCACATAGACAAGACAATTCCTCTTCCGGCGCAAAAAAAAGACGCGGATTCTAGCGACAGCTTCAACATGGCGGAATTGACCCAAGAGCAGATTCTTTCCGGCATTTTGACTGTTCTTGCCTACGACAAAAAAAACGAGCATTTGGATTATTACAGAAATTTGATTAAGGAAGCCAGGCCCAACTTAAAGCAGGAATTGACGGCGGCCGCCATTCTAAAAACAAAGAACCAAGACTTTGACATAGCCGAAGAAATTTGGCTTGCCTTGCGGGGCTTTGACCCTGACGACGTGGCCATAATTTTAAACACGGCCCTTTTCTTTGACCAGCGGGCGGACAGTTACAGGCAAAGCGGCCTTAACGAGGACGCGGACGCTTACGACGCGGACGCGGAAGAATATTACAAGATGGCCATGGAAGCCGACCCGCCGCCCGCGGACGCTTTTTTCAACGCCGGATTTTTTTATTTAAAGCGCCACGATTTTTTCAACGCCAGGGGAGCCTTTGAGTCCTACTTGGCCTTGACTTGCGACGCCAAGGACGAAGAGCTGGGGGAAAACGGCCTTTACAAAAAAGAGCGGGCTCAAGAAATCATAAACGAAATTCAAAATGGCAACATGGACGACGAGCGCTTTAGAAACGCCTACAAGTTGATTCAAGGCGGCCAAGAAGAAAAAGGCTTGGAAGAGCTTCGCGTCTTTTTGTCCCGCAACCCCGATGTGTGGAACGCTTGGTTCATGCTGGGCTGGGGCCTAAGGCGCCTTGGCCGCTATTCCGACGGGGAGGCCGCTTTTAAGAAAGCCTTGGAATGCGGCGGCGGCAACACCGCCGATGTCTATAACGAGCTTGCCATTTGCCGCATGGAAGCCGGAAATCTTGACCTGGCTAAAAGCGACTTGCTGAAAGGCCTTGAGCTTTCTCCTGAAAACACAAAGATAATTTCAAATCTTGGATACCTTTCCTTAAAGCAAGGAGACCCGGCCTCCGCGCAAAAGTATTTCGCTTCTGTCTTGGAATTTGATCCGGACGACAAAATCGCCGCCATGGAATTGGAGCGCTTGGAACGGGAATAAGGGCGCCCGCGCTTTTTTCGCGGCTAATTCCGCGTGACAAAAATTTCGGCTAAAAGTCCAAAAGAAGCTTGTCGCCAACTTCAACCCCTGAGCGCTTGAAAAATCCTTGGGGAACTTCCAACGCGTAGCGAACATAGCCGCTTGCCGTGACGTCGCTCAAGTCAAAGGGCTTCATGTCAAAAATGTCCTTGATTTGTCCCTTGTAGTCTATGTAGGCGATGCTCAAAGGCGAGGGCGTGTTTTTCATCCAAAAGCGCAAGACCCTGTCTTCCTCAAAAATAAAAAGCATTCCGCTTCCGTCGGGAATGTTTTTTCGGAACATGTAGCCTTTTTCCCGCGTTTGGGGAGTGTCGGCGATTTCGGCCTCAATGCGAACTGTGGCGCCCGAAGCCGTGATTATTGAAAGGCTTTTTGAGGGAAGCTTTGGGTTCCCCTTTTGGCAAGAAAGCGCGCAAAGGCAGAGGCAAAGGGCGGCAAAAAACGCGGCCGTTTTTTTTGCCCCGTGGCGATTTTGTTTTTTCATCTTGATTTCCTTCGTTCTCAAAGTTCATCCAAAAACATTTGCCGGGTGATTTCCCAGCCGTTTTTTTGAACCAAGGATTTTTGCGACAAGTCTTCCATTGTTTTGTTGTCGGTGTATTTTAAAGTCAAGGGCCGCTCAAGGCTCATGGTCACGCTGTCGTTTTTCCACACGCTGCGTTCCGGCGAAAAGTCGTCAGGCTCTCCGTATTTTTTGACCAGCGCGCTGTAGACTGAGTAGTGGTCAACCCGCTCTGGGTTCAAGTTCAAGATTATTGAATAGAGGTTTTCCTTGTAAAACTGAAACCAGCATTGGGTCAAAAAGCCGTGCCGCTGGGTGTTGCGGGAATCGGTTTCTATCAACACCCGCGCGTCTCCCGGCAAAAGGGAAACGTCCCGGTCTCCGTTGTAGCCAAAGTCGCTTTTGCTTTTAAGGGCCTTCTTGGCGCTGTCAAGGGACATCCCCAGCTCGACGCCGCCGTAGCCTTTTGGAAGAGATTCTGAAAACATAGGGCTTGAAGCGGCAAAAAAAGCCGTCAGCGCAAAAAGAAAAAAAGCCTTTTTCATAGTTCCATTATCGGAAAAATTCTTTGGTCTGTTTAGAAAAAAAAGCCCGAGCGGAGCTCGGGTTTTAGCGGATTGATTGCCGCTATTGCGGATTGATAATTAAGGGCATCTCGAAAAACTCGTTTTAGATAATTTTTTCGAGATGCCGTCGAGTTCTAAGTCGTTGAAATACAACGACTTAGAACATCGCATTTTCAGAGTTACCTCTAAAAATTGCAATTTTTAGAGGTTCCCTTAAAAATCAATCCGCAAAAAGAGCGAGTCAAGGCTTTAAGCGAAGCGCGCCTTGACCGCTCTTATGCTTTTGAGCGGTAGAAGGCGGCTGTCTTTATGATTTCGTTGGGCTTTGCCACAAAGATTTTTCCGGCGTTGATTTTTGGCGCGGCCAAGCTCATGAAGTCGTTTATGGCCTGCGCTTGATGGGCGGTTGGAATTCCGCACATGGTCACCAAGTCTTGAACAGAAATGTTTGTTTGGAAGCCCTGGGAGCTTGTGGTGTTCAACTTGGCTTTTTCCAATTGAAGGGCCAGCATGTCAATGAGCTTGTGGGCGTATTCCTTTATTTGCGAATTGGTAAGCTGGCGGTGCAAGGCCCAAAGGCGCTCGGCCAAGGTTGTGGTAAGCCGCGCGATAAGCTGCGCTTGGGTGGCTACCATCATGTCAAAGTTCTTGCGGTTCACCACCATCAAGACGCATTCTTCGTGGGCTATGGCGGAAGCGCTTCTAGGCTTGTTTTCCAGCAAGGCCATTTCGCCGAACATGTCGCCTTTTTTTAGGACGGCCAGGGTCACTTCGTTTCCGTCAACAACTTTGCTTATGGAAACTTCTCCCGATTGAATGATGAACATGTCCGCGCCTGATTGGTTTTCGCAGAAAATCATCGTTCCCTTGGGATACTTTCTTGTCATTTCTTCCGTAGGCTCAAAGTATACGGCCTTTGAAAGGGGCTTTAAGGAGATGAAGCGTTTTTTGGCTGTTTCGGCGTTGGCGCCGGTGGGACAGGCCTTTAGGTATTGGTAGTATGCGTAGATTGCCACGCTGGGACGGGCGGCCTTGTCGTAAAAGCTGGCCACCTTAAAAAGCTGCTCGGGAGATTCCGAGGCCACGTTGTTCAGCGTAAGCTGGGTTAGAACTCCGTTCAAGACCCGCATTTTGTTTGCGAAGGCGCGGATTATTTTCATGGCCACCGGCGTGTTTTTAGCGATCAATTCTGGGTATTGGTCCCGCATGACCGCGATTACAGTAACGTCCGTCATGGCGATGACTGTTTCAATTTGCAAATGGTTGGACATGCAGGGAATTACGCCCACAAAGTCTCCCGGCCCCAAAATGGTCTGCTCCTGTCCGGGAATTTTGACGTCGCTCACGCATTGCACTTGGCCAACTTGTATGATAAAGAAGCGGTCGCTTTGAGCCTTGCCTTCCACGACAATGGCGGCGCCTTTTTTATAATTTACAAATGAAAGTTGCAGCACCTCAATTTCCTTGATAAAATGGGCAACCTTAAAAAACTGTAATTTGAGGTTGCCGTCGAGTTTAAAAGCCCGAAATTGCGAGCTTTTAAACTCGCATTTTCAGAGGCTCCCAATACTTGCGAAAGTCTAGCGCAAACGGCAAAAAAATTCAATAAGGGCACCTCGAAAAACTCGCCTTTGGCGATTTTTCGACTGTGCCTGCGAGTTTTAAGTCGTTATAATATCACGACTTAAAACATCGCATTTTCAAAGTTACCTCGAAAAAGCTGAACTTTTTCGAGGTCCCCATAAAAAAAACTTTATCCGCAAAATATTATTTCTTCCTCCAAATCAAAGCCCAGCTTTTCCTTGGCTCGGGTTTTGCAAAGTTCCACCAAGGCCAAAACGTCGGAGGCCTTGGCGCCGCCCGCGTTCACGATAATGTTTCCGTGAAAGGGCGCGATTTGCGCGCCGCCCCGCCTTGTTCCCTTTAGGCCCAGGCTGTCGATGATTTTTCCTGTGGGCATTCCAAAGGCCCTGTTGTTCTTAAAAACGCTTCCCGCGCAGGGAAACTTGTAGTGGCCCTTTTCTTTTCGCGCTTGGACAAAGGCGGCGGCTTTTTGGGATATTTCTTCCTTTTTTCCAGGAACGGCCAAAAAGTCTGCGGCGGTTACGATTTTTTCGTTCGCGTCTCCGCCTGACATAAGGCTTTTTCCGCCGGAATCGGAGCCGTTAAAGGGGGATTTTTTGTAGGCCCAAGCCTCCTTGGGAAAAACCGCCTCTTTTTGGACAAAGGCGCCTTCGCCTTGGCTCCATTCAAGCCAGGAAATTTTTTGGACGGCGTCGGAGATTTCTTTTCCAAAGCAGCGCGCGTTCATAAAGGCCGCTCCGCCCACGGTTCCCGGAAGGCCCGCGAATTCCTCCAAGCCGCTCAAGGCCTTTTCCTGCGCGAAGGAGGTTAGGGCGGCCATGCTTGTTCCGGCCAAGGCGCGGATTGCCGCCGGCTTTTCGGCGGGGTCTTGGGCTTTCGCCCCGCCTTCCTTTTCCGCCGGACTTTCGACAATGGAAATGCCCGACAATTTTTTTGTTGAAACGATTATTCCGTCAAAGCCTGAGTCGGAAAAAAGGACGTTGCTTCCGCCGCCAAGGATAAAATGGGGAATGTTTAGAATTTTTATTTGGGTCAAGACTTCCCCAAGGGCGGGAATGTCCAAGGCTTCGGCCAGTAGCGCGGCTTTTCCGCCGATTTTAAACGACGAGCGTTCCGACAAGGGCTGGTTTTGAAAAAGACGGACGTTTTCTGAATGCTTGAATCTTTCGCAAAATTGTTCTATACTGTCATTCATTGCCGCCATTATATTCTAAATAAGGGCGTTTGGCAAGGCAGGTTTTTATGGCGCTAAAACTCTTTAACACAATGGGAAAAAAATTGCAGGAATTTGTTCCGATTCAGAAAGGCTTTTGCGGCTTTTACGGCTGCGGCCCCACGGTTTACAATTACGCCCACATCGGAAACTTGCGCGCCTATGTTTTTTTGGACACCCTTGACAGGACTCTAAGCTTTTTGGGCTACAAAAAAAAGCACGTTATGAACATCACCGACATCGGCCACTTGACAGGAGACTCTGACGACGGCGAGGACAAGATGCTAAAAACCGCCAAGGAGAGGCAGCAGTCGGTTTTGGACATCGCCAAATTTTACACCGACGCTTTTTTTTCCGACATTGACCGCTTGAACATACTTCGCCCCGACGTGGTTTGCAAGGCCACCGACCATGTTCCTGAAATGATAGAGCTTATAAAGGAAATTGAGGCCAACGGCCACACTTACATGGCCGGCGGAAATTTGTATTACGACGTTTCCACATACCCCGACTACGGAAAGCTGGCCAACCTCAACCTTGACGACTTGCAGGCCGGCGCCGGAAAGCGTAAAGTGGTGGTTCTTGACCAAAACAAGCGGAACCCCCAAGACTTTGTCCTTTGGTTCACCAAAAGCAAATTTGAAGACCAGGCGCTTGTTTGGGACAGTCCTTGGGGCAAGGGCTATCCGGGCTGGCACATAGAGTGCTCGGCCATGAGCATGAAGTATTTGGGAAAGCATTTTGACATTCACACCGGCGGAATCGACCATGTTCCCGTCCACCACACCAACGAAATAGCGCAGTCGGAAGGCTCTTTTTCCGAAGCCGAGCGCGCCAAAGGCCCTTGGGTCAACTACTGGCTCCACAACGCCTTTTTGGTGATTGAGGGCGCCACCAAGATGAGCAAGTCCAGCGGAAACTTTTTAACCTTGCAGGCGCTGGTGGACAAGGGCTACGACCCCTTGGACTACCGCTACTTTTTGCTGGGCGCGCATTACAGAAGCCCCGCCAATTTCAGCTGGAATTCCATGGATTCCGCAAAAAACTCAAGGAAGGCGCTGGTCCAGCGGGGAGCCAAGGTTTTTGAAGCCGCAAAGGGCAAGGAGGCCTCATCCCTTGGCCCCAAGGCCCAAGAAGTTTTGGCCAAATTCAACGCCGCCATTGAAAACGACCTGGGAACCCCTGCCGCGCTGGGCGTTTTGCAGACTGCCTTAAAGGATTCCCAAATTCCAGCCGAAGAAAATTTGGCGCTTATGGATAAGATGGACGGCGTTTTGGGCTTGAAGCTGAAGGAAAGCGCCCAGGAGAGCCTAAAAAACGCCTCTTCCATTGAAATTTCCCATGAGGGCGACGACGAGGCCGCCCAAATTGACGCGCTTGTGGCCGAAAGGACTCAGGCCAAAAAGGACAAGGATTTTGCCAAGGCCGACCAAATCAGAAAGGATTTGGCGGCCCGGGGAATAACAATCGTGGACACTCCAAACGGCGCCGTTTGGAAAAGAAATTGATTTTTTCCTGTAACTAAAGAGGACTTTGTTGGTTAAAGATATAAGCGAAAATCAGGGCGAGACGCAAGGCTTGAACGCCGCGGACGAAACTGATTTTAGAAAGATATACGACGCGACTTTCAGCCTGCTCTTCAAGGTGTCCTTCCGAATTGTGAACGACGAGGAGGCGGCTGAGGATTTGGTTCACGACTCGTATATCAAGGCCAACGAAAAGGCCATGCGCTTTCCCACGATGAACGACGCGACCTTTTGGCTTATAAGGGTTGTGAAAAACGCTTCGCTCAACTATGTCAAGCGCAAGGGCCGGGAAAAGAAAGCCTTGCGGCGGGAATTTTACGAAGACCGCAGGCAAGTGACTTCCGGCGAAACGGACGCCCTGCGCGCCGAAACGATTGAAAAGGCAAAGGAAGCCTTAAAGCTTTTGCCTGACAATCTGAGAGAAGTTTTGGTTTTGCGGGAATACGCGGACATGAACTACAAGGAAATCGGCAAAGCCTTGGGCATAACCGAAGGAAATGTGAAGGTTAGGGTGTTTAGAGCGCGGGAGCAGCTCTCAAAGCTTATAGGAGAAGACGATGTTTCATTGTCCTGAAAACGACATTCATTCAATCTATCTCGACGGCGAACTGCCTGAAAATTTTGTCAAGGACTACGAGGCCCATTTGGCTTCCTGCGACAAATGCCGCGCGAAATTGCAAAAGTTAAAATCCCTTAAAGGCCTTTTTGCGGCCGATTCCCGCGGCATAGAGCCGGACGCCCAATTTAAAGCCCAAAGCTTTGAGCGCCTTCAAAGCCGAATGCGCTTTTCCCGCGCCGTCAAGGCATCGGAACCAAGAAAGAATGTTGTGGACATGTTCCGCTTTGTTCCCTTGGCGGCGGCCGCGGCGATTTTCGCGCTTGTCCTTCCTGTGGGAATGAAAAAGGGTCAGGCCGCTCAAAATCTTGACGAAAGCGTTTTGGCAATTTCAAGCGTCAAGGCCCAAAAGCCCATAGCCGACAATGACATAATTGTGAACGGCGCGATTCAAAGCGTTTTGTTTGAAAAAAGCGGTGAAAGTTCCCTCGCCATAAAGGCCAGCGACTTTGAAAGCCTAAAGAGCGAGGCCGAACAAGACGGAATGACAATCAGCGTCACAAAATTGACCAGTTTAAATTCTATTTCGGCCTCCAACGTGTCCAACGCCCGGCTTGACGCTTTGGACTTTTTAAAGTGAACCTCGTTTCATACACTCTCAGAAAATATCCCGCCGCGCGAGTCGCAGCCTTGGCCGTTTTTATAGCGGCCGGGGTTTTTTTGCTTTTGTTCTCCACAAGATCGATTTTAAAAAAGCCGGTCTTGACCGAGATTTCTCCCGGCGTGGGCTCCCCCGGCGACACTCTTTTTTTGCGCGGACACAATTTCGGCTCCTCCCGCGGCTCAAGCTATGTCGAGCTTTGCGGAAACCGCTTGACGGAAAGCGCCTACATTTCTTGGGAGGACGACTTGATAAAGGCCATAGTTCCGGGAAACACCGAAGACGGCTTGGTTTACGTGGCCACCCGCGCGGGAAGATCCAATCCTGAATTTTTTGCCAACGAGCTTGCAATTCCCGTTGAGATGCCAGAAAACCCCATGTTCAGCGTTCCGATTGTCACCGAGCTTTCCGTGTCGGAAGGTTCGGTGGGCCAAGTCCTTTCGATTACGGGACGGAATTTTGGAGCCAGCCGCTCAGACTCAAACGTTTATTTTACCGCGCACAGGGAAGGCGAGGGCATGGAAAGCGTTCCTGACATAGCGGACTTGGGCGTTGACGCTGAAAAGAAAATTCCCTTTGGCTTTGTCCGTCCCAGCGAGGCGGATTTTGACTATGAGTATTGGAGCGAAAATGAAATTAGGGTCAGGGTTCCTGACGGAGCGGCGACTGGCTCTGTATTTGTCGAGACAAGCGAAGGCCGCTCCACTTTGCAGCCGTTTGCCGTAAAAAGCAGGGAAGGGCAAAAAATCGTTTCAAGCCGCCACACTTACTTGATTCAAGTTGGCGCGGATTTTTACAACATAAAGGGAGGAGACTCCGCCGCCGTTACGATTCACTTGCCGCGCCCGGTGACTTACGCTTGGCAGCCGCAGGCGATTTTGACAGAAAGCGTTCCAGGTCCTGAACTTTTGGAATATCGGGGAACTTCGATTTTTAGGGTGGCGCCCGCCGACAAAACTTCCGCAAAAAATACCGCCGGGGCGCGGCAAAATTTTGTCGTGTCCTCTTGCGCCCTTGAATGCCAAATCAACAAGGATTATGTTCTTCCCTTTAAAGAAAAAAATAGAATGCTTTACAAATCCTTTACCCGCGCCGACGAAATTGTTCCCGCCGCCGACAAGGAAGTTTTGGAGCTTTTGCCGCAAATAATTTTCCAAGTGAAAAATCCTTACAGGCAGGCGGAGCTTGTCTTTGACTACTTTGCGGCCAATTACAAGATTCTGTCAAAAAGCCGCGCCGGCGATTCCAATCCCCTTGACTTGATAAAGCGCAAGCGGGGGGACGCTTACGACTTTGCGGTTTTGTACGCGGCCCTTTTGCGCGCGGCGGGAATTCCCTGCCGAATTTTAAGCGGCGTTTTAATCGATTCCGACAAGCAAACGCGAAACCATTGGTGGAACGAATTTTACATTGAAAATTTTGGTTGGGTTCCTGTGGACGCGGCCCTTGGCGCCGGAATGGATTTTAAGCCTTTCCAAGGAGAGCCGCTTTCTGGCAAGGATTACTTTGGAAACATTGACGCTCAGCGGGTGGCCTTTTCTTTGGGCTGGAAGGCGATAAAGCAGTCTTTGCTCAGCAACAAGACCGTAAGCTTCCAACGCTCCTTTGCCTTGCAGTCAATTTGGGAAGAGTCCAGCGCCGACGTTGAGAGCTACAGCTCTTATTGGAATGTTCCCGCAGTGTTGGGAATTTACTAAACGCGCTGACAGCCGTATTTTATTGGAGGAATTATAATGACTACGAAGATTTTGTCTGTGGGCGGATCGATGATCGCGCCTGAAAAGCCCGACGTTGATTTTTTGGCTTCTTTTGTTAAGATGGCCAAAGAATGGTTGTCTCAAGACGATTCCCGCCGCTTGATTTTGGTGGCGGGAGGCGGCGCTCCCGCCCGGGTTTACCAAAACGCTTACAAGGAAGTTGTTTCAAAGCTTGGGGAATCTTCCGACAATTCCGCCGCCGATTGGATTGGCGTCATGGCCACTAGAATCAACGCCCAGCTTTTAAAGGCTTCTTTTGGCAACCTTTGCCAAAACGACGTGGTCACAAACCCCACGGCGGACATTGAATGGACTGGCAAGGTTCTTGTGGCCAGCGGTTGGAAGCCCGGCTTTTCCAGCGACAACGACGCGGTTTTGCTGGCCGAAAAATTTGGCGCCGACATGGTTGTGAACCTCAGCAACATCGAAAAAGTCTACACTGACGATCCTCGAAAGAATCCCGACGCCAAGCCCTTGGACAATATTTCTTGGGCGGACTTTAGAAAAATGGTGGGCGACGAATGGGTTCCCGGAAAGAACGTTCCCTTTGACCCGGTGGCGAGCAAAAAGGCGCAAAGCCTTGGCCTTACGGTGATTTGCTCTTCGGGAAAGAACATTCAAAACACAAAGAACATTTTGGACGGCGTTTCCTACATAGGAACCACGATTTCGGGGTAAAAATTATAGCCAAGCCATAAAAACTCCGCGCCAAGCGTTTTGACAAAGGACTCCTTGGCCGGAGAAAATTATTTTTATTTTTTCCGTTTTTTTTGTGAATTTTTTAAAAGAAATTCTATCTTATAGGCATGGGAAAAATAAAATTGGATTTGCGGGAAAGGGTTTTTGCCCGCGGCTTGTCGTATCCTAGCGACGCTGAGCTTTTGATGCTTGTTTTGGGAAGCGGAACAAAAGAACTGCCCGTTGAGGAAATCGCCTACAAAATGCTCAATATGGTCGAATCCAGCAAGAGCGAATGTCTTGTGGACGAGTTTTTGCGCATTCCCGGCGTGGGCCTGGGAAAGGCTTTGGCTGTGGCGGCGGCCTTGGAATTTGGCAGGCGGAAAAGCTCGCACCTTAACGCCGTGATAAACAGTCCGCAAGATTTGCTTCCATTTATCAAGCAATACGCCTATAAAAGCAGCGAGCATTTTATCGCCGTTTCGCTTTCGGGCGCGAGGGAAATTTTGCGGCAAAAAGTTGTCGCTCTGGGAAATTCCAATAGCGCTATTATTAATCCTAGAGAAGTTTTTTATGACGCGGTTCAAACTAGGGCCAGCGCCGTGATTTTAGCCCACAACCACCCGTCAGGAAATTGCGTTCCCAGTTCAGAGGATATGGAAGCCACAAACCGTCTTTGCGCGGCGGCGGACATTTTGGGCATAAGCGTTTTGGACCACATAATCATCAGCCGGGAAGAATACTTTAGCTTTAAAGAACATAATCTGTTGAAAGAAGCGGCGTAATTTTATAGAATGAGGGCATGAGCGGCAATACTTTGTTTAAGTCGGCATTTTTTTTATCCTCGTTTTTTTTGTCTTGGGCTTTTATAAGCTCTTGCGCTTCCGTTGGGGAACAAAAGGACGGAAACATTGGGGGTGAGTCAAGAGCGATTTCCGCCGACTTTGCCGCGGACTTTTTTTTGCCGGAGCGCGTTGAGGAATGCGGACAAGGAAAAAACCAATCTGTCTTTAGAACAAGCGTTCCAAAGGCCGCAGTTTACATAAACGGAGAATACCATGGCTTGACGCCTCTGATTGCCGCCGACTTGATTCCTGGCAGATATTCGGTTCAAATAAAAAAAGAAGGCCGCAAAACGGAGGCCATGGCGATTCAAGTTATAGACGGAATCTCAAGCTTTTACTATGTCGAGTTGAAAATTGACGGCGAGGAAAATGACGGCGAGTCTAAAGCCAACGGCGAAGCGGAAACTATTCCTCAAAGGCAAAGGCCAGAAGAGCCGGAACTTTGACGTAATTCTTGTAGTTCAAGACCGACTTTCCGTTTACGCAAAACTGGGTGGAAGAGCCGCCGTCAAATTGCATTGCGTTTTGGCAGCCAAGAGCCAAGAAAAAGTCGGCGCATTCCATGTAAGTCAAGCCTGAGCTTTTTGAAGGATTTTCGCCTTCCACCGCTATTGCATAAAGGGTTTTGCCGCTTTCGTCAAGCCCCACGGCGGTTCTTGAGTCCCGCAATTCCTTGAACTGAAGGATTTTTTTGTTTTCCAAAATTTGCCAGAAGCCGCCGGTCGCAAAAAAGGCGCCGCTTATTTCCTTGTCTTTTTGGGAAGAAAAAATCTTTGCCCTTCTGCTTGAAAAATCCGAGCCTTCCTCAAATCCAAAAAAAGCCAAGGCGCTGTAGCCGCCCAAGGCCTTTGAATAAATTTTTCCTTCGTTAAGGCAAAGGCCGGCGGTGGAATGCTTTTTGTCGGCGGCGCTTTCGTGAACGTAAAAGGGCGTGGTGTTGAAAGCCAAAAGCGCCTTGTTTTTTTTGCAAAAGTCTTCGGCGTAAAAAGTGTCGTTTGAATTTTCTTTTTGCGGAAGCATTTTTATTTTTAGGCCGGGCGCGGTCAAGTCTATTTTAGCGCAGTGAATTACAAGCTGTCTTTCCCGGTATTCGGCGGTTTGGACAAAGCCCTTTTCGTCAACGCTTTTCCATTCAATGTTGGCGGAATAAAAATCCCTGGCCCGGGCGTTTGGCAAGGCCGACGACTGGCTTGCGATGAGAAAAAATAAAAATGACAGCGCGAAAAAATACCGCGCGGCTCGGCGGGAAAAGGTCATAATATATTTTCGGAATTTTTTTCTTGTTTGTTAGAAGAAAGAAGGACATAAAAAAAAGCGGGCCAGGGCAAAAAAAGCGGCGAAAAAAAAACGCAAATCAGAACCAAAAAAACGTAAATAAGGGCGGAAAAAAGGTGGAGCAAAAATCGCGGGAGCTGGACAAAACAAGGGGGCAAAATCCGCGATTTTTAACCAAGAACCTCTCTCCGGGCATAAAAAAAGCCGCTCGCGAAAGCGAGTCGGCTTTTTTTATGCGATTTTATCCCGCGGCGCCAGCTGTCGGCGTGAAAATCGCCGGCAAAAAGCGCAAGCAAGGCTTGTCGCTTTTTGCTTTAGTAGGACGCTCGGCTGTCGTGGGGCTTGCGGTTCTTTTTCATAAGCTTGCGAGCCAAGGTCTTGTTTTTGCGGTTCAAAATTGTGGAAGGCTTTTCGTAGTATTCGCGCTTTTTCCATTCGCGGATGATGCCTTCTTTTTCGACCATTCTCTTAAAGCGCTTAATCGCTTTTTCGAGATTCTCTGAATCTTCAACTAAAATAGTAGCCATAATTTTTTCACCTCCTTTTTGCGGAGTTCCGTCAAGTTTGTCTATTATGACAGAAAAATAAAAAGTAGTCAATACAAAAAAATGCGGACTCTATAGGCGGGGCCCAGCGACGAAAAAAAATCCTTGGAGCCTCCCGTCCTCGCTTCGCCGCTTGATGCCTACGGACAAGCGGCTCGCTGACGGGTCCTTCCAAGTTTTTTTTTCTGCGTCCCGCCCCGTTTTGCCCGCATTTTTTTAGTTGAATAAAAAATATTTTCTGCTCTAATCCAATACGAGGATCTTTGATTTTGTCAAAACTTCATTTCCCTCTTCCGTGATTAAAACGTCGTTTTCCAAACGGACGCCGCCAAGGTTTGGGTCGTAAAGGCCCGGCTCCAATGTGACAATCATTCCCGGCTTAAAAACCGCTTCCGGCGCGGCGCGCTGGCGGACAAAGGGAGCTTCGTGGATTTCCAAGCCTATTCCGTGGCCCAAGCCGTGGGGCATGGCCCTCCGCGCCTTGTTGAAAATTTCGTCGGCTTTCGCGGCGGCGGCCTTTATGGGAACGTCCTTCTTGTAAAGTTCAAGGCATTCGTTGTAGGCTTTTTGAACCAAGTCCAAAAGTTTTTTTTGCTCCGGCTTAAGCTTTCCCTTTGCGACTGTAAGAGTGGTGTCGCTTGTGTAGCCCTTGTAGACCACGCCAAAATCCAAAATGCTCAAGCCTTTTCCCGGCCATTCTCCTGACGTGTATCCCGGAAAGGCGTGAATGGCGAAGCTTCGTTCCGGACCGGCGGCCAAGGTGTCAAAGCCTGTTTTTTCGCAGCCGTGAATTCTGCATTCCTTTTCAATCAAAAGCGCCACGTCGCTTTCCGTCTTGATTTTTCCGGACTTGATTTGCCTTTCAATTTGCTGAATTATCAAGTCGCCGATTCTCGCCGCTTCCTTGACGCATTCAATTTCGTATTCGTCCTTGATTTCCCGCATTTTCGCGGCGCATTCGTGAACGCCTTTTTCCCGGCACAGAATGTCCCAAGCGCTAAGCTCGTCAACGTATTCCAAAAATTTAGGGTAGGGGGTGGCCGGGCTTATTTCAATTTTTTGGCTTGAAAATTTCATCGTTCCCAAAACGGCTTTTATGGCGCGCAAGGTGTTCCGCTCGTATCTGGTGGACGGAATTATTCTTTCCACAAAGGCGTTTTTTCTCGCCAAGTTTTCGTCCCAAGGAATCAAGACGGAAGTTCCTCCTTGGCCAATGATTAGCGCCGCGTCGCTGGGATGCCCGGTAAAGTATCTAACGCTGGGATCCCGCTTGTCTTCGTTGTCCTCAAAAATCACCGCGTCTATGTTTTCGGCTTTCATTTTTTTTATGAACTTGTTCCGCCTGTCCAAGTAAACTTTTGCAAGTTGGTCTCTAGTCGCTTCTTTCATCATTCACTTCCTTTTGTCGTTTTTTTTCTTAGTATTTGCATGGCCGCTTGGTCTTTTGTCAGCAGCAATAAAAGCGCTCCTGCCGCGGCAAAAATGGCCGCCGTCAATGCCAAGGGAATGGCGTTTCCCAAAAGGCGTCCAAGGCCTGAAAATTTTTGGACAAAAAATTTCCGGGCGAAGTAGGCGGGAACGCTGGCCGCCAATGAAAACAAAATCATTTTAAGGGAATAAAAAATTGTTTCTTTTACGACGCTTGCCACGTTTATGCATTCAAGTTTTTTTAGGAAGGCGAAAAGCGCTATCGTGTTCACAAGGCTTGCCGCGCTTAAGGCAAAGGCGATTCCGCCGCCGCTCCACTTGAACGAAAGCGCGAAGGCCAAGCTTATGTTCACCGCAAATCCTATTATGCCGGCAAGGGTTGGCAGCTTTGTGTTTCCTTGGGCGTAAAAAGCCGGCGAAATGATTCTGTTGACGGCGATGAAGAACAAGCCCGCGATGTGAAAGGTGAAGGCCCGCAAGGTCAGGAAGACTGAATTTTCGTCAAAGCGGCGGGTCTTGTATACAAGCTGAATTATTTCTCGGCCTGTTATCAGGGAATAAAAAGTTATGGGAATTGTTATGAGCGCGATTATTTTTATGGCCCAAGAAAGCATTGAATTGTATTCGTCCCAATTTTTGCTTTTGGCCGCCGCCGAAAGGTCAGGCAGTATCACCGTTCCGATTGAAACGGCAAAAACGCCCAAAATCAATTCTTGAAGCCGCAGGGAATATTGCAGGCTGGAAACAATTCCTTCTCCGGCGCGTCCTGCCAAGGCTGTGCTCACCATGTCGTTTATTTGGTAGCTTGCCATTCCGATTATCGTGGGAAGAATGAGCGCCACAACTTGCTTTGTTCCCGGATTTGAAAAGGCTTTTTTTAGGCTGACAAATTTTATTGGCCATCCCGCCTTGGCCACAAAGGGAAGCTGGAAGGCGGCCTGCAAGATTCCTCCTGCCAAAACTCCGGTGGACATGGCGCGGGCAGGGTTTTCCATTTTTCTTGAAAGAAGGTATGTTCCAAAAATTACGCAAAGGTTGAACAAAATTGGCGTGAAGCCCGACGGCAAAAATATTTTTTCGCCGTTTAGAATTCCCTGAAAGCAGGCCGCGACTGAAATGACGAACAAGTAGGGGAACATAATTCTTGTAAGGAGCGCGGTTTCCGCGATAAGCGCCGCCTCGTCGCCTTTTAGAAAAATGCGGACAATGAATGGCGCCGCCGCGATTCCAAGGCTTGCCACGCAGGCGGTCAAGAATGAAATTAAGGTGAATGTGGCTCGGACAAATTCAAGGGTTTCTTCTTTTGATTTTTTGTTTTCCAAATAGCCTCGGAAGGTTGGAATAAAGGCCACCGAAATTGAATTTTCAGCAAAAAGGCGGCGCAAAAGGTTGGGAATCAAAAAGGCTATTCCAAAAGCGTCGGCCAGGGCGCTTGTTCCCAAAAAGCGGGCCTTGGTCATTTCCCTAACCAAGCCCAAAACCCGGGAAAGCAGGGTTAAAAAAGAAAGCTTGATTCCTGAGCTGACTAAATTTTTTTTCATGTTGCCATTCTAGCGCATTTTTTGTATAATGGCAAATATGAACGCGATTATTACTGTAGTGGGCTCGG
Source organism: uncultured Treponema sp. (assembly GCA_937902125.1). Classification (GTDB taxonomy): domain Bacteria; phylum Spirochaetota; class Spirochaetia; order Treponematales; family Treponemataceae; genus Treponema_D. Next base: position 35,066 of record CALDIB010000053.1, read on the forward strand.
ACAAAGTCGGCATTGTTGCCAAAGTCACTGGCTTTTTGTCGGAGCATTCCGCCAACATCATCGACATCACCCAGTCAATTCTTTCTGGAAATTTTGTCATGATGCTTTTGGTCAGCCTTGACAAGGCGGACTTGTCAATCGACAGCTTTAGAGACCAAATGCTTGACTTGGGAAAAAAGATTGGCGTTGAAATCAACGTGATGAACGAGGCTGTCTTTTCCGCCATGCACCGAGTCTAAGTCTTTGAGGAAATTAATTTCCTCAAGGCTGCGAGTTTTAAGCGCTCGCAAGGTTCGGCTCAAGACTCGCGTTTCTCTTAAAACGAAATTATTTCTTCATACAAGCCGATGGCGAATTGGTCTGTCATTCCGCTAATGTATTCAATCAAGCACTTTTGCCAAGATTCGTCGGAGTCCACGTCGAACACTTGGGGCGTTTGGCAGCGCAAAAGGCGCTTTCTGTCCGGCTGCCTTAAGGGAACATAGTTGCTGTGGCGAACAAGCCAGTCCTCAAAGTTTTCCAAAAGCTTTGGAAAGTATTTTAAGGCGCTGGGAACCCGCCCCCTTTGCGCGTAGACTTGCGTTCTGTTTAAAACATTGTAAATCGTTTCTATCACGTTGCGCGCGTAGTTTTGAAATTCCTTGAGGCGCCAATGGGTGTAGATTTTTGAATAGCTGAATTTGTGCAGCTCCACGATGAACTTAAAGTATTCGTCGCTAAAAGTAAGGCCCCGCTCCGGGCTGCTTTGCTCGCACAAGTCCACAATCATGTCGTTGATTAAAACCGTGGTGTTCACGGCCTTGCCAGACCTAAAGGCTTTTTGCCCCTTTCCTTCAAAGCCCAAAGAGCTTCCAACGATGTCCCGAAGAGTTCTGTAGGCGCCCATGTCCAAAATGTGGTAGGTTCTGGCGTCTTCCAAGTCGCGGCCCAAAAATGAAATTTTGTCCGAAACTTTCACCACGCAGCCTTCCCAAGTGTAGGGCTGCAAGAGGCCGGGCCGCTTGATTGCATACAAGTCAATGGCGTCGTCTCTTGGAACTATGCCCTGCTGGTGAATTTCGCCGCAATGGCTTATAAGGCCGTCCCGAACCGCGTATGTTAAGTCCAAATTTTTTTGGAAGCCGTTGGGGTCGGAAAGGGTTTCAATGTAGTCGGCAAAAAACAGGCTGTTCCGCTCGTGCCAAAATTTTTTTGGCGCGTTGGCTCCTTCCTTTTGCTTTAAAAGCGAGTTGAGGCAGTCTTCGCCAAAATGTCCAAAAGGCGCGTGGCCTATGTCGTGGCCTATGGCGATTGCCTTGGTAAGCTCCACATTAAGGCCAAGGTGTTTTGAAATTGTTTCGGCCACGCTGGACACGTGCTGAACATGTTCCATGCGGGTGCAAATGTGGTCGTTTCGCGGCGCGAAAAAAACTTGGGTCTTGTGCTTTAGGCGGCTGTAGGCTTGGCAGTGCAAGAGGCGGGTGTAGTCCCGCTCAAATTCGCTTCTGATGTCGTTTCCGCGGCCATACAAGGCACTTTGCCTTTTGACGCTTTCTTCCCATTTTGGAGAGCCTTCAACTGTCGCCGCGTCTTTGAATGAGCCTTTCATTTTGAGCCGTAAATTTCTTTGGCCAAGTCGGGCGCGATTTTTTCAAGGCATTCAAGAATGTCCGGGTTGAAGGCTCCGCATTCTCCGTTCAAAATCATTTTAAGCGCCTCGTCGTGTTTGTAAGCCTTTTTGTAAATTCGGGGCGACACAAGAACGTCGTAGGCTTCCGCGACGCCCGCAAGCTGCGCGCTGATTGGAATTTGGTTTCCCTTAAGGCCTTCCGGATAGCCGCTTCCGTCAAAGCGCTCCATGTGGCTTCTGCAAATTTCCTTTGAGAATGTGTTGAAGGGTTCGGGAATGCCTTGTATGCCGTTTAAAAGTTTGGCTCCGGCGGCTGGCGCGGCCTTTATCACTTCCATTTCTTCCGCGGAAAGTTTTTGGGGCTTTAAAAGAATTTCGTCGCGGACAAAAACTTTTCCGATGTCGTGAATTATCGAAGCGTTGGCGATTGTGTCAATGACTTCGGCTTTTAGGCCAAATTCAGGATGCAGGCTTGAAAATTTTTCGGCCAGCGCCTTTGTCACAAGGCGAACGTTGTCCGCGTGAGAGCTCTCTTCCTTGCTTCTGCTTTCTATGACTTCGCACAGGTGGCCAACAAGAGTTCCGACGGAATTGTTCAAGTCTTCCCGCTGCATTTTTAAAAGCTGGTCAATTTCTGCAATGCCGTTGTCGCTTTGCCGCTTGGCTTCAAAAAATTCTATCATGTTCTGAACGCGGCGCTTGATTATCATAATGTTAAAGGGCTTTGGAATCACGTCAACCGCGCCGTAGTCGTAGGCGCGCTCGATGACGGCGCTTGTGGCGTCCGTGGTGATTAGGAAGACCGGAATTTTTTGAATCAAGGAATTGATGTTCAGTTCCTGCAAAACGCCGAAACCGTCCATTTCGGGCATGATGATGTCAAGGAAAATGGCGGCCAAATTGTTTTGGTTTTCGTTTATCAACTTGAGGCCCAAGGCGCCGTTTTCCGCCTGCAAAATCTCGAATTCTTTTTTAAAGGCTTCGCCCAAGATGGCGCGGTTCAACTCAACGTCGTCAATTACAATGATTTTTTTCTTGTCCATTTTTCACTCCACTTGTGAAAGGGTTTCGCAAACCGCGTCCAATTCCTTCAATACATTTGGAATGGAATTTTTCGCTCCGACATAATCCTTGGCTCTTATGGCGTTCACTACAGTCGAACAAGCGCTGAACAAGGCCTCAAAGCCAAAATTTCCGCTGGTTCCCTTAAGGGTGTGAACGTCGGTCAAGATTTTTTCCCAATCTTCGGTTTTGCAAGACTCTCTTGTTCCTTTAACCGCGGAATCCTCTGGAAATTTTTTGATGAACATTTCCATAAATTCTTGGTTGCCGGAAAAACGCTCAAGAACTTCCCCGGGATTTGGAATGAGCTTTTCTATCGCTTGGCCAATTGTCATAATCGCATTATAGCGCGTGTTATATATTTTGTCACGCGCTTTTGCAAATAGGAAGTTATTGACATTCGCGCCTATGGCGGGCGTTGAATTATGGGCATCTCTAGAAATTCGCTAAAGCGACTTTCTAGAGAGTGCCCGCGAGTTTTAAGTCGTTGTAATATCACGACTTAAAACATCGCATTTTCAAAGTTATCTCTAAAAATTGCAATTTTTAGAGATTCCCTTATTTTTGCGCGTTCATTATTAGCATTTGCAGGCGGTTTTCGATGTTGGCGAAGCTTACGTCGGGGTCGTAGTCCAAGGGCAAAATCTGCGCGTCTGGATAAAGCTCCTTAAGCTTTTTTGTCACGCCGCGTCCGATGATGTGGTTTGGAAGGCAGCCGAAGGGTTGCAAGATGATGAAGTTTTTGCAGCCTTCCTCCGCGTAGTGAATGATTTCTCCGGGAATCAAGATTCCTTCGCCTGAGTCGAAGGTGTGGTAGATTATGGAGTCGCTTCCCTTGGCGATTTCAGAAAGGCGGGCGGCCTTTTTGTAAAGGGGATGAGATTTGGCTATTTTGTTCGTCCAGGAATGGGCGATTTCAAAGAATTGGTTCACCACGGCCATCATAAGCTTTTCGCCCAAGGGCCGGGTCAAATCGTTTTCTTTTATTTGCGCGTTTTGCGCGAAATAATTTTTTTGGATTACGTCGGCCATTCGAGCTTCGATAATTTCAAAGCCGTTTTTTTCAAGATACAATTCAATGTCCCGGTTGGCGCCTGGATGGAAATTCAAAAGGTATTCGCCCACTATCAAAACCCGCGGCCGCAAAACGCTGCGGTCGTAGTCTAGGCTTTTCATCAAGTCCACGGCTTTGGCAAAGGCTTTTTTGATTCCGCCAATGCCATGGCCGATTCCTTCCACGATGCAGTCCATGCCCTTTTCAAAAGCCGCGTCCGCGCTTCCCTTGACTTTTTCGTAAGGCCGAATTTTTCGCAAAAGCTCTTCCATCACGTCAATCATTGGAAGGGCCGCGGCCAATTTCAGCGAGGACAAAAGGTTCATCTTAAAGCCGGGATGCAGGCGGTGGTAGTCAACGTCGTCATTTGTGACAATGGCTATGTCCTTGTAGCCTGCGTCGTCCAAGGCCTTTCTTAAAAGCGCGGCGTAGTGGGTGAGGCGGCAGTCGCCGATGTATTTTCCTGTGGCCACAGCCACTTGCGCGTTGTCGTATTTTCCGCTTTCAAGGGCGGCCAAAACTTCGCCGATGACTATTTGCGCCGGAAAGCAAATGTCGTTGTGAACGTATTTTTTTCCCAGCGCTATGGCCCGCTCCCGGCCCACTTCCAAGGGAACCGCCTTTAGGCCTTGGGTTGCCAAGGCGGCCGCCATGATTTGGCTAAAGGCGTGGGAGGTGTTGGGAACCAAAACAATTTTTTCTTTTGCGTCCCGCTTTGAAAATTTCACCTTGTAAGGCTCAGGAAGGTCTTTGGGCTTTTCTTCTTTTCCCGCCTCCCGCTTCATTTGAATGGTTTGAACAAAGGAGCGGACTCGGATTCTAAGCGGGCCTTGCACGTCGCTTTCGTCCATTTTTAGAATAAGGGGGCTTTTTCCTGAAATCTCTTTCATCAAGCGGATTATCTCGTCGCTCAAGTAAGCGTCGTGCCCGCAGCCAAAGCTCACAAACTGAACGTATTCCAAGGCGGGATGCTCGGCCGCAATTATTGCCGAAGCGAGCATTCTTCCGTGAAAGTTGTTCACGATTTCCAGGCGGCTCTTGCTCAAGTCCACCCGCTGGATTCCCGGAACTGAGTCAACCGTAAGGACAGGAATTCCCGCTTGGGTAAAAAGGTCCGGCAGGCTGTGGTGAACCAAAGGGTCGTTTTGGTAAGGCCTGGAAGCCAAGACCACCGCGTATTTTCCCTGAGACTGAATGTCGTTGATTATTTTTTGCGCCTCGCTTTCAAGAGTTTCCTTAAACTGCCTCATGGCCTTGTCAGCGTAGTGAATCGCCCTGTCAACGCGGAATTTTGAAAGGCCGAAATTTTTTATGAAGTATTCTTCAATTTGGCGGTTTCTGTCCTTGTCGTTGTACCAAAAGAAAATCGGGTCGTCAAAGGGTATGCCCCAGCGCTTTTGCGGATTGTCGGAATTTTGGATTACCCAAGAATAGCCTTTTACTATGGCGCACATGTAGCGGCTTGTGCTTTCCGTGTTTTGGGATTCGTATGTGGCCACAATGGGCATGAAAATTCTGTCAACGCCTTTTTTTGCCAAGTTGCGAAGGTGGCCGTGAACCAATTTTGCAGGAAAGCAAACCGTGTCGCTGGCCACGGCGCTCAAGCCGTTTTCAAACATCTTTCGGTCGCTCAAGTCGGAAAACTTCACGCCAAAGCCCATGGAGCGCAAGAGGGTTGACCAAAAGGGCATGGTTTCCCAAAAACTCAAGACCCGGGGAAGCCCAAAGGTTATGTTCCGTTTTTTGGCGTGGCGGCTTATCCTGTAGTCCTTGAACAAAAGTTCCTGCCTAAGCTTGAACAAGTTTGGAGCCTTTTGAACTTTGCGCTCCTTGATTTGTTCCACGACTTTCGCGTCCTTGGGGTCGCCCAAAATTTCTCCCCGCTCGCAGCGGTTGTTGGTGATGAGGCTGGAGCCGTTTGAAAATTTGACCAAAGTTCTTTTGCAATGGTTGGCGCAAAAGGGGCAGACGATGTTGGTTTCCTGCTGGTAGGAAAAGTCGTCCAGCGCGTCCAAGCCAATAAAGGTCGAGGCCGCGTCTTCTCCGGCCTTTTCCATTTTTTCTTTTGTCAAAAGCGCGGCGCCAATGGCTCCCATAATTCCTGGGTAGGGCGCCCGGACAACTTCTTTTCCGGTGTATTCTTCCATGGCGCGCAAAACCGCGTCGTTTTGGAATGTTCCGCCTTGGACGACAATCTTTTTTCCCAAGGAGTCTATGTTGGAAACGCGGATTACTTTTGTAAAGACGTTTTGGATTATGGAGCGGCAAAGGCCCGCCATAATGTCTTGGGGAAGCTTTCCGTTCCGCTGCTCCGTTACGATTGAACTTGTCATAAAGACCGTGCAGCGGCTTCCCAAAACCGCGGGATTCTTTGAGTCAAAGGCGGCCGCGGCTATGTCTTGAACCTTTATTCCCAGCGTGTCGGCGAAGTTTTGCAAAAAGCTTCCGCAGCCGGAAGAGCAGGCCTCGTTGACCAAAATGTTTGTTATGATTCCGCCTGAAAGCCATATCGCTTTCATGTCCTGGCCGCCGATGTCAAGAATGAAGTCCGCGTCGCCTATGTAGTGGCTTGCGGCCTTGGCGTGCGCCACAGTCTCAACGGTGTGAAAGTCGGTGTTGAAGCCCTTGTAAAAAAGAAGCTCGCCGTAGCCGGTGGAACCCGCGCCCAAGATTTGCAAGTCCACGCCCTGACTTTTATAGCGCTCCCGCATCTCTATCAAGGCTTTTTTCGCCACGGTCAAGGGGTCGCCTTCGTTTCCGGCGTAGAACCAGTCTATGATTTGCTTGTCTTCGTCCAAGAGGACAAATTTAGTTGTGGTGCTTCCTGAATCTATTCCCAAGTAGGCGCGGACGCTTTCTCCTTTGGCAAAGGCGTAAACCTTGGGCCGCTTTTTTTGGTGGCGCTTGAAAAAGGCTTCCTTTTCTTCTTCGCTGTCAAAGAAGGGCTTTGAACTTTGGCTTTCCCCGCTCTTTTTTTCCATTTCTTTTTCCAAAAGGGGAATCATTTCTTGCAAGGAATTTTTTTGCTCAAAGTTTTGGAACAATTCCTCAAGGGAAAGCGCGGCGCCCAAGGCTATTATGCTTTCAGGCTTTTCGGGAATCACCGTTTGCTCTGGAGTCAAATTCAGCCGCTCCGCAAAAACGCGGACAAGGCTTTTGTTGAACGTAAGGGGGCCGCCTTCAAAGGTTACTGGCGGCAAAATGTCCAAGCCTTGGCTTAAGCCGCCTATGGTTTGCTTGGCTATGGCGTGAAAGGCGCTTAGGGCCAAGTCTTCCTTGGCTATTCCGGAATTTAGAAGGGGCTGAATGTCAGTCTTTGCGTAAACTCCGCAGCGGCCTGAAATGTCGTATACGCATTTTCCTTCCGAGGCGCGCTTGTCAAATTCTTCTATTGGAATTTTTAGAATCGAAGCCACTTCGTCAATAAAGGCTCCCGTTCCGCCGGCGCAGCTTCCGTTCATGCGAAGGTCCCGGGTTTTTAGCTGGCCGTTTTCTTCCGCAAAGAAAATCATTTTTGCGTCTTGGCCGCCCAACTCTATGGCGGTGCGGACGTTGGGGTAAAATTTTTTTAAGGCTATTGAATTGGCCACCACTTCTTGAACAAAGGGGAGGCCCAAGGCTTTTGCTATGGGCTTTGAGCCGCTTCCTGTCATGGCGATTCGGACGCTTTTTTGTCCAAAGCGGCTTTCAAGCTCTTTAAGCGCTTCAAGGACGCTCTTTTTTTGCGCGGCGTGGTGGCGCTTGTATTGCGAGTGAAGAATCTTTTGCGCGACGCTGTCGTAAACGACAAGCTTTGTGGTCGTGCTTCCAATGTCAATTCCGGCCCAAAGCGGCTTGCCTTCAAGTAATGCCATTCTTTCTATTATAAAGCAGGCTGGTGAAAAAGTAAAGGCCGCCTAAAAACTTGGCGGCCGGCCTAAAAGCGCCGGGGCTCGCGGCAAAAGTATTGAAAAAAATCCTTCGTTTTGCTAAAATTGACAAGATTTATTTCAAATTGGGAGCTAAGTATGTTCGAAAAAATCAATTCGATTTTGGGCGCCATAGACGACTTTGTCTGGGGCTTGCCGCTGATTATCCTGATTCTCGCTACAGGAATTTTTCTTACGGTGATTTTGAAGGGAGTCCAGTTCTCCCAGTTGAAGTTCGCCATCTCTTCAATTTTCAGAAAGTCTGAAAAAGGCGAGGGCGGAGAGCTTTCCAGCTTCAAGGCCTTGTGCACAGCTTTGAGCGCCACAATCGGAACGGGAAACATCGTCGGCGTCGCCACGGCCATCGGAATCGGAGGCCCGGGAGCGCTTTTCTGGATGTGGCTTGCAGCCCTTTTGGGAATGGCCACTAAATACGCCGAATGCTTGCTTGCCATCCACTTCCGCGAAGAAAAATCCGACGGCCACATTTTGGGCGGCCCCTTCTATACTTGCGAAAAAGGCGTGGGCGCCAAATTCCCCGTTTTGGGAAAGTTGCTGGCCGTTTTGTTCGCCATTTTCGGAACCATGGTAGGCTTGTTCGGAATCGGAACTTTCAGCCAAGTCAACTCCATCACAAGCGCGGTTGAGACTTTCGCCAAGACCGCCAGCTCAAACCTTTCCACAGTGACAATCGGAAACATCGGAACATACAGCCATGTGGTCATCGTGGCCTCAATCGTTTTGGCCATTGTGGCGGCTTTGGTAATAATCGGCGGCCTCAAGCGCATCTCTTCTGTCGCCGGAGTCATTGTTCCTGTAATGGCCGTGGTTTACTTTGTCCTTGGCCTTTTCGCCATCTTGTGCAACCTTTCCCTTTTGTCAGGCGCCATCGAGCAGATTTTCCAGGGAGCCTTTGGATTCAAGGCGGCCGCCGGCGGAGCCGTGGGAGCCATGATTGTGGCCATGCAAAAAGGAATCGCCCGCGGTATCTTCTCCAACGAGGCCGGCTTGGGAAGCGCCCCAATCGCCGCTTCCACAGCCAAGGTCGAGCACGCCGTTCAGCAGGGAATCATTTCCATGACCGGAACCTTCTTTGACACAATCGTAATTTGCTCCATCACAGGCTTGGTAATCGTAATGAGCGGCTCTTGGAAGCCCGAGCTTGGCTTTGCCGGTTTTGGCATCACCAACGCCGCCTTCCAAATGCTTTTGCCCCGCATTCCCAATGTGGTCATTTCATTCTTGCTTATGGTTTGCTTAGTTCTCTTCGCCTTCACCACAATTTTGGGCTGGGACTTCTATTCAGAGCGCTGCATTGAATACCTTTCAAACGGCAACATGCTTCCGGTAAAGATTTACCGCTGGCTTTACATCGCAGCCGTTTTCATCGGACCTTACATGACAATCAGCGCCGTATGGACAATCGCCGACATCTTCAACGGCTTGATGGCCATTCCTAACATCATTTCGCTTTTGATTTTGTCAGGAACAATCGTAAAGCTTACCAACGACTTCTTCAGCGGAAAGAAGCTTTACAGAATCGGCTACGACTTTGCCAACAATCCCATTCAAGGGGAATAAGAAAGTCAAAAAAAATCATGTCCGGCCAAAGCGCCGGCCGGACGCATATTTTGGAGGAATTATGGTCGCGTTGATTTTGGGAATTCTTTTTATCGCCTTTACGGTTTTTAGCGTCTTGCCTTCAATGCCCTTGCAGTGGGGCGACGAGGTGGTTTACTTTTTGAAAGGCTTTTTGCCTTGCTTCAGCGCCTTTATCGGCCTTATCGCCATCTTGATTGGCTTTGCCGACATTAAGGACAAGAACGAAGCTAAAAAGGAAGAGGCCGAGGCCGCCAAAAGCGGAAACTAAAGGGCACCTCGAAAAACTCGCCTTAGGCGATTTTTCGAAAGTGCCGGCGAGTTCTCTCGTCGCTATAATAGCGCGACTTAGAACATCGCATTTTCAGAGTTACCTCGAAAAACTGAAGTTTTTCGAGGTCCCCTAAAGGCTTGCCAATGTCAGGCGGCTTGTTTTGGGAACGGCCTCTTCCAAGAGAGCTTTTGAACTTTTGATTTGCCGCTCGCCGGCTTCGGTTCCCTTGTAAGACTTGATGGCCTTTGCCATAAGGCGAAGCTGGCCCACAATCATCGCGCGCCGCTGGATTTCCTCAAGCTTTTCTTTGTCCGAAGTTTCAAAGTAGAATTCCAAAGTCTTTTCCCAAAAGCGCGCGGCTTGTTCGTCGCTGATTCCCAAAAACGCTTCCGAGTTGCCCGGCTCCGCAAGGGCGCGGCCAACGTAGGCGTTGTAAAGGGAGCCAAAGTCAAAGACCGGGTCGCCCAAGCAAAGGGTGTCCATGTCAATCAGCATAAGCTCGCCGGTGCTTTTTAGGAACATTTGGTTCTTTGTGTGGAAGTCGCCGTGAATGATGTGGTTGTTTTGGGGGATTTCCTTCACCAAGTCGCAAAGCTTTGCGTAGACTTCCGGGGCCAGGCTTTCTTGCAAGCGTTGGGCGCGCTTTAGGTAGTCTTCCTTAGCGTCAACCATTTCTCCCGGCTTCAACTCCACGGAATGGATTTTTTTTAGCAAGTCCACGGAGGCCTTGGCAAATTCGTCGATGTTTTGCGGCTCTTTTTTTATCTTCTTTGAGATTGAGTCGGCCTCAAGCATTTCAAACATTGAGGCGAACTTTCCGTCAACTTGAACAATGTCGTAGGAAATGCTTGTGGGAATGCCGTTGACAAAGGCTTTGCGGGCAAGTTCCCGCTCGTTTTTAATTTCGTCAAGCGCGTCGGGATTTTTGTAAACCTTTACGATGGTGTCGGGAGAAATGCGGTAGACGATTCCGTTTTTTCCTTCGCCGATTATTTCGCAGCCGGCGACCGAAACTTTTTTGTAGGCCTTTTCAACTTCCATCATTTGGGTGAAGCCTGTCATTTCAAAAACTTCGTAAACTTCGCTCTTGACGTTCACAAGCTTGAATTTTGGATAGGCCTTTCTGAACGCCAGGACAACCCGCAGGCCGGCGCTGGAAATGTATTCCATGTTTTCCGCGTCAATCACAAAATTGTCAATTTGTTTTCCGACCGTCAATTCTTTAAGGGCCGCTTCCGCCTTGGCCGCGTTGCTTGAGTCAATGTGTCCGTTAAGGCGCGCGGTAAAAGTTCCGCCGTCAAATTTTCCTTCCGCTATTTCCATAATTTTCCTCCAGTTGTTCTAACCCTTGAATGTCCAAAGGCTTCCAAAAACTTCTTGGCAAATGCGAATGTATTCTTTGTATTCAGGCGTGTCCTTAAAGGGGAACAAGCATTCAATGATGCTCATGTAAAGCCACGCGTGCTGGGCCGGGTCTTTTTGGTTGAAGACCTGCCAAGCTCCGCTTCCTTTTTGCCGCCAGTCCGTGTAAAGGGATCGCAAATTTGAAAGCTTGTCCGAAAGCCACATGGCCTTGACTCCCAAATCGTTTGTGGCCCTCAAGTCTTTGATTGACTCTTCCTTGCGCATTTTCCACGAGGCGGCCGCGGAAAGCTCCCGGTGCTTGTCTTCGGTTTCCGCCATTACAAGGTTTGCCACCCGGCTTCCAAATTTTTTTTCAAGCTGCTCCCGAGTCACTCCGGCGTCCTCAACGGTGTCGTGCAAAAGGGCGGCCGCCATGACTTCCCGCTCCTCTGTAAGGCGGGCGGAAATGGCCGCTACCTCAATTGGGTGCAAAATGTATGGAACTCCGTTTGACTTTCTCTTTTCGTCTCGGTGGGCTTTCAGCGCGAATTCCACGGCCTTTTCGACAACATCGTTGTATTCAACTTGTCCGTCCATGGCGCGGTAATTAAATTTAAAGCACAAGAGCGCTATGTCGTCGTCCTGCTTTTGCCCTTGCATGAACTCTTGGCTTTCTTGAATGACCTTTTCGCAAATGGCGGCGGGGGAAAGGCCTTTTGTCTTTTTTAGAATTTCCAAAACCCGCTCTTCGCCAAAGGCTTGGCCTTCCTTGTTTTGGAAGTTGGTCATTCCGTCAGTCCAAATGAAAATCGTGTCGTTGTTTTCCAGCGCCAAAGTCCGCTCTTCGTATTCGATTCCGTCCATGGCGCCAAGAACGAAATTCTTTGGCCCTGAAAGGCGCTCAGGAGGCGCGAATTCCTTTGTCAAAACCGGAGGCCGGTGGCCGGCCAAGGCGTAAGTCGCGCTTCCGTTCTTTAGGTCAACGATTCCAAGCCAGGCCGAAAGGAACATTCCCGCTTCGTTTTCCTTGCAAAGGGAATCGTTGGCCTTTGTCAAAACTTCGGCCGGCGAAAGGCCGGACTCAATCAGGCTTTTAAAAATAGTTTTGGCCCGCATCATAAAAAGCGCCGAAGGAATTCCCTTGTCGGAAACGTCGGCTATTAAAAGCGCCAGCTTGTTCTCTCCCGCAAAATAAAAGTCGTAAAAGTCGCCGCCAACTATGTCAGCGGGAATCATCTTTGCGTAAACGTCAAATTCTTGCCGTTCTGGATACGCCGGAAAAACCGACGGCATGGCCGACATTTGAATGGCCCGCGCGAATTGCAGCTCTCGTTCGCTTTGTTCTTGTGTCATTCTTCCATTGTAGCGCGCTTTTTAGGGAATTGCAAAGGGGGGGGCCGCAAGGTTCAATGTTTGCGACGCGCTTGCCCCTTGCTCCGCGAGCTTCCCTTGCGAATCTTTTTGCAATGCGCTATAATTACCAAAATTTAACTATACCATTATTATCGAGGTTCATTTTGTATAAGCCGGTAGATCCAAAAGCGGAATTTCCCAAGCAGGAAGAAGAAGTCTTAAAATATTGGAGCGACAACGAGATTTTTAAAAAGTCCATTTCCCAGCGGGAGGGCGCGGAAGAATTCATTTTTTACGACGGACCGCCCTTCGCCACTGGCTTGCCTCACTTTGGCCACTTCATTCCCTCAACAATAAAAGACATCATTCCCAGATACCAAACCATGCGGGGAAAAAGGGTTGACCGCCGCTTTGGTTGGGACTGCCACGGCCTTCCCGTGGAAAATTTGATAGAAAAGGAATTGGGAATCAATTCCAAGCACGAAATAGAAGAATACGGTGTGGCAAACTTTAACGACAAGTGCCGAGCGAGCGTTTTAAAATACACAGGCGAATGGCGAAAGACCATCACCCGCATGGGCCGCTGGGTTGACTTTGACCGCGACTACAAGACCATGAACCCGGACTACATGGAGTCCATTTGGTGGGTGGCCAAGAGCCTTTGGGACAAGGGCTTGATTTACGAAGGAAAATATATCCTGCCTTACTGCCCGCGATGCTCCACGGTTCTTTCAAGCCACGAGCTTGCGCAGGGCTACAAGGAAGTCCAAGATCCCGCGATTACAATCCGCTTTAAAATTACCGCCGCGCCCAAGGGCTTTGACGACCCCGACATGGCCAACGGTTCCACATACTTTTTGGCTTGGACGACAACGCCTTGGACTCTTCCTTCAAACCAAGGCTTGGCCATGGGCCCGGAAATTGAATATGTCAAAATCTTGGACAAGGATTCCGGCGACCATTACATTTTGGCCCAAAGCCGCCTTTCTTCCTACTACAAGGACGAGAGCGAATACGAAATCATTTACAAGAGGCCCGGAAAAGATTTCTTGGGCGCCAAATACGAACCCCTCTTTGATTACTTCAAGAACTTGGCGAAAAACAAGGACGGAAGCGACGGCGCCTTTAGGCTTTTTAACGCGGACTATGTTTCCACCGAAGACGGAACTGGCATTGTCCACTTGGCGCCCAGCTTTGGCGAAGACGACAGCCAGGTTTTCAAAAAGGAAAATTCAGGAAAATCCGCCGACGCGCAAATTCCTTTTATGGAGCCCATTGACGCGGAATGCAAATTTACAAAGGAAGTTCCCGACTACGCCGGCCGCTTTGTAAAGGAATGCGACAAGGACATTATGGACCGCCTTAAAAAGGAAGGCAAGCTTGTCCGCCGGGAGCAAATCAAGCACCAGTATCCCCACTGCTGGAGGTGCGGCTCTCCCTTGATTTATCGGGGAATCGGAAGCTGGTTTGTAAAAGTGGCCGGGGAAAACCAAAAGCTTTTAAAGGCCAACAGCCAAATCAAGTGGCAGCCCGCCCACATCAAGGACGGCCGTTTTGGAAAATGGCTTGAGGGAGCGCGGGATTGGGCGGTAAGCCGAAACCGCTACTGGGGAAACCCCATTCCGATTTGGAAGTGCCCGGACTGCAAAAAAACTTTGTGCGTTGGAAGCCGCCAAGAATTAAAGGATTTAAGCGGCGTTTACCCCGACGACCTCCACAAGCAGTATGTGGACAAGATAGAAATTCCTTGCTCTTGCGGAAGCAAGATGAAGCGCATTCCGGAAGTCTTTGACTGCTGGTTTGAGTCGGGCAGCATGCCTTACGCGCAGCTTCACTATCCCTTTGAAAACAAGGAATTTTTTGAAAAGCATTTTCCTGCCGACTTTATCAGCGAAGGCCTTGACCAAACCCGCGGCTGGTTCTACACCTTGACGGTTTTGGCCGCGGAATTGTTCGACAAGCCCGCCTTTAAAAACTGCATCGTAAACGGTTTGGTGTTGGCAAGTGACGGACGCAAAATGTCCAAGTCTCTTAAGAATTACACCGACCCTGTTGAGGCCATCAACATGTTCGGCGCCGACGCCTTGCGCTTGTTCTTGATGCATTCGGCGGTTGTAAAGGCCGACGACCTTCGCTATTCCGACGACGGCGTTAAGGAGATTCTAAAGTCAATTTTGATTCCCCTTTGGAACAGCTATTCCTTCTTTGTGACTTACGCCAACATTGACAAGATTCAGCCCGACGGAAAACTGTTTGAAAAGGCCTTGCCGCAAAATCCCCTTGACCGCTGGATTTTGAGCGTGACCCAATCTTTGGTGAAGAATGTCACCGCGGCGTTGGACGACTACGACTTGAGCGGCGCCATTGACCCGATTGTGGCCTTCATCGACCAGCTTAACAACTGGTACATCCGCAGAAGCCGCCGCCGCTTTTGGAAGAGCGAAAACGATTCCGACAAGGCTGAGGCCTACGAAGCCTTGTATTTGGCGCTTAAAACTTTCGCGCAAGTCAGCGCTCCTTTCATTCCCTTTGTCACCGAGCAGATTTGGCAAAACTTGAAAGTTTCCGGCGACTCGGAAAGCGTTCACCTTAGCGACTGGCCAAAATACAACGAGGCCATGCGGGACGAAAAGTTGGAGTTCAAGATGGCCACGGTTCAAAAGGCGGTTTCCATGGGCCACAGCCTAAGAAACCAATTCAACATAAAGAACCGCCAGCCCCTTTCCGCCGTCGCCCTTGTAACGAGAGACGCGGAGGAAAAGAAAGTCCTCGCCGAGATGGAAGACGCCATTCGCGAGGAGCTTAACGTAAAGAAAGTTGTCTTCCACGACCGCGAGGACGAGCTTGTAGAATACAAGGCCAAGGCCAATTTTAAGGTTCTTGGAAAAGAATTGGGCCCCTTGATGAAGCTTGCCGCGACAAAAATCTCCGCTCTTGGACAAAACGAAATCCAGTCAATCTTGGACGGCTCAAAGCTTTCTCTTGACGTTGAAGGTAAGAGCGTAGATTTGACCGAAGAAAAAATCATCGTGGAGCGAATTGAAAAGGAAGGCCTTAAGGTCGTGAACGACGGAACCCTTACGGTGGGCCTTGAGACCAACATCACCGACGAACTTAAAAAAGAAGGCTGGGCGCGCGACCTTGTTCGCGGCATTCAGAACCTGCGCAAGGAAAGCGGCCTTAGCGTCACTGACAGAATCAACCTTAAGGTCTTTGGCGACTCTGAGCTTAAGGACGCTTGGGCCATGTTCTCGGACTTTGTTTCCGGCGAAACCTTGGCCGCGAGCGCCGAGTGGTCTGAAGATGCGGGAGCGACTGTAGTTGAAGCTGACGATAAAAAATGGAGAGTGAAAATTGAAAAGAACTAATTGTTTTGTTTTGGCGGCGGCCGCAAGCCTCGCGCTTTTTGTCCTTGGATCCTGCGCCTCTGTCATGGGCTCAAGCGTCAAGGTGAACGCCTTTGACACCATGGACCAAGACTCTCTTGTTTACATCAGCGTCCCTGTGGGCGTTCACAGCGAGTTCACCAACAGCCTTTTAAAGTCGATGATTGGCAGCGACGTTTCCGACAAATACATAAAGAATGTTACTGACAGCATTGACCGCGTTTATGTTGGAATCGGAAGCCCCTCAAACAAAAGCCGCCTTCAAGTTGCTTGCGACGGAACCGTTTCCACGGCTTCAAAGCTGGCTCTTTCGTCCACTGAATATTTTTCAAAAAAAATCCAAAACGTCAACACGGCAGGCCTTTATCAGGTTTACACTGAAAAAAAATCCGGCGTTCAAATTTGCGCTCCTGGAAGCGATTTGATTTTGCTGGGCTCGGACATCACGCCTCAGCTTGAGCGCTACGACTCTGAAGCCAACTCCCAGTTTCTTTCCGGCATTTTAAATTCTTCGTCGGTCTCAGAATGGAAGGAGAGCGAAGCCTACAAATTTGTGGGCGATTCTTCAACGGACAACATTCGTCTTTACATGAACAAGCCCCTTTCTTTCATTACAAACCTTTTGGGAACAAGCCTTTCCTCTTCGATTTTTCAGTTGAATTTTATCGAAGGCGAATTTGAAAAGTTGCCTTCAGGAAAGTATTCTGTTGACTTGAACATGGAATTTTCAAAGGACAACCTCATTTCAAAGGCTGTGGCTTTCCTAAAGGTGGCTCTTTTGATGACTGACTCAAAGGTGACTGCAAGCGACGATCGCCACCTTTCTGTCACCGGCATTCAAGTGTCTATGGACCAAATGAAAAAAATGCTTGGCATTTAAAGCGCGCAAAATTGGAGGAATGAAAAATGGCGGACGACAAGATTATTTTAAAGGCGGAAGACCTTGACGGATATTTGACGGAAGGCGACCAAGAGGACTTGAAAAAGATGGCCGCGATGTATGAAGAGACGATGAAGGCCTTTAGTCCCTTGGACAAGGAAAAGACAATCCAGCAGTTTAACAAGATGGGTCATATGATGCAGGACATCCTAAAAAAGCATCCTTCCATCAAAGTCTTTTCTTTTGAAACGGAAGAGGGGAGCCACGCCGAGGCAAGCCATGTCATTTCAAAGCTTAGAAGCGTCAATACCGACAACCACGAATTTGTCTACTACACCCAGCGCGCTTACGAGATGCTTTTTAGGCTTGCCTACACAGGCCCTCATTCCGACAAAAAAAATTTCATCGTGACGTCAACTCCGGTCACGAATCCCGTGCAAAATTACGCTGTCCACAAGATTCCCGACATTGACTCGGAAATCTCAAACTCTGTGATGTGCGTAATGCTTAGAGGAGCCCTTCTTCCCAGCATCATCATGTCAAAGGAAATCGAAGAGTATTCCTCAAACGGCTATGTCACTCCCTTCGCGCTTTTTAAAATCAACCGGGACGACACCAAGCAAGAAAACAACATGCAATACATTCTTGACCTAAAAAAGTCATTCTTTAACCTTGAGAAGCTTGACGGAAAGGACTTGATTTTCGCCGATCCTATGAACGCCACCGGCGGCTCCCTTGTCACTGTCGTAAAATATCTTCAAAGCCAAGGCGTCCGCCCCCGCTCAATAAAATTCTTCAACATAATCTCGGCGCTCAAAGGCTCCTTAAGAATCAGCCGCGCCCTTGAAAATTGCGTTTGCTACACCTTGTGGATGGATCCGGCCTTGAACAAGAGCGCCTACATCATGCCGGGCCTTGGGGACGCGGGCGACCGCTTGAACGGATGCGACAAAAAGGAAAATCCCCGCAACATCATCCGCCTTATTGCCAATTACGGAAGCACAATCAACGGTTTGTATAATTCCCAGCTTGCCGAAATTGAGTCTATGGTTTTGGACAAGGCCTGATGTTAAAAAAAGCCGCCGCCGCCGCATTGTTTTGCCTCGCTTTGGTCTCTTGCAAGAGCACCCGTTTTTTTGTTCCCGGAGAAAAGAAAGTCGCCGTGGACAATATTTTTATTGAGTATTACAACATCGCGGAAGAGTACTTCAAGCTTAAAAATTACTCAAAGGCGGCGGACTATTACATTAAGTCTTCGTCAAACGAACGCATTTTTAACGCCGCCTATTTTAAGGCCGCCCGCTCATACGCGCTGGCAAAAGATTGGTCCAAGGCCGTGGACATTTACAATCAAATTTTAAAAAAGGACAAGGACAATTCAAGCGTTAAGGAAAGCTTGGCTTACATTTACGCAATGACAAACGATTTTGAAAGATCGGAGCGCTTGTATTTGGAGCTGATTTCTGAAAATCCAGATTCGGCCCAAATCCTTGTGAATTACGCGACTGTTTTGACCACCCTTGAAAAATACCAAGATGCGGCCGAACAGCTTGCCGTGATAAAAGAAAAGTTTCCTGACGAAGAGAAAATAAAGGCCCTTGAGTCAAAAATAAACGAGGCCTTGAATCCGCCTGTGGATGAAAGCAAGGGACAAATTCCAAAAGAACTTGAAAAGGATTTGGAACTTGCCCCTCCTAAAAAATAGCGCTTAGTTTTGCCCGTTCAGGTTTTCAGCTTCTTGGCCTTCGTCTTGGCCGCCCATAAATTTTCTGTATTTTTCAGGGTTGACCCTAAACGCTATGATTGGACTGTCCGCTTCGCCGCTGGCGTGGGCAAGCGCCTGCTGGGCCTCGTTTTTAAGGCGTTCCGCCGAGATGAGCCGCAGGGAGCGGCTTGAGATTCCAATCAAAGGCTTTGAGCTTTGTCCTGCGGAACTTAAGGCGCCTGTCATTTCCGCGTGCAAGAGTTCCGCGTTTTGCATGGCTTGGTCAATGTCGCAGCGCTGCATGATTGCCGCGAATCCGTCTTCTCCGCATTCAAAAATAAAATCCTTGAACTGGAAAAAGTTTTGCAAGACTTGGCAAATGTTTCCGTAGTAGTCTGATTCTTTTGTCATGCCCGGAATTTTTATCACCGCAAGAGCCAAGTCTTGCTCGCTTGACGCGGCGCGGACCAATTCTGATTCCAAGCGCGTTTCCAAGTATGATTCCCAGCCAAATCCGCTTGCCGGCGAGAACAAGCCTTTTTCGCTTTCGTCTGAAAGTTTTTCTTCCGCCTTGTGATCCGCGTAGGCGTTTTCAAGGGGATTGTAGTCAACCTTTTCGCCGTCGCTGTCTTGCGCGGCTTCTTCTTGGCCTTGTTCTTGAAACTCCGCTTGCGGCGCTTCTTCTTGGGCTTGCTCTTGAATTTCTTTTTGGGCTTCTTCTTGAGGAGCTTGAATTTCATTTTCGTCAAAAAGCGATTCTCCAAAGTCGTCGTCAACCTTTGTCTTTTTAAAGTCAACGTCGCTTTCTTCTTGTCCGCTTTCGCCCAAGTAAAGGCTAAGAAGCAAAATGCAAGAGAGCAGGGTTCCCGCGAGGATTATTATGAACGCGATTTTTGCTCTATAGTAAATGATTGAGGACGAAACTGCGTAAATGTTCGCGTCAAGGCGTATGTCCGCTCCGTCGCCTCCCGCTATTCTAGTGCTGAAGGCTTTTACAAAAACCGAAGGCGAGCGCTCCTCATGCATCGGATAAACATAAGCGTCCTGTCCGTTGACTTTCAGCCTGATTGACTCAAAGATTTCCGGCGAGCCCACCGCGGAATTGAACAGGTTTAAGAATTCCTTTGAGCCGCTTGAATAAATCTCGCTCGCCTCCGCCGTTCTGGAAGACAGCTTTTCAAATTTGGCTCCCGCGGCTTTTAAGCCTGAACTGTAGTCAAAATAAACGCATGCGGAAAAAACAATTGCCGTTGCGGCAAAGACGCAAGCGATAGCAAGCGCCGCGATTGAAATACCCCTCTTTTTCATAACATAGCATTATACAATAGAATTTTCTTCAGCGCAAGTTTTTTTGCGTCTTTTATTTGAATTTTATTTTGGCCGCAAAAAACGCTGTCTCTGTCCGCTTGCGTCCTCCAATAAGCCATGTCGGGCAAAATCAAGCTTTCTTCCGGCAAAAATTCTTCGCTGTTTTCCAAAAGGCGGCAAATCGAATCAAGCCGGCTTTTAAATGCCGTGAAGTCAAAGTGGCTTTTTAAAAAAAGGCTTTCGCTTTTGCGGCCTTGGTTTTTAATGTCGTAAATGAAATTGTTCCGTTTAAAGTCTCCCAAAAAACTTTCCATTGTTTCTTGGTATCTAAGAAGAACGGGGCTTTGTAAAATGGAGCGCTCGTTTTTTTTCAATTGACTTCTGAACATAAGCCGAGTCCAAGCGCTTTCGGCGCTGTCAATCCTGCTTTGCTTGCATTGATACAAGTCGTCCAGATAGCTTCCTTTTGCGTAGGCTTTTCCGCGAGAGTATCCAAAGTCCGCTCCAAAAATTTTCACGTTTTTAAATCCGCATTGGAGCGCGAAGTCAACCGCCGAAATCGCCACCGTTCCGCCGCCGCTTTGAAGCCGTGGAAAGGGATTTTTGCAAAAAGCGCTTGCGAAGGAAATGAGGGGATGGCCGGAATTTGCAAAAATCAATTTTCCATTGTTGTTGAGCGCGTAGTTGGCTATTGACGAGTCCGCGCCCAAATCTAAGACAAAAATCATGCCCTTGCAATCGCAAGCGTAAAAGTGCTCCGCGCTTAAAAACTGCGCGTCTATGGAAACCACGGCGTCAACCTTAATTTTTCTTCTTGCAAAAGATTTTAGCGCGGTGTCAGTGGCGATGACAAAATATTTGTTCCGCTCTTGTTTTATCAAGTCCGCCGTTTGGTCAAGGCTTGGTCCGGCGGCGATTACCGCGGCCGTTTTTTGCAAATCGCTTTGAGACACGCAAAAGGCTTCTTGTTTTTTTTCTTGAATTTTTTTTAAAACTCTTAAATTGCAAAAAATGTTTTTTGACCACAAGCGTCCGAAACGCGCCTGCGTTGAATAGTCCGCGCTTATTGACGGCAAAAGGGCCTTTATCCTTTTTATGATTGTCTCAAAGTCTTGTCCTGCTTCTTGCGACCACGAGCGCAAGGTCAGGATTTCAAGGTTTCCGTAATGGGCAGGAAAATAATTTTGGCTCAGCGCGCTTTCCGCCGCTCCCTCTTGGTCGGCGGCGCAAAAGACAATCCTTTTGTCCTCAAAAAGTTTTTTTATCAAGGGAACATTTTCTTTTAAGAAATCCAAATCCTCTTGGCTCTTTTCAATCGCAAGAATTTTGCAACCTGGGTTTCTGCGCAAAAGAGATTGCAAATGAAAGCCGCCTGCCGCGCCAAGAACTACGGCAAAAAAAATCTCTCCATTTTTTTCCGGGGCAAAATTTTCCGCTTCCCGCTGGGGGGCGTATTTTGAGTGCGCGGCTTTTCCAGACGCAAAAATTGGAACCTCAAGGGAATTTTTTGCCTGGACGACTTCTTTGTAAAGGCGGCTCATTTTTTCTCCCCAAAAACGCCGTCGAGCAAATCTTGCTTTTTTCGGGCGATGATTTTTTGCCGCTCGTCCTTTTGCGCTTTGTCCAAAGAGCGGCGGAAAATGATTGAGTCGGCGGGAAATATTTCCGTTAAAAAACCGTCGCTTTGGCTCCATAAAAGGATTTGCTCCCTTGCAGTTCTTGCTCGCTCGCTTTTTTGGGGTAGAGGTCTTTCTTGCGCGCTCGTTTCATTTTTTTGCGGGCGGTCTTTTTCCGCCGCTATAGCCTCTTCAAAGTCCTTTAAATTTATGTCCTTTATTTGGCCCAGCGAATTTGAAAAGCCGCTTTTTCCCTTGATTCTAAAAACTTTCCTGCCGTTAAGATTGCAGGCGGAAAACCAGTTTTTGTAAATCTCAAGGCTTGGCGACGGCATTACTTCGGCGGCGGCGCGGGTCGCTTTGGGACGCAGCCTAAAGTCTTGCTCTTCCCGCTCCGATTGCAAGGCGTTTGGGCGCGCGTGGCTTTGACCGTTCGCTGGCGCCAAGTCTAGGCCCGCAAAGTAAATTTCTTTTTTGCAAAGAGACAAAAAAAGTTCCATGGCGCTTCCGCTTACAGTTCCGTTTCTGCGCGCCTCAACGTATTCAAGTCCAAGCGCTCCGAATATTTTTTTTGAAATCTCGTCGTCGTCATAACAAAGGGGAAGGATTTCTTTTTTTTGCAGCAAAACGGAAGGGCAGGCGCTTTCAGGTTCCAGCGCCAGCGGAACGTCCAAAAATTCGTTTCTTAAAATGTCCAAGTGTTTTTTTGCCCACCAGCCGCCGTCCTCGCTTAAAACTAAGTCCGGCTGAATTTTGTTATAAGCCAAAACGCCGGCCGCCGACGAAAGCGCGCAGACAAAAATTTTTGAGCGGACTTTTTTTATGCTGTTGACGGACTCTTCCAAGCTTGGGCCTGAGGCGCAAATCAAAACGGGACTTTGTATTTTGTCCATCCGCAAAGTCCGCTCAAGGCGCTCAAAAAAAATGGCTTTGTTTTTTAGCCAGCGTTTTGCAAAATGCTCGTGGGTGGCCAAAAGAATTTTTGCTTTTTGCATTGCGGCCTTGATTTGATTCCACGCTTCTTTTGTTTCTTTGGGCCAAGCGCGGGCCGAGGGCGGCCATTCAAGAAAAAGGCATTGGTATAAGCCTTCCTCGCCCATAAAGTCAAAAAGCAGCCCCGCTAGAAAGTCATTTTCTTTGCCGTCGCTTTGTCCTTGCAGATTGAACGCCGCGTCCCAAAGATTGTCGCTTTCGTTAAAGTCCTGTCCAAAACGTATCGTTGATATTTTCGCGCCGCAAAATCGATTTCGTAAAGGCTGGACGCAATATCCAAGGGCGCCTTCAATTACAACGACATGTTTTGGAATAAAATCCGCCGCGGCGTTTTGCGCGAATCTTTCTCCTTCGATTTGCGGATTGTAAGCGGAATGCAAAAGAACGCCGTTGGCTTTGGCGCTTTTGGAACCGTTTTTTGCCAATAAAAAAGACGCGGACAAGGCTAGCCTCGCAGGAGATAGTCAATGATTTCTTCGCTGTATTCGGAATAGCCTGCCGTCAGAACTATGATTTTTTCCGCGGCTTCGCTTCCGATGATGTTTTTGCATTCAAGAGAAAGATGTGCTTTTAAAAGCTCGTCCTCAACTTGCGGATTGATTGCCGCCGCGACTTTTATTTCCTGCGGATCTGTGGAATAAATCACGGCGGGGGAGGAGAAGAGAGTTTTTGCCTTAAAGAAGACCTCCTCAAAAATCGTGTTTATCAAGATTTTTTGCAAGGTCAATTCGCTGACTTCGATTTTTTTGCTCACTTCGTCAAAAGCTTTTTTTGTGGAGATTAAGAGCAGGCGGACTTTTCCATTCTTTAAAAGACTTTCTGCCATGGCGGAGGTAGGTTCGACCAAAAGATTTTTGTCTTGGGAATGCAGAATGCCTTTTAGTTCTTGCGCGAAAGCCGCCTTTGGCCTTGCAAAAGACTCGCCTTTAAAAGCGCATTCAAAAAAAACAATCAAATCGCCGTCGTCAAGAATCTTCAGCATTCTAAAGGCTTGGACCTTTGAGCGGGCTTCGGTTCCCAAAAATTGCGTGAACGCCGAAAAATTGGGGCTTTCGCTGTCAAGGTTCACCCATGTGTCCGAATGAACCGAGCCGTTCCAAAAGTCTTTTGTGGATATGGAATTGAACACGCTCGCCGCGTCGATTCCGTAGGCGCTCTCAAGAAACATGAGGCCGCTCTTTGATCGGAACACGCCGCAGCGCCCAAAGCCGTTTTGCTTTGCCCATTGCTGAAAAGAAATGTTTGAAGGCTCTTCGGCTTTGGCCCCAAGGCCAAGTTTTTTTTCCGAAGCGACGCTGAGCAATCCCATTTTTATGAAAGGCCAAGTTCGTCAAAGAGTTTTTTGTAAGTCACAAAATGCTCGGACTTGGCAAACTCCGTAATTTTTTCCTCAGGGAGGTTTTCGAGCAATTGATCCATGTATGAAAGGACGGAAACGATTTCTGACTTAAGGTCTTTTGAAATCGTCGTCTTTTCGGAACTGGCGGCAGGCGCTGCGGCTATAGTCTTTTCAACTATTGGCTCGTCAACGACAGTCTCTTCAACTATAGGCTCGTCAAGCGCGGGCTCTTCAACCGAAGCTTCTTCAAACACGGCTTCGTCGGCCAATGTTTCTTCAACCGCAGGCTCTTGGTCAAAGATTGCCTCGTCGATTGTTTCGTCTATCGAAACATCGTCAATGGCAGGTTCGTCCGCGTTTTGGGCCAAAATGCTTTCGTCCAAGGTTTCGGGAACGGCCTCTTCGCTTTCGTCGCCGATGTCAAGGGAAAATTCTTCGTCCAATGACTTTGAATTTTCGTAAGCGTCTTTTTCGGCCAAAGCGTCGTCGGCAATGTCTGATTCAGTCGCGTCCGCTTCGTCAAATGCGGCGTTGATGTCGTCTCCAACTGAAACCGAAACGTCGTCTGAGTCTTCTTGCAAAGAAATGTTTTCTTTCATTATGTCGGAGACTGAATTTTCGTAAG
>CALDIB010000054.1 GCA_937902125.1 uncultured Treponema sp.
CCCCGCCGCAGGTTTCACGCCGCCGTTTTTTATGCCGCCGAACGAAGCGCCGTTTTTGTCAAATTGTAAATGTCTTTTCCGCTTTGAGTAAGCTTGTAAAAATCCGCGCGGCTGATGTCCGCCCAAGATTTTGGGCCGTATTTTCCGCCTTGCCATGGATCCATGACAGAAAGTTTGGAAGACTTGTAGTCGTTTTCATCTTTGTAAGAAAGGGAATCAAAAAGAACCGAATGACTGCCGTTCACCCGCATGTGGACAAAGTAAACGTCGTCTTGATTTTTTGAGGATGTCAAAATGCGGTCAAAAATTTTCTGCCGGTTGTCAATTTTTTTGTTTCCTGAATATATGTCGGCTTCAACAGAATAATCGCGGCCGTCCATTCCAAGGTAATTTCCGCCGGCGATTGCGTTTACGGCGTTCACGTAGCCGATTCCGCGGCCAATCATATTTTTTTCGCTCACTTCGTTTTCGTCTTGAACAAGAAGTCCGTATTGGTCTTTTTGATAAACGAACAAATCGTTTTCTTTTACTATTTCATTGGCTTCGGCAAGGGTGCCGACTTTTCCGCTTATCGAATACGCAATGTAAGCGGCGGTCGCCAATGTACAGCCATAGCCGCTCAAGTCGGTACAATTTTTTTCAGGCATGTAGCCGTATTTCTTGTTGGCGACGCCTTCCACAATCTCCATGGCGGCTTTGGCCCGCGCCTCGGTCTTTATTTTTTCAAGTTCCCAAGGAGTCAAAGATCCTGATTTAGCTTGCAGCGCTTCTTGTATCTTTTTTCCGGCGTAACGGTCAATGGCGCGTTGTCTGGCCAAGCGGTTGTATTCCTCCTTTGAAAGGCTTTCGCCTAAAGCCACGCCCCTGTTTTCAGCGGCGTTTTGAAACCAAGGCTGTTCCACCAATCGGGCCAAAGTGATTTTTTCTTCGCCCTTGTCAGCGGCGGCGCGTTCTGAATCAGCGTAAATGGCGTAAACGGCCGGCATTCCGCCCTGCTTGTAAGCGTCCGCCATCAAGGCTATTGAATTGCCGTTTTGCATTTTTGAAACGTCAAAGCCCAAGGCCGCGGCTGACGACAAGAACACATTTGAAACTTCGGCCATTGAATCCAAAACGGCGTCGCTCTTAAGCTTGTTCCTTGCCATTTCGATTTCGGCTTCCGTATACGCTTGTCCGTTTTCGTTTTTTGCCTTTGAAAAATCAATCTTGTCAATCATGGCGTTCTTATCGATTTGCGCCAAATTTTGGAATGAAGCCAAAGCCGCTATCAAGGCCTGCCCCTCGTTTCCTTGCGCCAAAAGTTCTTTGTCAAGAACAATGGAAGAGCCGTCGCTTCTTCCAAACTGGCCGGCGCCTTCCTCAAACATCAAGGAGCGCTTTCCGTTGAACAAGTCCGAGGCGAGGGAAACATTGTTGTCGGAATTAGAGCGCGCCAAAAGGTTTGAGGCGTTCAAAAGCGCTTGGTCGGCATCCTGGCCTTTTTTCAACTTAGAAACTTTTGCCGCGTCTTTGGCTCCTTGGACAAACGAGGACAAACTTTGAAATGACAAGTCCAAGCCGCCCTTTCCTATTCCAGCTTTAAGCTCTCCGTCATGGATTCCAAATTCCAAGAGCCCCACGCCTTTGGCGCTCAAAAGGTTTACGGAAAAGTCGCCGGAGGCCAAATAATTTATCGCCTGGCCGCCAAGATTCCCAATCAAGCCGTTCATGCCGCGGATGTTTCCAAAAACATTGTCGCTCAGTTCGAGCCCGTTTGCGTCTATCTTGTTAAGGGCGCCCAGGCTTCCGCCTAAAAAGGTTCCCGCGGCGTTTGACAAGGCTCCCGCGTCCAGCCACGAAGCCGCGGCCGTTTCCCAGTCCATTTTTCCGCTGGCAAAATCAAAGGCGTTGACATAACTTGAGGCCGCGTTGGTCATATAACCTGTGGCCGCGTTTTGAAAACCGCCTAAAATTTGGCTTCCCGCTCCGCCTTGAAAGAACTTGACTGATTTTTGAAGGACGCCGCCAAGCGCCTTTCCAACCCATTTCACGCCGGAAGCGATTCCAGCCATAAGGCCTTGTTTTGCAAAGCCTTCGGCAACCTCTCCCCAAGACTTGTAGCCCATTCCAACGTCAATCGCTCCAAACAAAAAGTCGTCGGCAAATTGAAGCGGCAGCATTCCTGTGGCGTTGGCGACAATGTCCATTACAATTCCCGCTATGTCGCGAATGGAAGGAAGCGCGAAGCCGCCGGCGTCGATAAGCTTTTGATCGTAAATCGGCTTGGCCAGTTCCGAGGCGGCCGCTTGCGCGACAATCGCGTTCCATTGAAAGTCAAGAAGAATCAAGCCCATTTGTCCGGAGCCCCAATCTTGAACGTTTCTATCCCTTGACTTGCTTGAGTCCACATTTGAAATAAAGACGGGAGCCTTGCCTATGTGCTCGGACAAAAGGCCGCCGGAGTTTTGGCTTTGAGGAGAGCCGAAAATAGATTCGGACCAGTCTTGGATTTTTTTGCGGCCCTCCTCAACTTTTTTCATAATGAAAAATTCTGTTGAACCCAAGCAGGAGGACAGGTCAAAGTCAAAGGCTGGAGCCGAAGGAGAGAAATATTCGTAACGGTGAACCCTTTGCTCTTCCCGCTTTACTTGCAAAGCTGAAACATCGCTTATGGCGTTGCGGTGGATCAGGGGATCCACGCTGTATCCGGCCTCGCGAACCATTGAAAGCTCCCATTTTTCAACGCCTTGATTTTGGCTCTGTATCGCGTCAAAAGATTCCTTCACGCTTTTCTCAAGCTGCAGTTGGGCCTCTTGCGCCATCCCCTTTGCGGCCGCGTCTTGCATGCTTTGTTGCAACTGCCTTTGGACTTTTAGGGCGGAGTCAAAATCCCGAATCAATGAAAGGTCCATTTTTTGAAACAAATTGAGGGCGTAAAACTCGCTTTGCGAAAAAAGCGAGAGCTTTTGCGCCGCCATGCCTATGCGCTCGAATTTTCTTGAGTCGCACAACGAATCGACGGCGGCCTCTATTTGTCGGTCAGTCTCAAAACGGGCCTTTATTTTGGGAACAAGGGCCGGAGACGGAGCGCTTTGTCCGCCGGTCGCAAGGTATTGGTTCATAAGCCAATCGTTTTTTTCCGACAAAAATTTTCGGTAGTTTTCGCTCCATTCTTGGCTTCCGTTTTTGTAGTCTAACTCAAATTTCTTTTTCCAAGACGAAAAAGAAAGCTCCAATTTGTCTTCCGCGTCCCTCCATTCAATTTGCGCCGAAGAAAGAATCGTCTTGTTTTTTTCTTCCCACAAAAAAATTTGCTCGTTAAAGTCACTTAGGATGTCGGCGCAAAGCGCCATTTTTTGCAGCGCCTTGTTTCTCGCGGAGTATTCCAATGCCTCCGCCGACAAATTTGCGCAGTCCAGAAGAATGCCGTTTACATAATCTTCGCTTTGCCGGTTCATGGCCGCAGGAATGGAGCGCAAAGCGTCCTTTGAATAAAACGAAATCAAGTCCTTGTAATACCCCGCCTTGTCAAAAGACAAATCCCCTTCCCGCGCCAAAAGCAAACTGTCCAACGCCGATTTTTTTTGGGAGAAATTGTCTTGCAAAACGGACGTCATTTCTTCCATGACGCTTTGGATGTCATAAAAGTCTCGCTCTTTTGTTATCTCGTCAAAAAAGGAACGCAAGTCTCCTCCAGAGGCGGAGCCGTCTTTTAGCGACAAAAACCAAGAGGAATCCACTCCCACCGATCCTTTGTCAAAGGTTGAGGACAAAGCCTGCCTAAAATCTTCCCATGAGATTTTTTTTCCGTCCAGATCTTTCTTTCCCGAAAGCAAGAGATTCAAGTCAGTCCTTCGCTCCTCCCGCTCTTTTACCGCGTTTTTCCAATCAACAATGGAATTTTGCCATCGCTCCGCCTCCGCCCTGACATTTTCCGCCGCACCGTTTCTTACGCCTTTCATATCCGAAGCGTATTCAAACAGTTGGTTCGCGACCATCATATACGCCGCTCCTGCGGCCGCGTGAGCGGCGCCAATTCCAGCGGCCCAAGAGCCCAATCCAAAAGGAAGGCAAGCGATTACAAAATAAACCGCGGCGGCCGCAAAGAATACGGCGGCCTCTCTATTCCATGTGTTTGCGGAACCAACAACGCTTTCAATGGGTTTTTCCAAAGCGGCCGCAATCAAGGCGTTTCGGCTGAGAGATTCCCAATCCAAGGCGCGGAAGAGCTTTGAGTCGCAGTAAAGAATCCACTTTGCCAAGTCTTCTTCGCCGCCTAGGGACAAAACACGATTGTAACTGTCTTCCAAAACTTTCATGCGTTCGTCATGATATTCATCTTTGACCTTTATTCCGTGAATCGAGTCCGGCAAGTCTCCGATTTTATAATTATCGTCAACGGCAGGATTGTCGCCGCTTTTTTGCCATAAATTTTTCCGTTCTTCGCCGCCCCGGTTTTTCAGGCGCATTTCGGCAAGCGCCAAATCAACCATAGAATAAGGCTTTTTTTCCAGCGAAAGCAAAAAATCCAGCGCCTCTCTTTTGGCCAGCGTCAATGGATATTCGTTTTGGTAAACGTCGGTTTCAACAAGGCAGTAATTTGAAAAATATTCTTTCAAGGCTTTTTCATTTTCCGGCCCCAAAGTCGCGAGGCTTTTGTTCAAGGCAAAAGAATAGTTTCCGTCTTTGTCAACAGAAATCAAAACCAAGTCTTGGACGGCGGAAGGAATTTGGGCCGAAAATCCTTGGGGAGTTATTTCCGGAGCCAGCTCGTTTTCGGCCTTTCTTTCGACGGCCTGGGCTTGATTTAAGAGCTCTTTTTGCTCGGCAAGACGGCATTTATACTCATAGAGCATCGCCTTTCCTCTCGCATACTCAAAATAGCTTTCCTTGTATTCCTCAAGGACAAGGCCCGCGCCCTCCCGCTTTATCGCCGCCAAAGCGTCGTAGGCCGCCTGCGCTTCCTCAAGATTTTTCTTGCTTTCCGCGGCTTTTGCGGCCAAATCGTAGTTTCCCCGCAAATATTCGTTTTGGGCGTAAAAATATATTTCCTGAGCCAAGCGGAATTTTCTCCGCGCGTCCTCATAGACCTCGTAGGCTTTTTCGCATTCATCCAAAAAATCGTTGTAAGACTGGCAGGCGGCGAGGTACCTGTTCAAAGCGCTATAAGGCAAGTCGGCGCTAATCGCGTCCAAACTATTTTCGTATTCCAACTGAACTTTTTGAACGGCGGCGCCTTGCAAGGCCAACTCTTGATCGGTTTCTTTTATTCGTCCTGAGATTTCATAAAGCCGTTCAAAGGCCGCTTGGAGTTCAAAAAGGATTTCCTTTCTGCCAAAAAAGGTCCTTTCAAAGAAATCCCGGTCAAAATCCAAAAGTTCTTCCCGCGGTCTCTCGCCGCCAAAAAAAGCCTCAAAGTTTTCAAGTTGCCAATCCAAGGGCGACAAGTCAAAGCGGCCAAGCGGCTCGTAAAAGTCAGGCAAAGCTGAAAAGATTTCGGTTTCAAGTTCGGAGCATTCGTCACGGCCTTTTAAGGCGGCCTTATACAAATCCAAGGCCGAAGTCCAAAAAGCGTTCAATCCTTCGGCAGCCTTGTCCAAGCGATTAAAGCCATCGTCCGACATTCCGCCTTCCCCAAGAGAAAAAAGCGTCTTAATCCTTTCCAAAGCAAAATCGCTTTTTTCCTGCAAAAGCGCCAAAGACCATTCTCCGTATCGGTCAAAAATTTCTTTAAAATCGTCGTTTCCCTCAAAAAAACCGTGAATTTCGCCGGCGCCTCCGTCTAGCAGCAAAAGAATGGCAAGGCGATTTTGCGTTTCCTTTTGGACAAGGGCCTTAACCTCCAGCAATGCGTTTCGCGCTTTTTTCCATTCGCATTCGCCAGCCTCGCAAGCGGCCAAAACGCTTTCCAATTCATTTGCCTTGCCATAATCAATTTTTTTCAATTCCGGCAAAAGTTTTTTACCGTCCTCCAGACGGACTTCATCAGAGGCAAGAATTTCCAAAATGCTATCGTCAAGCCTTTCAAGGGCGTCCATAGAAAGACAAGAGGCGCTTTTTTCGCCTTGCGCGTCTTGTCCGCCGGCGATTTTTTTCAGTTCCGCTCCTAAAGCGCCGCTTTCATCATAACCGTCCTCAACGGCAGTCCTTATTCTTTCCACTTCCTCGCTAAGACGCTCATTCGCCTCGGCCTCGCTTTTTGAGCAATAGGCAAAAAGGCTTTTAAAAAAAACGTCGTCCGACATGTTCAAGGCCTGCAGTTCAGAAAGCAAGTCCAAAGCCGAATCCGACAAAAGAGCTTGGCGCAAGGCAAGCCTTTCTTTGCATATTGAATCGTAGGCCTCTCTTTCTTGATTTGTTTTTTCCAACAAAAGTTCCGTGTCGGATAAAGCCAAAAAATACGCTTCCCGCCAGGACAAAAGTTCCGCCCGTTTTTCTTCCGACATGCCCGCAAGTTCTTGATAGAAAGCCTTTGCTTTGTCACAGGCCTTCATCGCCTCGTCAACCCGTCTCTCCGTTTTGTCCGCCCATTCCAAGTCGCTGAATTTATTTTGGGCGTAATCGAGGGCGGCTTGGTCAATTTGCCAGCGTTCCTTCCAATAATCAAGAATCCACAAAGCCCTGGCTTTTTTAAATTCCAGCTCGTCATAAATTTCCAAGTCGGAGGCAAAATCGTCATAAAGCGAATAAAGGGAGCCTTCCGCCCTTTGCTTAAAGCAGTCGAACAAATCAAGCCATTCAAAAAGCTCTGTGGCCGCGTTCCACAAAGCGCCGCCGTCTTTTACGCACTGCCAGTATTCCTGGCAAATGTCGGGTCTCCTTGATTTTTTTTGAAGGGCCAGTTGGCAGGCCGCGCTTATTTGGTCGGCGCTGGCTTCGGCGGCCGTCAAATTGCAATAAGCCAATGTTTTTAGGCTTTTTATAAAATTTTCTTTCCAGACTAGAATTTCGTTTTTTAAATGGCCGCTTGAAACGCGGCTTAGATTTCGTTCCCGCCCAAAAGAGTTGTCCTCGGTTTTCCAATAGGAATAAAGTCCCTTGTATTTTTCGCCCCACCTTTCATACCAAATGTCAACGCCCCTTTGCGCGCTTTCAAGAATGGCGCGGCTTTGGACATAAGCTTCCTCTTGGCTTTGGACAAGCTGCTTTTTTTGCTCCACATCCCAGGCAAGCGCGCTTTGAAAGTCCTCAAGGCTTCGATTGATTTCCTCGTCAAG
Organism: uncultured Treponema sp.; assembly: GCA_937902125.1. GTDB lineage: Bacteria > Spirochaetota > Spirochaetia > Treponematales > Treponemataceae > Treponema_D. The sequence goes on from CALDIB010000054.1 coordinate 7,197, forward strand.
GGCGGAAAGCCGTTCCCTCCAATCTCTTCTTCCCTCTTCAATTTGAGCTTGAATTTTTTCGCTCCAAGCAAGTTTTCTTTTTTGCAATTCATTGTAAGCCTCCTGCCATTTTTGGCTGTCGCCGGCAAAAACATTTTCCGCGTCCTTTTCCCATTCAGAACGCGCCCTTAAAAAGTCAACTTCGGCCTCGCTCCATTTTTCAAGGCCAAAAGCCAATTCCCGCTTAAAACGGGAAAGCCAATTTTTCTCAACCTCGCTTGCGGCTGCGATGTCTTCTTGGTTCGCCAAAGCGCTTCGCGTTTCAAGGGAATTAAATAGCTCGTTCATCGAACGCTCGCTTTCGCCTTCAATTTGGCTTGAAAGCTTGTCCGCGACAAAAAGCGCGGCGGATTGGTCGCTCAGTTTTTTTAGGGAATCGTGGTCGTATAAAAGGCTCGAAGTCAACTCATTTAAAATCTTTCTTTCCATCCATTTTGCGTTCGCCTCCGCTTCCGCCGAAGAATTTTCTTCAAGATATTTTTGAACTATTTCTTCCGCCGCGCTTTCCCATTGCGCCTTTGCGTCTTGGATTTTTTCTTGCGAAACAATTCTTGTTTGTCCCTTGTCTTGGTCGTCGTAGAAAAATCCATCCGAAAGCTCTTTTAATTCCAAATAAAGGGCGCTTTTTTCAAAGTCTTCCGACTCGGACTTTTTCCGTTCCAAAAGCCACTGGCAAAAAACGCCTCGCTCCCTTTCCGCCAAATCCTCCTCAAATTTCCGTCTCTCAAAAATCCAGTCCTCAAGGCCTGCCATTTTCAGTTCAAGGGTGTTTTGCTCCCACTGGGCGATTGAAGCTTGGATTCCAAGGCTTGCAATCTCCTTAAATCGCTCCGCGTCGCCTTGAACGCGGGAACGCTCCAAATAAAAGTCCAAAGTCTTTCTTGCCGCAAAAAGGCTTTGGGCGTAATCCGCGGCCCCAAGAACGCTTGGGGCGTAGACCGCAAGCGCAAAAAGCGCCGACAGCCTGTAAAAAAAGTTTTTCAAAAAAACATTCCTCCTGCATAATAGATATAGTTTTTTTGAAACTTTTTTATGTATTTTAGAAAAAATTTGATTTTTTTTGAAAAAAAACAAAAAAATTATATATTATTTTACTCTTGAAATTATTTTTTTGACGCGCTATAATGTTTGGACAAGTTCAGAAGTTTTTGGACTTTGTTTTTGGCCCTTTAGCTCAGCTGGATAGAGCACCTGCCTTCTAAGCAGGTTGTCGGCAGTTCGATTCTGCCATGGGTCATAATGCGGTAGTAATACAACGGTAGTATGCGCGCTTCCCAAGCCCGATACGCGGGTCCGACTCCCGTCTACCGCTTTAGGCCTTCCTATCAAAAACAGCAATCCAAAACCATTTTTTTATTCAAACCAAAAGAGGACCCGCCGCAGCGAGCGCCGAGCAGGGGCGAGGATTAGGCGGCAGGACGCAGCCGGAAGCGAGCGAAGTCGCCTGGAAGGAGCGCTCAAGGAGGAGCGCGACTGGAGGGGGTCCGACTCCCGTCTACCGCTTATAGGACCACCCGCTGAACCAAGATGGAAAGGCCCTCTCCTTGGGCGCCTGACAAAATCATCTTTTCAATTTCTTCTTTTGAAAGCGAATCAGGATAAACGGCCACAATGGAATCGTCTCCGGCCCGCAAAAAATTTGTCTTTCCAAAATCGCTGTAGCGGGTGGCTCCCACGCTGACAAAAATCTTTTTGGGAAATCCAGCCTCCCGCAAATATTCATGGACATTTTCCGCCGGCCCTAAATCTTCCTGCCTGTTGAATTTTTCCAAAAGCCAATCCTTCAGTTTTTGCCCAAAGTACGAATAGCCAATTACAGGACTGTTTTCGCCGTATTCAAAAAGTTTTCCGTCGCGGCGCAAGTACGAGGCGATTCTGTATCTGTCGAAAATTCCTTTTTCGTATTTCACGGCCATTTTGGAAAAGCCCTTGCTGGACGGCCCCCAATTTTTTTTGACGCTGATTTTTAAGGCGCCTTCCTTTCTGATGGAAACGTCGTTGGAAGCGCCAAAAAACTTGGGCTCAAGGCCGCAAAGATCTCGTCCCTTCCAAAGGGCGTCAAAGACAACGGCCATTTCAGGCTCTATTTGAATTTTTTCTTCCCCCTTTGGAAAAACGATTTTTTTCGCGTCAAAGGGAAAGACTGTCAAAAACTTTGGAACGGCGCAAGAAGCGGCGGCAAGACCGCCTTCAATCTCGTTTTTCCTAACGGGAATGTATGTGGGAAAAAGCGCCTTTGGAGCGGCCGCGTCAACTGTCTTTATGTCCTTAAAGCTTTCGGCCTCTCCCGCCTGCTCCAAATGTCCGGTAAAATTTCCCGCCACTCCAAAGCAGGCCGCGTCCTTCAAGTCAATGTTTTCCATAAAGCCATTTTCGCGCAAAAAGAACTTTTCCGCAAGATTCCCCAGCCCCAAAGGATTGCGCCGTCCGCGTTCGCTTCGGTTCAAATCCTTCGCTCTAAAAAAAAAGACCGCAAACGCGGCCAAAGCCTGTTTCGGGAGCGTCAGAGCGCGAGAGCGCTCACGTATATAATTTCCTTGCTTGCCCCGAAATAAAAAAAAACCGCCACAGGCGTTTTTTTTTATATTTCGGGATGACAGGATTTGCCTTCCAGCCGCGGCCTCCTGCCGCTTCCTCCAGGCCGCCTTCGCTCACTGCCGTCCGCCTCCATGCGGACTTTTCGGCTGCCGCCGCGTTCGCTTCGGTTCAAATCCTAACATAAAGACACAACAGAATTAAATCGTTCGCCAAATAAGGCGGCAATAAAAAAATAGTCGGGATGACAGGATTTGAACCTGCGACATCTTGCTCCCAAAGCAAGCGCGCTACCAGCTGCGCTACATCCCGTAAAGTGAAAAGAACTATACCAAAAAGTTAAAATAAAATCAAGCGGTTTTTGCCGCGGCTTCCAAATCCTGAGGGCCCTGCAAGCGCTTTCCTCAGCTAGTTGTTTTCAAGGCTCGCGTCGATGGGAACGGAGCCAAGGTGAAGGACATTGCTGTAATAGGTGGTGTATGTTGTGTCGCGGCCAATCGCCACGGCATACATGTCAACATAATACTTGTTGTCGGTCACGGTTCCGCTTTCAAAGTCTTCGTCGCCGGACACAGGAAGGGCGTAGTTCTCGCTGGGACCGTAGGCGCTCTTGTCGCGGCGGCCAAAGTCAAAAGTTTTATTGTTGCCCAGCGTCCGCCGGGGAATTTTGTTTATCACGCTAATTGTCGCCCGATAGTCATTGTTGGCGTCGTTCGCGTCGCCGTAATTGGTCAATCGAATGCGCACGGTGGCGCCCTCGGCGGTTATCAAAGGCTGAACGCTTCCGTCCGAAGTGTTCAACTGCTGGTAGCCGTAGCCAATCATTCTTAAGGCCGCGGCGGAATAGTCGCTTGTGGTGTTGACGGAACTGATTGAGGCCCTGCGGCTCAGCATGACGCTTGAATCGGCGTAGATTCTATAATAGACCGCCGTTCCCAAAAATAAAAAGCTTGAGTCCGAATTGTTGTTTGTGGCGCTTTCAAACTCAAAGTAATTCGCCGTGTAGTCAACGCTAGTGTAAACAGGCGCGTTGATCGCTCTGGGCGGAGGATTCAATGTGTAGTAGGTTTCAAGACCGCAGCCCGAAAAAAGAATTAGGGCAAAGAGCGCGAAAATAAAATGTAATCGCTTCACAAGCGCGCCCTCCCCCAAAGGCGTTTAATTGCCCTTGCTCTCCAAGTCAAGCAGACGGGTTTTTGCCAAATCGTTCCAAGAATCGTTTGAATATCCCAAGTCGGAAATGGCCTTGTAAGAGTCTTTGGCTCCGTCAAAATCGCCCTTGCCTTCCTTTATGCGGCCGGCGTTAAAATAAGCGCGGCTGCGGTTTACAAAGTTTTTGTCGGCGGCGACTTTTTCGTAAAGGGCCAAGGCTTCGTCAACTTGTCCCAATTCCTCGCAAGAAGACGCTGCGTTAAAATTGCACAAAGACTCAAGGTAGCAGCCTTTTCTTTTTGAGGCGGCCTTAAGCCAAGCGTCCTTTGAAGCCTGCCAATCTTTTTTTTGTCCATAAATGTCGGCGGCCAGCATGTTGGCGCGGGCTCCCACAATTCCGCCCTTGTTCATGTAAGGGGCCAAATTGCTCAAAGCCTTTTCCTGTCTTGAGGAAAGTTCGCTTTGGTCGATGCTTGAAGCGCCCTTTGTAAAGGTGTATTCAATCAACTCAACCTTGTCAAGATTTTTCTTTACAAGGGAAGTCGAAATGTTGAAGTAAATCGCGTAGCCGGCGATGGCCGCCACAACAAGGATTAAAAGGCAAACAAGGGCCTTGCGGTTCTTTGACAAAAATTCCCCAAGCTTTTGCTCGCTGGAAAGATTTTTCTTGTCGGCTTCAGAGCCTTTGATTTTTACGATATTTTCCGCCATAAAATTCTCCAAACTAAAATATTTTTTACCTATTGTCTAATTCCCAATTCAGTCAAAAGGCGGGAAAGGTATGTCCGCTGAATGCCCAAAACTTTGGCAACATCGGCCTGCCTTCCGCCGGTTGTTTGCAAGGCGCGCCCCACATAGTATTTTTTAAAGCCGGCCATGGCGTCCTTTAACGAAAGCCCTTCTTGAGGAACAAAGCCCCCAACTTGGGCCGAACCTTCAAGACAAAGGCTTTGCGCGCCCACAAAAGGCGGCGTTCCAAGAACGCAAGCCCTTTCCACGGCGTTTTCCAACTCCAAAACGTTTCCAGGCCAATAATATTCGCAAAGAGCCTTTTCCGCGTCAGGGGAAAAAGCCTTGAACGCCTTTTTTGTTTCGGCCGAAAACTTTCTTAAAAAGAAATCGGCCAAAGGCTTGATGTCTTCCCGCCGCTCCCTCAAAGGAGGAATTCTTAGGGAAACAACGCCAAGCCTGCGGAGCAAGGCCTCAAGAAATTTTCCTTCCTTGGCCATAAGCTCCAAGTCTTTGCTTGTGGCGCAAACAAGCCTTGAGCCCAGCGCAAATTCCTCGCCCGAAGACGAGCGGGAAATTTTTTTGCTTTGAAGGGCTTCAAGAAGCTTGGCCTGCAAGCCCAAGGGAATGTCGCCCGCCTCTTCCAAAAAAAGCGTTCCATTTCCAGCGTCCCTTACGGAGTCCACAAACTGGTCTTCCCCAAGGGGGCTGTCAAGGAGCGCGCAGTTAAGGCGGACAAAGGAGTTTCCTTGCCTTGGACTTTTATAATGCAAGCGCTGGGCAAAAAGCTTCTTTCCAACGCCAAGCTCGCCGCTTATCAAAACGGCAGAATCCGTTTTGGCGGCTGAATCGGCGACCCGGGCCAAGTCCACAAGAGCGGCGCTTCTGGCCACAAAGACGCGGCCGGCTCCGTCCCGCCGAAAGTCCATCGGCGCTAGTTGTCCTTTTTGGCGTTGAGGGCGTCGCCCAATGTGTAGGCGCCGTCGTCATCGTTTGAAGAAGAGCTCATGTACTGGCTGATCTCGTCCCGCTGCTGCTTCTTTTTGAATTCGCGAACGCTGAAGGCAACCTGCTCCTTGTCCTTCTTTACGTCAACGACATAAACATTGATTTTGTCGCCAACTTTGTATTTCTTTACGGCTTCCTCAAAGGGAGTCTCCCGGTCTTCGCTAAGGTTTGACTTGTTGACCAAGCCTTCGATTCCCACAGGAGTCTTGACAAAAACGCCAAAGTCCGTGATTGAAGTGATTTCTCCTTCAAGAGTGCTTCCCGGCTGGTATTCCTGGGCGAACTTTTCCCAAGGATCGTCAGTCAACTGCTTGAGGCCAACCTTAATGCGGCGCTGCTCGGGATCGTTTTCAAGAACCACAGCGTCAACTTCTTGGTCAACCTTAAGCTCGCTGCCCGGATGCTTGACCTTCTTTGTCCAAGAAATGTCGTCTCCGTGCAAGAAGCCGTCGATTCCGTCTTCGATGGAAATGAAGGCGCCGGAATTGGTAATCTTGACAACCTTTCCGTGAATCTTTGTTCCAACCGGATATTTTTCGGCGATGGAATCCCAAGGATTCTCAGTCACTTGCTTGAGGCCCAATGAAACGCGGCCGGCCTGAATGTCGTAGCCCAAAATCATGCACTGAATGTCGTCGCCGATTTTGAGAACGTCGGAAGGCTTGTTGACCTTTTTTGTCCAGCTGAATTCGGAAATGTGGGCCAAGCCTTCGATTCCTTCCTCCAACTCGATGAAAGCGCCAAAGTCCGTAAGCTTTGTGACCTTTCCCGAAACAATGTCGTTGACATGGTACTTTTCCTCAAAGTGAACCCAAGGGTCTTCGGCAAAGTGCTTGAGAGAAAGGTTGATGCGCTTTTCTTCCGGGTCAAGGCGAATGACCTTAAGCTCGATTTCCTGGCCTTTCTTTACAAAATCTTTTGGCCGGGTCACATGGCCCCAGCTCATGTCGTTGATGTGGAGCAAGCCGTCAAAGCCGCCCAAGTCGATGAAGGCGCCAAAGCTTGTGAACGACTTTACAACGCCCTTGACGCTGTCGCCAATTTGAGTCTCGGCGAAGAACTTGTCGCGAGCGGCGTTCATCTGCTCTTCCAAATAGCGGCGGCGGTTGACCACCACGTTGGCCTTGTTGTCGGAGTAGAGGCGCTCTATATAAAATTTGCCCTTTGTTCCAACCAAGCTTTCAGGCTTTTCAACCTTCTGGCTGTCAGACTGGCTGATGGGAAGGAACGCGTGAATGTCGCCGCCAAGAGCGACTTCAAATCCGCCCTTGACAACCTTTTCGATTGTTCCGTCAACAACCGTCTTTTCGTCGAACGCCTTGCGAACGTCTTTCCACATTTGCTTGGCGTCGGCCTTGGCTTTAGAAACTTCAGGACCGTTTCTGCCGTCTTTTCTAAGAAGAACTACTGTTACAAGGTCTCCTGTCTTGGGCAGCTGGCCCGCAAATTCTGAAACAGGAATCTTGCCTTCAGACTTGTATCCAATGTCAATGAATACATACTCGTCTGTCACAGCGATAACAGATCCGTCAACAAGCTGGCCGTCTTCAAGAGGCTTAAGGTTGTTGAGAGACTCCTCTAATTGTGTTTGGATTGAGTCCTTTGAATTTTGAACGTCGTCCATTTCCACTTCCATCTTTTCCATTTTTTACCCTTTCACTAGTGAATTTTGCTGAATATTTTATCACAAACTTCTTCTATAGTCAAGCGGCTTGTGTCAATATAGTGGGCGTCGGGAGCCCTCTTTAAGGCGCCCACGGCCTTTTCCTTGTCCATTTGATCCCGCTTCTTGATGGCCTCTTTTATTTCCTCCAAGGTCATTCCGCTGACGCCTTGGTCAAAACGGCGCTGGGCTTGAACGTCAAGGGAAGCGTCAAGGTAAAACTTGTATTCCGCGTTGGGAAAAACCACTGTGGTCATGTCCCTGCCCTCGCAGACTATGCTTTGGCTTTTTGTGATTTCATGCATCCGCTCGTCGGCGATTTTTCGGATTTGGGGAATGGAGCTGACCTGGCTGGCGTTGGCGCTGACCTTGTCCTCGTGGAGGCGGCCTTCCACGTCAACTCCGTTTAAAATCAAATGGGAATCCTTGTAGTCAAGGGTCAAGGTTTTGGCAAAGTCAATTACCGCCTGACTGTCGCTTATGTCCACTGAATTTTCAAGGCAGGCCAAGGTGATGGCGCGGTAAAAGCTTCCTGAATTAAGGTAAGTGATTCCAAGCCTTTTTGCGATGATGCCCGCTATGGTGCTTTTTCCGGTTCCGGCCGGCCCGTCGATTGCTATTATCATTTTGTTTCTCCTAAAAAAAGCCGGCGAGGAAATGTCAATTTCCGAACAGGCTTTTTTTACGCCCGCGAAAGCGGGCAGTTGAATATGCGAGTTTCTGAAAGAAACTCGTCAAGTTGAAAGGCTGGCGGCAATCGACGGTCTTTCAACTTATCCTCCTAAAAAAAGCCGGCGAGGAAATGTCAATTTCCGAACAGGCTTTTTTTACGCCCGCGAAAGCGGGCAGTTGAATATGCGAGTTTCTGAAAGAAACTCGTCAAGTTGAAAG
>CALDIB010000055.1 GCA_937902125.1 uncultured Treponema sp.
GGGAGTTAAAAGACCTTCTTAGATTATTTGTTTTGTTTTTTATGTTTAATGCATCTCAAAAAACAATAAAAGAAATTTGCGGGAATTTTTGGGGAGAGGTTTCCTCCAATTGAATCCTAATTAGTAGGAAACCTCCTACCGTTCAGTTCACTGCTATGTTTTATTCTTTTGTATGGAATAGGTATTTGGCAACAAAAATAAAGATTCCAATTATATTGGCTGTCATTGTTGTTATAATAGATATAAGCACTCCTGAAGACAGTTCTGCAAGCCCAAAAGCACAAAAATAAAGCAATAGCATCACAATCATAATATATGCACACAAAAGCCCGAATATCTTATTAGCATACTCCTTCCTCTGTATCCTGTCTTGCTTTTTGCCTTCAAGCTCTTCTTGCAGTTGAGCAACTTGTATGGCTTCGCGTTGTGAGCTGTAGCTTTCTTCAAAGCCATCCCATTCAGAGCTGATAAAATCAGAAAGCCCCTGTGCTTCCTCAGTTAGAACTTTGTTTCCACCCATTCTTCTTTGCTACTTCAAGTAGAATTTTTACAAGTCCTTTATAATACGCCTTAGTTAGCCCATCAGGAATGGGCATATTCATGTCTGGTATATAGCACCTTTTCCACGGTGTACCAGCTCCGTGAAGAATATCTACTAATTTTCCATCTGGATATTCTTTGTAGCGTTTCCAGACCATGTTGCATACTACGATAGCTTCTTCATCAATAAGCATGGGTTCTTCAAAAGTAAAGTTTATACTGTCCTCACTTTTTGCAATGACTGTTTTTTTATCTATGGGTTGGTTGCGGAAACTCTTGAACGAATGGTAGACTGAAGGGACAACTGGCCCATACTTCCATGCCTCTACTTTGTCGAACTTAGGATTGAATACGCTCCTATCAAGCATGGCCAACATAAAACCATGAGCAATATATACAAGCTTCATTAATTTCAATGGTTTCAGACTTTCGTCTCCCTCCAATGATTTCTGGACAAAATAGTTTGCCACGGATAATGCACTGTCCTTCATAGATACACCCTTTTAATACATAACGCTATTTTTATGATTTTATTGAGGTAATTATATGTCAGAATCAGAAGGTCGTTCGCTTCGCGAACGTAATTATAGGGTGGTAGAAAAATGAATGAAGTTAGAGTTAGATACGCGCCGTCGCCGACAGGAATGCAGCACATCGGCGGAGTCAGGACCGCGCTTTTCAACTACTTGTTCGCAAGAAGCAAGGGCGGAAAATTCATCTTGCGCCTTGAGGACACAGACCGAACCCGCTACGGCGAGGAATACGTAAAGAACCTTTACGACACGATGAGCTGGCTTGGCCTGGAATGGGACGAAGGCGGCGACAAGGGGGGCGAGTACGGCCCCTACGTCCAGAGCCAGCGCTTTGACCTTTACAAAAAATACGCCGAAGAGCTGGTCGCCAAAGGCGAGGCCTACTACTGTTTTTGCGACGCCGAGCGCTTGGAGCGCATCCGAAAAATTCAGACTGAAAACAAAATGGCTCCTGGCTATGACAGAAACTGCCGCCACTTGACTCCCCAAGAGGTAAAGGCCAACCTTGACGCGGGAAAGCCTTACGTAATCCGCCTTAAGGTTCCGCTGGAAGGGGAGACCAAATTCCACGACCACCTTTTGGGCGACATCATTTGGAAAAACGAGGACATCTCTCCCGACCCGGTTTTGCTAAAAAGCGACGGCTTTCCCACCTACCACTTGGCCAACATCGTTGACGACCATTTTATGAAGATAAGCCACGTAATGCGCGCTCAGGAATGGATTCCCTCAACGCCTCTTCACGTGCAAATGTACCGCGCCTTTGGCTGGGAGCATCCGGAATTTTGCCATCTTCCCATGGTGAACGGCGCCGACGGAAAAAAACTTTCCAAGCGCCACGGCTCCACAAGCCTTAACGAATTCCGCGCCCGGGGCTACCTTCCCCAGGCCATCATAAATTACGTGGCCTTGCTGGGCTGCTCTTATGAGGAAGGAAAGGAATTTTACACGCTGGAGGAATTGGCCGCGGCCTTTAAGCTTGAACATCTTAACAAGGCGCCGGCGGTCTTTGACTACAAAAAGCTTGAATACTACAACGGAAACTACATCCGCGCCTTGAGCGACCAAGAGCTTTACAAGTGGACGCTGCCCTTCATTACCGGAACTGGCGACGCGGCGCTTGAAATCAATCCTGAAAATCCCCAGCCAAAGCCAAAGGTTGGCCCCGAATATTCCGGCGTCGCGCTTGGAGACGACGGCGAGCCTGTTTGCGTGGACAAGAGCATGAACATGTCAAGCGCCAACGTCAAGGCCGCGCTGATGAAGCTTATGCCGCTTATCAAGGAGCGCCTTAAGTATTTGACGGACGCGGCGGAGATGGTCCGCTTTTTGTTCACCGAGCCGGCCGTTCCGCCAAAAGACCAGATAATTCCCAAAAAGCTTGACGAAGCCAAGACAAAGGAAGTTTTGCTGAAGGCCAAGGACTTTGTCGAAAAGATTTTCGGCATGAGCCACGAGGAGGCGGAGGAGTTGGGCCGCAAGATGTCCGAGGAAATGGGCGTCAAGATGGGCGACTTTATGATGCCCATCCGCATGGCCGTGACGGGAAGCCGCGTAAGCCCGCCGCTTATCGGCTCGATTTTGATTTTGGGAAAAGACAAGGCCCTTGCCCGCATCGATAGAACTTTGGCGGCCTTCTAAGGAGAATAAAATGGAAGTAATTCAAAGCTTTACGATTGACCACACCAAGCTAAAGCCTGGCATTTACATTTCGCGCGAGGACAAGGGCTTTACCACCTACGACTTGCGCATAACCGAGCCCAACAAGGAGCCTGCCGTGGCGCCCGCCGCCATTCACAGCTTGGAGCACTTGATGGCCACTTGGTTCCGCAATTCCCGAGTCAAGGAAGACGTGGTTTACGTTGGCCCCATGGGCTGCCTTACGGGAATGTATGTGATTATGACCGGAAAGTATTCCGTTCAAGACATGCGGACTTTGACAATTGAATGCTTGGAATGGATTTTGACTCAGGACAAGGTTCCCGCCACGGAGCCAGAGTCCTGCGGAAACTATCTTTTGCACGACCTTCCCATGTGCAAGTGGGAGGCCGCCCGCTACATTGACCGCCTTAAGAACGACTTCCACAGCGAATACAAAAAGCTCAAGGTCGTCCTTGAAGACGGAAAGGTTTTTGCCGACGCCTAAAGTTTACGGGCGTTCATTTCTATCACTTTGGAGGCAGTCTTGAGCGCCTTGTCAAGGCTCATTCTGTCTCTTGAGGTGATTGAGCAAGTGTGGTTTCCCATTTGCCAAACAACTTTTCCGCACTTGTTTTCGCTGGCAAAAAAGGTCACTTCATAGCCGCCGACCTTTTGGGACGACTTTTCGTTGTAGACGTTGAAGTCGCCGCTGGGATCGTTTTTACCCGCCGCTTTTCTGATTCTTATTTCGTCGCCGCTTTCGGAATCGTAGATGGCCTCTATCATTTGCTTGGGAATGGCGCGGTAAACTTGAATGGCGCAATTGTCAAAAACGTCCAATAAGTTGAATGAAAAGCCGGCCAATTTTTGCGCTTCCTCAAGGTTCTTGCAGCTGACAAAGGGGTTTGAAAGACCGATCGTTTTTTCGCCTCCGCTTTCTTTTTGCGTTGAAACGCAGCCCGCAAAGAGCAGGGCCGCCGCGGCCAACAGAATGATTTTTTTTGCCATGGTTTTAACTCCCGAAAGTTTTATACCTATTATTGTCGGCGCTTTTTGGCAAAAAGAACAGTCCTTTGGCGAAAGCCTGTTTTAGCCCTTGCTCTTGCAGTCTGAGCAAAGGCCGTAAAAGACAGTGCGCGCCTTGTCAACCACAAAATTGTGCTCGTCCAATATGTGCTTTTCAAGGCGGCTGATTTCCTCGCATTCAATGTGAATCAGCTTTCCGCAGGTTTGGCACTTGCAGTGAAAGCAGTTTTGCCCCCGGGCCGCGCCGTTTTGTCCTGTAAATTCGTAGCAGGCGCTTTCGCCGTTTTCCAAATTGTATTTTTGAACCAAGCCCTGTTCCACAAGACGCTCAAGCTGGCGGTAAACGGTGGTCATGCCTATGGGCTTTTTTCGCCGCGAAAAATGCGCGCAAACCTCTTGCGCCGTCAAATGCTTTCCGGGCGTTGACTTTAGAAAGGCCAAGAGGTCGTCGTAATTTTTTGTGTGATACTGAACTCGCGTCGGCATTCTTTTATTATACAAGCATTCGCCTTGGCGCGCAAGGCGGCCAATGCTTTTGAAAGCCCGCTACAGCTTCCAGCCCACGGCGCGCTTCCTGTCTTCCACAAAGCTTTTGTAAATGCCCTTTTGCTTTATAAGCTCGTCGTGGCTTCCCCGCTGGACGATTTTTCCCTTGTCCACAACCAAAATCTGCGCGGCGTTCCTTACCGTTTTTAGGCGGTGGGCTATCATCACGACGCTTTTCTTTTTGGTCAGGGCTTCTATGGCCTTGACAAGGGCTTCCTCGTTTTCCGGGTCAACGTTGGCGGTGGCCTCGTCAAGAATTATTATGGGCGCGTCTTTCATAATGGCGCGGGCGATGGAAATCCGCTGCTTTTCTCCGCCGCTTAAAGTCGCTCCGCCTTCGCCGATTATGGTGTCGTAGCCCTGGGGCAGCTTTGAAATGAATTCATGGCAGCGGGCTTTTTTTGCCGCCGCGATCACTTCTTCCATGGGAGCGTCGGGAATTCCAAATCGGATGTTGTTGGCGATTGTGTCCTTGAACAAATACACGCTTTGAAAAACAAAGGCGAAATTTTTCATCAGGCTGTCGTAGCTGTATTCCTTGACGTTTGTTCCTCCAAGAAAAACCGCTCCCTTGTCTACGTCCCAAAAGCGCGCCAAAAGCTGGGTGATTGTAGTTTTTCCGCCGCCTGAAGGCCCCACAATGGCAGTGGCTTTTTTTTGCGGAATTTCAAGGGAAACGCCGTCGATTATTTTCTTTGAGCCGTAGCTGAATTCTCCGTCTTGCATTTTCAGCTCAAAGGATTTTGGCGCGATTTCCCTGCCTGTGGTTTTCATCGTCGGAAGCGAAAGAATTTCGTTGGCTTTTCCGACGCAAACTTCTATCGTCCTAAGAAGGGCGGAATAGCTTCCGGCGTTGTCAAGACTTTCGTAAATCATAAAGGCGCAAGCCTGCATCAAGACGCAGCTTGTCAAGTCCATTTGGCCGTTCAAGTGAAGGTAAATGGAAAGCAGGCAAATTGCGATTCCAGTTCCCTTTGTGATTATGTTTTGAAAGAAGGTGAAGGTCACGGCGGGAATCTCCATGGCAAAGCAAACCTTGTTGGCTTCGTCAATGGCTCCGTTCAATTTGTTGGAGCTTGTCCTTGTCAAGTTGTAGTTTTTGATTTCCGCGATTCCTTGGACAAACTCCAAAACTTTTTCAACCAAGTCTTCGTCCGCCCGCGCCTTTCTTTGGGAAATTTTTTTCATTGAAATTTGCATCAAGGAATTTATGGCAAAAAACAAAATGATTCCCGCGAATGTCAAAAGGCCGACCCGCCAATTGTAAAAGACCATCATCAGCGCAATGAGGGAAGAGGTGATGACGCCCCGGGTTACCATCATCACAACCCTTGTGGCCACGTTGGAAAGATTTTCCATTGTGTTTGTCGTCACCGCCGCAATTTGTCCCAAGGTGTTTTTTGTAAAGCCGCCCATGGGAAGGTAGCGCAAATGTTCGGCGATTCTCATCCGCTTTTCGGCGCAAGTGTTGTAGCCCGCTTCCGTTTGCAGCATCGTGGTCTTTTTGTTTATGAGGCTGGCGGCGGCAACTGAAAAGGCCATTATTCCAAAGGAAAGGACGGCGTTGGCGGCGGAAAGGTTCTTTTTTGCGATTCCGTCAAGAACCGCGAAAAGCGCCGGGATTCTCAAGGCCGAGCAAAAGGCCGAAATCACTCCCAAGGCGATTGAAAGGTAAAATTTTTTCCTGTCTTGGGGAAGGCAAAAGTCAAAGAATTTTTTCAAGGCTCCAATCATTTTTTTCTCCGTTTGTTAAAGTCAGCGTTTCGCGGCTCCGCGGCGGGAAGCGGAAACTCGCGGCTTAGCCCCGCTTTTCTTTTGCGGGTCGCCGTCCTTCGCGCTGATGTGGGAAGTCCACATTTTTTTGTATAATGGGGATTTTTTCAAAAGCTCCTTGTGGCTTCCTTGCGCTAAAATTTTTCCTTCGTCCACAACAAAAATCTTGTCGGCGTCGGCCACGGTGGAAAGCCGGTGGGCAATGGCCAAAACGGTCTTTCCTTGGACAAGGCGGGCCAAGGACTCCTGCATTACGGACTCGCTTTCGGGGTCGGTGTAGCTTGTGGCTTCGTCAAGAATGACTATGGGCGCGTCCTTTAGCATGGCGCGGGCCACGGCGATTCTTTGCCGCTCGCCGCCGGACAAGCGGCCTCCGCCTTCTCCGCAAAGGGTTTGGTAGCCGTTTTCCAGAGAGCTGATGAAGTCGTGGCAGCCGCATTTTTTTGCCGCGTCCATAACTTCCCTGTCGCTCGCGCCCGGCCTTCCCATGCGAATGTTTTCCAGAACGCTTTGGTTAAAAAGGTAGTTGTCTTGGCTTACAAAAGAAATCAACTTTGAGCATTCCTCAAGGGGAAGGTCTTTTACGTCAACGCCGCCAATTTCTATGGAGCCTGAGTCCGCGTTCCAAAGGCTTGCCGCCAGTTTTGCCAAGGTTGACTTTCCCGAGCCTGACGGCCCCACAAGCGCGTTGATTGTTCCGGCCTTTATTTCCATGCTCACTCCGTGGAGAACTTCGCTTTTTTTGTAGCTGAAGCGGACGTCCTTAAAGGAAATCGAGTTGTCCTTGGGAAGGGCCGCGGCCTTTTGGGGGCGGAGCAAATCCTTTTCGTCAAGAATGGCCGACACTTCCGAAAAAATTGGAACCGCTTGGGCCAAGTCGTCTTGGTATGACATGATGGTGATTAGGGGAGTGACGGCGCCAAGGCTTAGTATCAAGGTGTAAAGCAGCTTGTCCGCGGCCAAGTTGCCGTAGGCGCAAAGCAAGGTTCCTATTGGAAGCATGAACAAAAAGGTGGCTGGAAAGACCACCAAGGCAAAGGCCATGCTTCCCGTGTGCTTGGCCATCCAGTCGATGAAGCAGTAGGCGCCGTCTTTTGCGGCCTTGACAAATTTTTGGTAGGAAGTCTTTTCCTTTCCAAAAACCTTGATCACTTCGATTCCGTTTATGTATTCAACTGTGGTGTCGTTCAATATTTTTGTCTTTTGAATGCAGTTGTTGAAGTCTTCCTCGTAGCCCGACTCCATTTTGGAAAGGGCGGCCATTCCAATGGGAAGCGTGGCCAAGGAGGCCAATCCCATTCTCCAGTCGGCAAAAAAAATCAAGGCGAAGGCCGCCAGGGAGCCAAGAATGTTCGCCGTAAATTCAGGAACCACATGGGCGTAGGCCGTTTCCATGGAATCCACACGCTCGCAAATTGTGGCCTTTAGGGAGCCGGAAGACTTGTCCATCACCGTTCCCAAGGGCAGGCGGCTCAGCTTGTCCAAAAGCCGCTTTCTTATTTGCGCCAAAACGTAAAAGGTGGCCTTATGGGAAAAGGTCGTTGACACCGCGTGAAAAAAAAGCCTGCAAAGCCAAAAAATGCCCATGAGCTTGGCGGCCCGCAAGTAAAAGTTCCAGTCCCTGCCGCCTGCCAAAAGCGCGGACACTACCTTTGCCATGGTCAGGTAAACCATCACCATTCCCGCGACGCCAGCCGTGGCGAACAAAACGCTCAAGACGTAATTGGAATGGCGGCCTGAAGAAAAATCCCACATCCAAGAAAGGACGCTTCTTTTTTTTGAATCAGCCATACAACTCCTCAAGTTAGCCTATTCTAACATAACAGTGTTATATAACACGGAGAAAATTTTGTCAACGCCCTTGAAATTATTTTTTTCATTTGCTATTCTCATCGCTAGTTCCATGAAAAAAGAAGCTCTTTTAGAAAATTCCGACTCCGCCACAAAGAAAAGTCTTTTAAAGGCCGCCAAAGAGGAATTCCTTGAAAAAGGCTACCAAGAAGCCTCCTTGCGCTCAATTTGCAAAAAAGCGGGCGTCACCACAGGGGCCTTGTATTTTTTCTTTAAAGGCAAGGAAGCGCTTTTTGAAAGCCTTGTGGCCGGCGTTTCCCAAGACCTTGTTTCCATGCTGCAAGAGCATTTTGCCTTTGAGCGGGAGTTTATAAAAAGCGGAAAGCCCAAAAAGGGGGACGGCCAAGACATGGGAGACGACTTGTTCGCCGGAAAAAAAATCTTTAGTTACATGTATTCCCATTACGACCAAATCACCCTTTTGCTTAAAAAGTCCAAGGGCAGCGTTTACGAAAATTTCACCGACAAGCTTGTGGCCATAACAGAAAAGCAAAATTCCTTGGCCACGGCGCCCCTTGGAAAGCAAGTGACCCATTGGGTGTCCCACATGCAAATCAATTCCTTCGTTCATATTTTTACCCACGTCAAGTCCGAAAAGCAGGCCTTGGAAATGCTTCCTTATGTCATGGAATATCTAAAGGACGGCTTTTACGGCATGGTGGGCCTGAAAGAAAAAAATCGATGAATTTTTTTAATTAGTCATTGACAACTTTTTATTATTTGCGCTAATCTAGATAACAGTGTTATGCAAAAATAGGAGTTGCGGATGAAAGTTCAAAAATTCAACGATTTTTTTAGAAGGGCGGGAAAATTTCAGCTTTCCCACAGAATTCAATTCTTAATAGGAATCGCGGTCTTTACCGTCATAGCCTGCGCCGCGCTTCCCCGGCTAAAACTAAGCGGAAACGAAGAGGAGTGGTTTGACGATTGGGACAACATAAAAATCAGCCAAGACCGCTTTGAGGAAAACTTTGGCGCCGACGATTCGGTGATGGCCTTGATTGAGGCCGACGACGTTTTTGACCCCGAGGTTTTGGCGGCCATCGACAAAATCGGAAAGCGCCTTGAGGCCGAAGTTCCTTACGCCAAGCGGGTCACTTCCCTTACGGCTCTTTCGGTTCCGGTGGGAACGGAAGAGGGCTTTGAGGTTGTGAACCCCTTGGAGGATTTTTCCTCAAAGGAATACAGCGCCCAAGAAATTCAAGAAAAAAAGAAATTCATTTTAAGCCGGGACTCTTTGGTCAACGCGCTTGTGAGCGACGACGCCAAAGAAACTTGGATTGTCCTTTCTTTGGAAGACTACAAGGAGCCCATGAACGACGCCATGTATAAAATTCAGCCGCCCGCCGAAAAGATTTTCTTGGACCCGGAATTTCAGTCCGGCAAATTTACCATCAAGCCCACCGGCTTAAGCTACACGGAGTTTGAGGAAACCAAGGTCACGGAGGAACAGATAAAGACCCGAATTATGGCGGGCTTTTTGGTCATGCTTTTGTGCTTGGTGATTTTTGTCCGAAGCCTTAGGGGAGTGATTGTTCCCATTGTGGCCACGACAGGCGCCATTGGAAGCGTCTTGGGAATAAACGCTTGGCTTGGAATCGTTGGAAACGACCAAATGCTCATGCTTCCAGTCTTGCTCGCCATGGCCTTGAGCGTGGGCTACTCAATCCACTACATAAACGCTTTTAGGCTTCATTTTAGGCGGACAGGAAAGCGGCGGGAGTCCGTTTTGTCCGCGGTGGAGGAGTCTGGCTGGCCAATCTTCTTTACGGTTGTCACGACGGTGGCCGGAATGATTTCATTTTTGTTCGCGGACATCAGGCCCTTGCGCTGGGTTGGCGGAATCAGCGCGGCGGCGGTTTTTGCCGTCTACCTTTATGTAATAATCTTGATTCCGATTTTCATGTCCTTTGGAAAAGACCGTCTTCCCGCCGCCGGTTTCCAAGACCTTAAGGGCGCCACAAAGGCCGACCTTGCCATGGAAAAGTTCGGGCAGGGAATAATAAAAAGAAAGGCCCTTGTCGTGGCCGCCAGCGCCGCGATTTTGCTCCTTATGGTTCCAGGAGTCTTTAAGACAAAGGTCAACATGGACTACACCGAGATGATGGGCGAGCGCACGCCCTTTGTGGCGCGCCTTCTTTCGATACTTAAAGGAAAGCTTGGAAGCCAATACTCCTACAATGTGATGATTGAATACGACCAGCCGGACGCGCTCAAGTCCTGCGACGTTATGAGAAGAATCGACGAACTTTCGGACAGGCTGGGAAGCCTTTCTTCCACCAAGGTTTCTGGCTCCAAGCCCAGGGTTTCAAGCGTGACAAAAATCCTAAAGGAAATGAACCGGACCCTCAACTCCGACGATCCGGCCGGCTATTGCGTTCCCGACGACGACAGCCTTTTGACCCAAGAGCTTTTCTTGTATGAAATTTCCGGCGGCGACGACTTGTTTGACTGGATTGACCAAGACTATTCCCGCGCCTACATTCACATAGAAATGAACGGCTACGATTCTGACACGATTGTGTCGGACTTGGAAAAGGTCAAGGCTTGGAGCGCCCAGGCCTTTCCTGACGCAACCACAAATGTTGTGGGCGAGGTGGTCAACTACGCCGTTATGAACGGAAAGCTGGTTTGGGGCGAGCTTAAGTCCTTTGTTGGCTCCTTTGCCATAATCTTGATTTTGATGGCCTTGGCTTTCTCCTCCCTGCGGGTGGCCTTGATAGCCATGATTCCCAACATCGCGCCGGTGATAATGATTGGCGGCGTCATGGGATATTTTGGCGTTTCCCTTGACATGATAACAATGACGGTTATGCCCATGATTTTGGGAATCGCGGTTGACGACACGATTCACTTTACAAACCACATAAAGTATTTTTACGAAAAAGGCTTTTCCTACGGCGATTCGGTTTTAAAAAGCTACCGGGAGATTGGAAAGACCATGGGAATGACCACCGTAATTTTGTGCTCCATGTTCCTTGTAATAACTTCAAGCGCCATGAACTGCCTTTCCCGCTTGGGCTACCTTAGCGTCATAGGCCTTGCCAGCGCCTTGGCCGCCGACTACACTTTGACTCCGGCCCTGCTTTTGCTGGCCAAGGCTTTTGGAAAAAGAAAGGGGGAGTGAAAATCGTCATAAAATGACATAAAATTCTTGCAAATCCGCCGCCTTTTGTTGGAAAATCGTTAAAAAAATGATGATTTTTCTTGCCAAAAGGCGCGGGCCGCGCTATAATCTTTTCTTATGAAAACAAATCGGACAAGCGGAATTTTGCTTCATCCCACAAGCCTTTCTGGCTCGGCGGGAATCGGAACTTTGGGGGCGGGAGCCTACGCATTCATCGACTGGCTTTGCAAGGCGGGCCAAACCTTATGGCAGATTTTGCCCTTGGGCCCCACGGGATACGGAGATTCCCCCTACGCCTCATTTTCAACTTTCGCGGGAAATCCCCTTTTAATCGATTTGGACTTTTTGGCCCAAAAGGGCTGGACTGACTCCGCCTCAATCGCGGCTCCCGAATACATAAAAAGCCAGGGCAGGGTGGACTACGGCGCCGTGGTTTACTGGAAAACTCCGGTTTTGAACAAGGCCGCCGACTACTTTCAAAAAAACTGCTCTTCCGCCGACCGCGCCGCTTACGAAGCCTTTAAAAACGACAATTCGGCCTGGCTTGACAACTACGCCAACTTCATGTCCATAAAGGCTTTTTACGACGCCAAGGCCGCCCAAGAAAAGACAAGCGGAATTTGGTTTTCGTATTGGCCGGCCCAATTGCGCTCCTGCGACCCTTCCGCCGTGTCAGATTGGAACGCGAGCCACACTCAGGAAATAGAGCGGATAAAGACCGTCCAGTTTTTCTTTGACCGCCAGTGGAGCGAGCTTAAAAAATACGCCAACCAAAAGGGAATAAAAATCATCGGCGACATTCCCATTTTTGTGGCTCCCGACTCGGCGGACGTTTGGGCCAACCAAAGGCTTTTTCAGCTTGAGGAGGACGGAAGGCCCAAATGCGTGGCCGGAGTTCCCCCGGACTACTTTAGCGCCACCGGCCAGCTTTGGGGAAACCCCCTCTACGACTGGGAGGCCATGGCCAAGACGGACTACTATTGGTGGGTGGCCCGCATCCGCCGCCTGATGCAATTGGTGGACTTTGCCCGCATAGACCACTTTAGGGGCTTTGAGGCTTATTGGTCGGTTCCTTTTGGAGAGGAAACCGCCGTGAACGGAAAATGGATTCCGGGGCCGGGAAAGGCGCTGTTTGACGCCATAAAAAATCAGTTGGGGGACATTCCCATTATCGCCGAAGACTTGGGCCTTATAACGGAAGGCGTCCGCGCCCTTCGCGACGGCTGCGGCTTTCCGGGAATGAAAGTCTTGCAGTTTGCCTTTGATCCCGGAGAGGCAGGAAAGGACGGAATGGTGAACGCCTTTTTGCCCCACATGTACGAAAAAAATTCCGTGGTCTACACAGGAACCCACGACAACCAAACCATGCAGGGCTGGCTTGATTCCGCGGCGGACGAAGCCGTTCAAATCGCGGCCCAATACGCCTACGGAAGAAAGATTGGCCTTGACGAATCCCGCCGCCTGGCTTCAAGCGGGGAGCTTGGAAAAGCCTTGGTCCGCCTTGCCATTTCCAGCGCCGCGGACACCGCCGTCATTCCCATTCAGGACATTTTGGGCGTCGGCGACGAAGGCCGCATGAACGCCCCTTCCACCGTGGGAACAAACTGGACTTGGCGCTTTGAATTGTCGGAGCTTACCGACGAGCGAGCCCGGCATCTGGCCTTTTTGTCCGCCCTCTACGGCCGAAACCTCTAGGCGCCCGCGGCCTTGTAAAGCCGCGAAAATTGTGATACAATTTTGGGCGCGATGGAAGAACGAATTTTGTCCCCGTCATTGCTGGCCTCCGACTTTGGCCGCTTGGCGGAGGCGGTGAAAAAAATAGAGGAGGGCGGCGGAAACGCCGTCCACATAGACGTTATGGACGGAACTTTCGTGCCGGAAGTTTCCTTTGGGCAAGTTGTGGTTCGCTCCCTTCGGCCCCTTTCCCGCCTGCCCTTTGACGTCCACTTGATGGTTCAAAATCCCGAGCGGCAAATCCAATCCTTCGCCGCGGCGGGCGCGGATTGGATAACCTTCCACCAAGAGGCCGCTCCCGACACTGCCCTTCAATTGATTCAAAAAATCCATTCTCTTGGCAAAAAGGCCGGAATCAGCGTCAAGCCCGGAACCAGCGTCAAAGTATTGAAGAATTTGCTGGAATTTGCCGATATTATATTGATAATGACTGTCGAGCCCGGCTTTGGCGGCCAAAAATTGATTCCCCAATGCTTGGACAAGGTTAGGGAACTTTGCGCTCTAAAAAAAGAGCTGGGCTTGAACTATAAGATTTCCGTTGACGGCGGCGTGAACGCCCAGACCCTTGACTCCGTTTTGCAAAGCGGAATCGACATCGCGGTTTCGGGCTCGGCCTTCTTCAACGGCTCTCTTGGCTGGAGATGATAAAAGTGAAGAAAATTTACGCTAGCCTTTTGGCATTGGCCCTTGCCGCCAGTCTTTCCCTTTACGCTTCCGAAAAGCGGGACGCTGCCCGCGTCAACACGTACGGCGGCGGCGACGGCAACGCTGTTTTGGGCCAAGCCTACAACGCCTACGCCGCCTCGGACTGGCAAAACGCCGCGATGCTTTTTAGAAAGGCCTTGAGCGATCCCCAAAACGAAAGCGACTCCACTTTATACATGCTGATTTCCGCCGAGATGAAGGCAAAAAGCTATAAGGCGGCCTTGGCCGACTCAAGCTATTTTTTGCAAAACTACCCCGACTCCCGCTATTTTCCCCTCATTCAATACCAGCAGGGAAGGTGCCTTTTTTACCTTGGCGAATTTGACAAGGCCGTTCTGACCCTCAGCGATTTTTGCCACCAAAACCCCGACAGCGAAATGTACGCCTCCTCTCTTTTTTGGATTGCAGAAGCCTTTTACGCCGGCTACAATTTTGAGCAGGCCCGGCCCCTTTACGAGCGGGTGGCCGACGACTTTCCCAAGGACTCAAAGGCGCTTGAGGCCAGATACCGCCTTGACGCCATAAACCAGCGCCTGCGGGAAGAAAAGCTTTTGCGCCTTCTTCAGCAGACAGGCGAAAGCTACCTTTCTTCAAAAGAAAACTACGAAAAGGCCTTGCGCCGCTACGAGCTTGAAAGCGCCATGGGCATCACGGCCCAGGAAAGCGCCGCGGAACAAGAGGCCGAGGAATCTGAGGAAGTCGCCGCCGAAAGTTCCGCCGTCAAGGAGGCCGAAAAAACTGCGGCCGCCGAGCAAAGGCGCGCGGCCCTTCCTATGGACGAGCGGGGAACTTCGCCTTACAACAAGGACGAAACTTTTATAGACGCGCTTCAAAGGCTTAAAAAATCCGCGGCGGAAGCCCAAGGCCTTCTTGAGCGAGGCGGGGAGTGAAAATGAAAAGAAATTTTTTAGCGCCGTTTTTTTTGGCCGCCGCGCTCGCAAGCTTTTCTTACGCCCAAGACGCCGCCGACTTTGACCAGGAAGTGAAGCAGGATGAGCGGACTGCCCAAGGTTTGGAACAAGAAAAAAATGCCTCCGACTCAAAAGTCATAAAAAAATTGGGCGGCGACGCCGCCGTCCAAAGCGGTCTGGTGCGGATGGAAACCGTCAGGGCCAGCGGCGCCGTTTTGTTTTACATCTTGAACGGAAAAAAAGCCTATCCCGCCCTTTCCGTCCGGGAATGCGGGCAGGGAAACTATTTTTCGGTTTTTTCCCGGGCCAAAGAATACAAAATGAACAAGGCCGGCCACGCCGGCTATTCTTACAGCGTCGGGGAAAATTCAATCGTCGAGACAATCACCATGAAGGGCGTGGCCGAAATCAAGGCCTCCTACGAAATTGGAAAGTCCTCGCCAAAAGAAAAGCGGGCGGACTCCATAAAAGTAAAAGTCCAGCTAAAAAATTTGTCCGGAAGGGACGGCGTTTTGGCGCTCAAGGCCGTCTACAACCTTTGTCTTGGCGAAAACCGAAAGGCCCATTTTTCGACGCCGCTTAAAAACGAAGTCAGTTCCGAATACGTCATATTTCCCTCCAACGAGGAAAGCTGGATAATCTCAAGCGACAGCCAAAACGCCGTGGAGCTTGTTCTTTACGGAAACGGCGTCACTCCGCCCAAAAAGGCCGTGGCGGCCAACAAGGACGTGATTGAGCTTTCAACGCCGGTGACTCTTTTCACTCCGGGAAATTCCTTTGACTCCTTGATGTCCTACAACGACTCGTCCTTGGCGCTTTTTTGGGAGCCGGCGGCTCTAAAGGCTGACGAAACTGTTTCTTACTCATACATATTGAATTTTTCGGACAACGGATTTCAAAACTCGGCAAGAGAAAGCGAAAGCAAAGCCGAGCCTGCGCAAGCGGCCGCCGAAAAGCCCCAAGAGCCTGTGGAAGAAACCGTCGTGGAGTCGGCTCAAGCGCAAGTTGTCGAAGAAAAAGTTGAGGCCGCATCCCAAGCCGCCGATTCATCCTCGCCAAATTTGGAATATGTCCAGCAGCTTATAAACCATATCAATTCCCTTGAGCAAAGCGACCCCAGCCTCAACCGCCTAAAGATTCAGCAGCTTCAAACGGAAGTGGACGAAGTCTTGAAATTTCTAAGGAGCAGATAGTGAAGAGCGCGATAGACCGGGCGCGTTATTTGACGCGATGCCGCGATTTTGCGGGAGCGATTCAAACCCTTAACGAAAAGCGCCAAGTGTATGAAGAAAGCTTTGACTACAACTACGCTTTGGGCCTGGCCTTTTTGTACGCCGGCGACACGGGAAGCGCGGCCCAGGCTTTTGACGACGCGCGAAAAATAAAAATCAACGACGCCAATCTTTTGCTGGCGCAGGCCGCCATTCATTTAAGGCGGGGAAACACCGACAGGGCCGTTCAGTACTATCTTGACGTCTTGGACTTGGAGCCCCAAAACAAGGCCGCCAAGCGCTCCCTTGAGTTTGTCCGCGAGCATGGCGACTACGAAGAAATTTGCCGTTGGGTGGACGACGGCAGAATCGAGCGCTATTATCCGCCTTTGGGCTTCAATCCCAAAAAAGCCCGCTCCATTTTTTTTGCCCTTTGCCTTGGCGTCTTGTGCGGCTTTTTGGCCGTTCGCTTTTGGCCCCGTGACTTTTCAAAAAGCCAGCGGGCGGACTTGTCTTCCCTTGTGATTTCGGCGGACGACAGCGCCAACGCCCGGGAGATAAAAAAAGCCTACAACAAGGCTTTGGAATTTTTTGAGGAGCGCAGGGACAACGCCGCCCAGCGGGAGGTGAACCGGGTTCTTAATTCCCAAGCCTCCGTCGGACTAAAGCAAAAGGCCAGAAGCCTTATGTCTTACTTTGAGGCTCCCGGCTTTGACAGCCTCAAGGACAATTTTTCTTACGAGGAAGTGGCCGCCGACACGGGCCTTTACCTTGACTGCTATGTTGACTGGAGCGGCCGCGCGTCCAACCTTGTCCAAGGGGAAAATTCCCTTTCTTTTGACTTTCTGGTGGGCTACGAAGACCTTAAGGACTTGAAGGGCGTTGTCCGCGCCGACTTTGACTTTTTGCCTTCCGGCGGCTTGGACGCGGAAAAGCCTGTCCGCGTTTTGGGAAAAATCGGCCTTGACGGAAACAAGATTGTCCTAAAAGGCCGCTCGATTTACCAAAGCGTAAAAGAATTCTAAAAAATCCCCAAAAACGCTCCCAGTCAAAAACCTTCAGCCGAAACCGCTTGATATCGGCGCCACTCTCTGTTTGCGTTTGTAACTATTGTACTTAGCCGCTTGCGAGGCTACGCAAACAGAGAGTTTTTGTCGGAAGTTTTTTTCCTTCGCGCTTTTTTATTCGTGCGGAGGGTTAAATACCCCGACGCTCTGCGTCGAAATAAAGGGTATTGAATCCGACTGCAATACCT
>CALDIB010000056.1 GCA_937902125.1 uncultured Treponema sp.
AAGCGCTTCATAGCCTTTTTTGCGCTTGTTGCGTAATAGGAAATTATTGACGTTCGCGCCTGCGGCGCGCGGGCATCAAGCGCTTCATAGCCTTTTTTGCGCTTGTTGCGTAATAGGAAATTATTGACGTTCGCGCCTGCGGCGCGCGGGCATCAAGCGCTTCATAGCCTTTTTTGCGCTTGTTGCGTAATAGGAAATTATTGACGTTCCCGCTTTTTGCGCGGGGCGGGAAGGGCAAAAAAAACGCCCTCCAGATTTGGAAGGCGTTTTGATGAGCCATGCCGGCTTCGAACCAGCGACCCACAGATTAAGAGTCTGTTGCTCTACCAGCTGAGCTAATGGCCCATAAATAACTTGCGTCCGACAGGATTCGAACCTGCTACCACCGGATTCGAAGTCCGGGACTCTATCCAGATGAGCTACGAACGCGAACCTAGGCGACAACATTTTCCTGTGGATATGGGTGCCTGGTGGGGATCGAACCCACGACAACCAGATCCACAATCTGGCGCTCTACCGCTGAACTACAGGCACCAAGTTATCGACGTGAAGCCATACTATCAAAAATGCGGCGTTTTTGTCAATAGGTCGGCGGGGATTTTTTGAAAAAAAATAAAAGATTTTGTTCCTCTTAATCCTTGCTTTTTTTCCTAAACTTTATTTTTCAAATTCCGAAAAACTAATGAGAGGCGGCTTTTTCCGCCTTGGCCGCGGCTTTTGGCGGCATCGATTGGAGGAAAGAAAATGGCGAAAAAAGTTCAGCTTTCGGAGCTTATTGACAAGGAGATAGAAACTCTTGACGTATTGCTTGACCGTCAGTCAAGAGTCCACATCGCGGTAAAGACTAGAAACTGGATTGACCTTGAGGAGGACCTTGAGGAGATTCGCAAGCTTTCACTTGAGTTTTCGGCGATGGAAGAGACCCGCGAAGGCCTTGGCAAGACTGAAATTTCAGCCGAAGAAAAATCCAAGCTGTTGGCGCTCCACTCAAAGCTTTTAAAGTCAAAGATTGAAAATCAAATCTTGAACAAATATATAGAAACAAGCCGCAATTTTGTCCAAGGAATTTTGGACAACGCGGTTCCCCAAAGAAGAAACGTCCTTTATTCAAGGAACGGAAAAATCATAAAACGGGAGCCTGAAAGCGTGGTGCTTAATCGAATCTTCTAATTCTTAATTAAGAATTAAGAATTATGAATTGCAAGGAGTGTAAGCAATGTCAACATTCGCAGGAATAGAAATCGGAAAGCGCAGCCTAAACGCGCACCAAAGCTCAATCACCACGGCGGGCCACAACATAACCAACGCCAATACGGAAGGCTATTCCCGCCAGCGAGTCCAGCTGAAATCTTTTGACCCAATTTACAGGCCCGACCTTAGCCGCGCGGAAGTTCCCGGCCAAATCGGACAGGGAATGGAAGCCGAAAGCATCACCCGCGTTCGAGACGAAATGTTGGACCAGCGCATCGTGGCTCAAAGCAACGAGGAGTCTTACTGGGACACAAGAAGCAAGTATTACACGATGCTTGAGCAAATTTACAACGAGCCCGACGACGTTTCTGTCCGAACTACGATGGACAAGTTTTGGGAGTCTTGGCAGGAGCTTTCTTTAAATCCCGAAAGCCAGGCTCACAGGGAAGCCGTCGTTTCGCGCGGCCAGTCTTTGGTGAACTCAATCCAAAACCGCGACAAGGCCTTGACTGGAATCGGAAACCTTTTAAACAGCGACATCGAGTCCAACGTGGAGCAGTTAAACGACTACGCGAACCAAATCGCCGCGCTTTCGACAGAAATCGTCCGATCCAAGGCCATGGGCGACAACCCCAACGACCTTATGGACAGGCGGGACGCTTTGGTTGAAAAGCTTTCAAAAATCGCCAACATCACCAGCGACAAGCGGGACTCCGATGAATTTATGGTTCACATTGACGGACACATTTTGGTTCAGGGAAGAATCGCCAGAAACCTTGACGTTGAGTCTGTGGTAGACAACAACGGCTATTCCCGCGTGGTTTGGGCCGACACAAGAAACGAGGCGGTCATTAAGGGCGGCTCTTTGGGCGCCTTGATTGAATTGCGCGACGTTGACGTCAGAAACGAAATTCAGTCCTTGAACACAATGACAATGAATTTTTCAGACTTGGTGAACGACGTTCACAGAAACGCCGTGGGCGCCAACAAGACCACAGGCTTGGACTTTTTTGTGAGCCGCCCTTTTGTGGAAAACACCAACGGAAACTACGATTCCGACGGCGACGGAGTTGAGGACAAGTCTTACGTTTTCCGCCTTACAGGAACCAACGCCCTTGACGCGCAGGAGCAGATTGGAATCGAAGGCGTGATGACTCTTTCCGGCCACGCCGAAAACATTCAAGTTCCTTATTATCCCACCGACAGGGTTGAGGACGTTGTAAACCGCATAAACGATTCCAACGGCGAAGTCAAGGCATACCTTGACCGCAACAACAATTTGGTCTTGAAGGCCTCCACAAGCCAGGCCATTGAAAACCCTGACTTTGTAATTCGCCATGTGGAAGACTCAGGCCATTTCTTGGCGGGCTACGCGGGAATTCTTTCTGGAAGCGGCGCGGAAAACGCCTACGATTGGAACGCCGCCGACGCGGTGACAGCCCTTAAGGGAGCCGACGGAAACGGAAGCGCCGCCCAGTTCGCCGTGGCGCCTTACACAAATCCTTCAACTTATGTTGAGATAAATCCCGCGATTAAAAATGACGTTATGAGCGTCGCTTCGGCCTACGCCGCGCGGGACGGACGGGCCATGAGCGGAGACGGAAACGCCGCCGCGGAAATCGCCAGCATCCGCAACACAAAGGTTATGATTGGCCGGGAGCGAACCCTTGACGACTACTTTGCCGACACTGTGACAAACGTGGGCCTTATGGGAGAGCAGGCGGAAACAAACCTTATGAGCCAGAACGCCATTATGGACGACCTTCGCGGCCTTCGCGACTCAATCAGCGGAGTGAACATTGACGAGGAGCTTGCCGACATAATGAAGTTCCAGCACGGCTACAACGCCGCGGCCAAGTTTGTCACGGTGATTGACCAAATGATTGACACGGTGATTAATAGGTTAGGTGTTTAAGGAGTAGCGGCATAGCGGCAAGATAAGCGGCGGCAAGCCCAAGAAGCGGCCACTTTTTGGTAAACCAAGACTTTTAAGGAGCGCGATATGAGAAGAATCAGTTCGGGAATGAATGACACGGACGTGCAGTCCAGGTTGAGAATACAGGAATACAAGCTTAACAAGGCCAACAACCAGTTGGGAAGCCAGAGGCGCATACAAGAATTGCGGGACGATCCCATCGCCGCCGGCCACTTGGTCCGCTACCAGTCCTTTGCAGGCCGCGTCAAGCAGTTTGAGGAAAACGCCCAAACCTTGACCGAGCGCTTCACAGTCCGCGAAGGATATATGAACGATTCATTGCAAATCATGCAGCGGGTTAGGGAACTTGCCGTTCAAGGCGCCCACGGAACATACACCAAGGACGACCTTCAGAACATGGCTGGCGAAGTTGACCAGCTTTTGAGGCAAATGATTCAAAACGCCAACGCCGTTGACCAAGACGGCAACGCGCTTTTTGCGGGAACAAACACAAAGGTCACGGCCTTTGAAGTTGAAATGGGCAATGTGGAAGGCTCCGGCGTTCCAATGATAGAAAAGGTTGTTTACAACGGAAATGTGGCCTCCAACAATGTTGAGGTTGACGAAGGCCAATACCTTGAGGTGAACAATTCGGGAAACAGAACCTTCTGGGCCGACAAGCAAACTTTGACAAGCGGCCGCGACACGACAAACTGGGTGGCTCAAAGCGACTCTGTAATTTCCGTTGACGGAAAGGAAATCAATGTTTCCGCCGGCGACAACATTTACGCCGTCATAGCCAAGATAAACAATTCAGACGCGGCGGTGAAGGCTTCCCTTGACCCCATCACCCGCGGCATCCACCTTGCCACCACGGACGCCCGCCAGCTTTGGCTTCAGGACGAGGAGGGCAGCGTGTTGGCCGACCTTGGCGTCATAAGCGGAAGCGAGCAGCGCGCTCCATACAACTACGCCGCTGGAACCAGAGTTTCCGGCGGAAGCGTGTTCGACAGCGTCATAGCCTTGCGAAACGCCATGCTCAGGGGAGACCAAGAGGCCATCGGAGGCCGCGTTTTGGGAAGCCTTGACTCAGGCCTTGGAAACCTTGTCACCCGCATCGCCGAAAACGGTTCCAGCTACGAGCGGGCCTCTCTCAACGTGACAAGAAATTCCCAAACGGCGTTGAACGTCACGCAAATGATAGCCACCGAAGGCGACTTGGACTTTACAAAAGCCGTCACCGACATGAAGATGATGGACTACGTTCACCAAGCTTCTTTGAGCGTGGCCGGAAAAATGTATTCAAGCAGCTTGCTTAATTATATGCGATAGCGATAGCGGCAAGATTAAATATTAGGAGCTTTTGACATGGACGTTAAGACAAAGATTGGAACTACAGTTCAAATTGACAAAAAGGACATCTTGGAAATTCCCGAAGGCCTTTTTGGATTTGAGGAATACAAGAATTACGCCATATTCGACAGCGAGTATCCCCCCTTCATGTGGATGCAGTCGCTGGAAGAGTCCAGCCTGGCCTTTTTGATTGTTGACCCCTTTTTGGTGGCCGACGACTACGAGCTGGACATTGACGACAAGGCTTTGTATAAAATCGGAATTTCAAATCCCGCCGAAGTTTGCGTGATGGCCATCGTCACCATTCCGGCCGGGGGAAGTCCTGTCACGGCCAACTTGCAAGGCCCCCTTGTAATCAACAGAAGCAACAACAAGTGCATGCAAGTCATTTTGAACAGCAACAAGTGGACCACAAAGCACGACATCGTTAAGGCGCTGAAAGCCAAAGACGCGCGGGGAGACGCCTGATGCTGATTCTTTCAAGAAAAACCGACGAAAAAATAAAAATTGGCGAAGACATCACCTTGACCATAATCGAGATTCGCGGCGACCAAGTGAAGATTGGCGTGGAAGCTCCCAAGAATGTCAAGGTTTTCAGGCAGGAAGTTTTCAACGCCATTAAGAACGAAAACAAGTCCGCCACTGAAATAGCCAGCGTTTCGGGAATCGACGCGATTTCAAAGCTCCTCAAAAAATAACGGCGGCCGCGTGACCGTTCCTTTTTGCGCAATTGGAGCGGTATGTCGCTACGCTCCATTTTGCTATAGGAAGCGATAAAACTGCCCGCTTGCGCGGGCTGGCAATCAAGGCGCGCTTCGCTCAGGGCCTTGACTCGTTTCTTTTGGCGCGCGATAGGAATTGTCGCGTTTAAATAATTTTTTGTTATAATTTAAAAAATATGTGAAAAAATCCTCTCCCGACCCCATCTTATATGCGTGAATGATTTTGAAAGCCTTGGCGTTTTTGGCAAAAAAAAGCCTCCCTTTTTCTTTCAGTTGATTTTTGGCTCGGAGCGATGCTTGCGCTGCTCGTCTTCCTCCGGCTTGATCCCCCTGTGCCAAGAATGCGCAAGGGCTCTTCAAAATTACGTTCCGCTTAAATCTCCTTGCCGCTGCTCTAAATGCGGAAAAATTCTGCTTTCAGAAAGCGGCCTTTGCATGGAATGCCGCCAGCTGCAAGGAGAAAGCAGTTTGGACGCGCTTTTTCCCCTCCACAGCTACCGCCAGTGGAAAAAGGAATTGGCGTTCGCTTGGAAGACGGAAGGGCAGAGGAGGCTTTCTCCCCTGTTCTCCCACCTTCTTTTTAAGGCATTGCTGGAATTGGGCCTTGAAAAAACGCCTTTGGTTCCGGTTCCGCCCCGCCCCGGAAAAATCAAGGAAAAGGGCTGGGACCAAATTGACGAGCTGGCAGGAATCCTTAAAAAAAGCCATGGAATTCAAGTCCTGGGAGATATTCTTGAGCGAAAGAGCCAGGGGCAGCAAAAAAAGCTTTCCCGTCAGGAGCGCCTTGGAGCCCTTGGGGCTTCCTACGACTTGCGGCCAAATATTCAAGGACTTCCCAAGGAGGCGGTTTTGCTTGACGACATCGTCACCACCGGCGCCACGATGGAAAAGTGCGCCTGGCTTTTAAAAAAGGCTGGCGTCCAAAAAGTCTGGGGCCTGGCGCTTTTTAGGGTGGACTAGGCCGCTCGTGTTTTGGCTTTCAAGCCTTAATCGGCATTTACGTCGCCTCGCGCCGTTTTGCTATAGGAAGTTTATTTGACCGCGCTCTCGCGAGCGCCGGCAATCAAGCGGTTTCACCGCGTCCTATGGACGCCGCGGCATGGTTTTTTGCTTGCAATTTTTAAGGAGATAGTTTATAATTGACGGAACCCAATTGGAGGATTTATGGCAGGCGAAGACATACAGTATCAACTCGTGACATTTCAGCTTGGCGAAGAATTGTACGGCGTTAACATTATGGACGTTAAGGAAATCGTAAAGACGCAACCTGTGCGGCCTTTGCCCAACGCCCCTTATTATGTAGAAGGAATTTTCAACCTTAGAAAAGAAATCATACCGGTAATCAGCTTGCACAAGAGATTCCGCCTTAAGAAGGCTGTGATGGAAGACGGCGAGGATGAGGGCGGATTTGTCATTTTGAACATCGACAACAACCGCATTGGAATCATCATCGACCGGGTTGCCCGCGTCGTTCCGGTGGCCGGCTCGGACATCAAGGCTCCGCCGCAGATGTTCAGCGGAATCGGTTCCGAATACATTCAGGGCGTAATCCAAAAGGACCCAAATTCTCCGTATTTGGTCATGCTCGACATTCGGCGCTTGTTCAACGCCAAAGAATTGCAAAAGATTATTGAAGTGAAGCAATGATTCAAACATTCAGCTCAACCATTCGCCGCAGAGAAATGGACGCTGTTCTTACTTGCATGGTGGACGAAAGAATCGGCCCCGGCGAGTTGAACGCGCGCCTGATTCAAACGGCAAAAGAATTTTTCTCTTGCGCCGGCGCGGTGGCCTTAAGGTCTCCCGCGGCCGCGCTTAAATACGCGCTCAAAGCCTTGTCTTTAGAGGCAGGAAGCGCCGTTATGCTCAGCGCTTTGGCTCCCTTGTGGCAGCGTTCCGTTGTGGAAGAATTGGGCTGCAAATGCCTTGTCTTGGACGTTCAAGAAGAAAACGCCCAAGTTTCGGCGGAAGCGGTTTCCCAGGGGATCCAAAAAGGCGGCCGCGCCCTTGTCTTGCGGGAAAGCCTGGGAATACTTCCCGACTTTGAGGCAATCTTGGCGCTGGGAATCCCAGTAATAGAAGACGTAAGCCAAAGCGCCGGAGGCTTTGTTCCCGAGGCCGCCCAAAGCGCGGGGGAGCAAAACGCCCAGACTCCAGCCCAAAAATCAGAGGCTGCGGAAGACGGCGCCGCCGCGGAAGTCAAGGGCAAAAAAGCCGGAACTTTTGGAATCTATTCAATCTGCTCTTTGGAAGAGCGGGACGTAATCACGGCGGGCGGAGGAGCCTTGCTTATGGCGGCCGGCCGGCGGGATTGGCCAGTTCTAAAGTCTTTGGCCGAAAGCATTCCGTCAATAGAAATGCTTCCCGACATAAACGCGGCCTTGGCCTATGTTCAGATAAAGGAATTTGCCAGAAACGAAGCCAAGCGCAAGGAGCTTTACGCCCTTTACAACCGTTCGATAATGTCAGGAAAAAACAAGGGCTTTGTTCGGGACGTGGAATTAAATTCAACGATTTGGGCCTTTCCCCTTTCGCTTAAAGGCGGCTTTAAGGACGTAAAGGCTTACGCGCAAAAAAAGGACATAGAAGTTCGCTTGGCTTTTGAAGATTCGATAATAGCGGCCAAGGCCGAGGAATTGGGCGGAGAATGCAAGGCTGCCAAGGCGCTTGCCTTGAGGACGGCTGTGTTCCCCCTTTATCCCCGCCTTAACAAAAGCCAAATAGAAAAAATTTCAAAAGTCTTGGTGACCCTTCCGTAATGAAAAAATGCCTTATTGTCGTGAACACAGATAAAGCGTCCTCCGAGATGCTGGGAATCGAAACCGCCGCCTTTCTAAAGGGGCGGGGGGTGGATTGCGCTTTTTTGGACTTTAACGGCGAGGCCCAAGACTGCGATTGGAAAAGTTTTGACTTTGTGATTACCCTTGGCGGCGACGGAACGGTTTTGTTCGCGGCGCGGGGGGCGGCCCAACATTCCATTCCCGTGTTTCCTGTAAACCTTGGAGAGTTTGGCTTTATAGCCGGAGTCCAGCCTGAGGAATGGGAAGATTCGCTGGAATTGTTTTTGCGGGGCCAAATGAAGACCGTCCGCCGCACCATGCTTTTTGCCCAAATTTTTAGAAACGGAAAGGCGGCGGCTTCTTATCAAGCCCTAAACGACATTGTAATCAGCGCCAAAAGCGCGGCCAAAACAATTTCCATGGACATTCGGGTTAACGAAACGCCTTTGGGCCGCTTTAAGTCTGACGGCGCCATTGTCTCAAGCCCCACCGGAAGCACGGCTTATTCGGCCAGCGCGGGCGGCCCCATTGTAGGCCCGGATTTGGACGCGCTTGTTCTTACGCCTTTAAATTCTTTTTCTTTGAGCGCCCGGCCAATCGTGTTTTCCACCAAGGCCGTCTTGAGCGCCACAATAATTCCGTCAAGAAACCATGACGCGATCCTTACGGTTGACGGGCAGGAGCCGGTTGACTTGAAGGACGGCGACGAAATACGAATAAAAAAGTCGGAGCATGACGCGATTTTGGCAGGAACTTCCGTAGAAAAATTTTATAACGCGCTCCGAAACAAATTGAATTGGTCTGGCGGACCAAACGGAGGCTCTCATGCTTGAATCCTTAAAGATTAAGGACTTTGCCTTAATAGATTCCTCTTCGGTGGAATTTTCAAAAGGCTTTTCCGTTCTTTCCGGCGAAACAGGCGCGGGAAAGTCAATCCTCATCGGGGCCATTTCCTTTTTGCTTGGAGGAAAGGCCGGCGCCGAGTCCATAAGGGCGGGCTGCCAAGAGGCCAGCGTTTCAGGGGTTTGGAGCCTTCCTCCAAAAAGCAAGGAAGACAGGGACCTTTCCCTTGACGCAGAGGAGGAGCCCCAAAGCGCCCGGGAATGGCTTAGCCAGCGGGGAATCGAAGACGAGGACGGACAAATAATTTTGCGCCGCGTCATAAGGGCCGGCGGAAAAAGCGGCGCCTGGATTCAAGGAACTCCCGTGCCCCGCGCCGACTTGGCCAAATTCAGCGAATTTTTAATTGACATTCACGGCCAGCACGAGCACCAGTCATTGATGCGGCAGCCGGAGCACAGAAAATTTTTGGACAGCTACTGCGGCGTTACGGAAGAAGTTTCCGCCTTTACAAAAATTTACGCCGCGCTTGTGGAAAAGCGCAAGGCCTTGGACGCTTTGTCTTCCAGCGGGGCCGAGCGGGAAAGAAGAATCGACTGGCTTAAATTTTCGATTCAAGAAATTGAGGAGGCGAAGCTTAAGGCCGGAGAGGACGAAGAGCTTTCCGCCGAAGAGTCAAGGCTTTTGAGCTTTGAAAAGCTTTATTCCGAAGTCCAAAGCGTGAACGAAATTTTTTCAGGGGAAGAAGGCGGCGTTGAGGCCTTGCTAAAGCGGCTGAGGTCTTCCAGCGAGCGCGCGGCCGGCCTTGACAAGTCCCTTTCTGAACTGGACGGCCGGGTTCAAAACGTTTTTTACGAAATTTCAGACTTGAGCCAAAGCTTTAGGTCTTATCAAAATTCTTTGGTCTTTGACCCGGCCCGCTTGGAGGAAGTTCAGGCACGGCTTGACTTGATTTACAAGCTTAAGAAAAAATACGCTTCTTCCACGTCTTCGCCCTTGTCGGCGGTCTTTGACTATTTGGCGCAGGCTAAAGCCGAACTTGAAAGCCTTGACTCTTCCTCTGTGAGCAAGGAAGGCCTTGAAAAGGAAATCGCCGCCCTTGAGCGCCAGGTTTACGAGGCCGCAAAATCTATTTCCGCCAAAAGAAGGGCCGGCGGCGAAAAAATGTCCGCGCAAATCGAAGCGGTTTTGCAAAAGCTTGGCATGTCCGGAACAAAATTCAGCGTCAGCATAAGCCAAAAGGCCGGCGACGCGGCGCTCCAAAAGTGCGGACCCTACGGAATGGACGACATTGAATTTTTGATTTCCGCAAACCCCGGCTCGCCCATGGCAAGCCTTTCAAAAATCGCCAGCGGAGGTGAATTGAGCCGCGTCATGCTGGCGCTAAAGACAGTGTTTGCCCAAAGCGACAAGGTTCCCACTTTGATTTTTGACGAAATCGACACTGGAATTGGCGGCGAAGTCGCAGTGGCGGTGGGGGAGCACATGAAAAAATTGGCGAAAAATCGTCAAATTTTATGCATTACCCATCTAGCGAGCATCGCTGTTTTTGCCGATAATCAAATTAGGATACAAAAGTCTGTCGAGGGCGGAATTATGAAAACCCGCGCGGCTCCTGTTTTGGGAGAAGAGCGGGTGGCCGAAATCGCCCGAATGCTTTCAGGAGACCAGAATACGCCTGAGTCCTTGGAGCACGCCAGAAGCATGTTGAAAAAATACGCGGTTCTTCCTGCATAGGCAAAACGGGGGCATAAGATGGCGAAAATTACAAACGAAGACCGAGAACTTTTTAAGAAAGAGTCCAAGCAATACGAGGACTTGATTAAGGCCGAACTTGAAAAAGAAAAGGAAATGCTCGCAGTCATAAAAGGCGATCCTGTTGGCGTTGAATACAAAAAAATGATTTTGGCCGAAAAAATGATTTACATAGCCTCCTTGTATAACGCCATCAACAGCGCTTCCGTAAAAATCTTGGAAGTCAAGAACAACGACGCTTTGAACGAAGGTCGAAAAATTCTTTACAAGGCAATCATTTATCTTGAGGAAATTGTTTCAAACATAATCAACGCGGCTCCCGGCGATTTGAGCGACAAAATGGAAGCCATCGCCAACACGCCCCTTGAAAAGCGCTATTATTTGGTCAGAAAATTGGGCTTGGCCATTCAAATGATTATCGACGCTTTTGGCGACAACTCAAAGTGGAAGTGGTCTTTTGTTGAATTGGAAGGCCGCTTTGCCGTGGTCGCCAAAAATCTCTACGATTTTAAGAATTACATCAAGGCCTACTTTGATCCCGGAAATCCTGACAACGAAAATTCAATTTTATACATCAGATTGATTAAGCAGCTTTTGGACAAGTCGGCCAACGCCTACCGCGACAAATACGAGCTTTCAAGCCGCCGCCTTGACGACATGAAGGCCGCCATAAACTTTTTGCTTGCCTTGCGCCGAGTGAGCGTGGCCTTAAGCGAAAGCGCGGAATCCGAGGAACTTAAGAAAAAGGCCGTTACTTGGAAGGAAAAAATGGAAGCCGACCAAAAGGCTGGAAAGTCAAATTAAAAAAATCGGCGGAGAAATCCGCCGATTTTTTTTAGGCAAAAATACGGGCGGCAAGGACTTTTGTCGGACAGCCTTCCACGCACTTTAAGCAAGCCGAACACTTTTGATAGTCAATCTCAGGTATTCCGTTCACAAGCTTTAGCGCGCCGGCCTCGCAGGATTTTTCGCACTTTCCGCACTTGATGCAGGCGTTCTTGCAATTTTTAAGAATCGCGGGCTTGTTGTCGCTTCTGTTTTGGCAAAGGGCCACAGGGCCTTTTGTTTCCACAGGATAAAGGCGAATGAGTTTTTTGGGACAAGCCTTTACGCAAGAGCCGCAA
This sequence comes from uncultured Treponema sp., assembly GCA_937902125.1. Taxonomy (GTDB): domain Bacteria; phylum Spirochaetota; class Spirochaetia; order Treponematales; family Treponemataceae; genus Treponema_D. The sequence continues at coordinate 11,681 of CALDIB010000056.1, forward strand.
CCCGTGCAGTTGGCCAAATCGATTTTTGGAAGTCCGTCCTCGCCGATGACTATTCCGCCAAATTCGCAGGCGGCCGCGCAGTCTCCAAAGCCCGCGCATCCAAAGGCGCAGAGCTTTGTTCCGTTTATGGCCTGGCAAGCGGCGGCGCAAGTTTCAACGCCCTTGTATTCGCCGCGGGGCTTCGCGCAATCCTTTGTTCCCCGGCACAAAAGGACGGCGGCCTTTTTTTGCGCGCTGACGGTCACGCCCAAAACCTTTGAAAGCTTTTCGGCCACTTCCGCGCCGCCGGCCGAGCACAGGTTGGGAGCCACTTTTCCTTCGGCCACAGCCTTGGCGTATCCGTCGCAGCCGGCAAAACCGCAGCCTCCGCAGTTGGCGCCGGGAAGCTGTTCCCTAACGTCAAGTTCCTTTTGGTTCACAGGAACCGCGAATATTTTCTTAAAAAGTCCCAGCAATAGTCCCAGCAAAAAGGCTATCGCAAAAGAAACCGCTATTGTAGTTAAAATTGTGTTCATGTTTTTTTTCTCCACAAATACCGCTGTCCGCGCGCGCCAGTTGGCAAGCGGCGGACGTTGCGGCTTATTGCCCAGCGCTCGTGAGAGCGCAAGTAAATAGTTTCCACTTTGCAAAACGGCGGGCTTGCCCGACCGTATGCGGCAATCAAAAAGTTTTGGGCCTGCCGCAGTTTATTTTTGCCGCTCTCCCTTAAATAAGGCCTTTAAAGCCCATGAACGAAAGGGCCAAAAGCGACGTGGCCAAAAAGAGGCCGGAATTTCCCTTTAGGAATTTTGGAAGCGCCGACGTTCTAAGGCGTTCCCGAATTCCCGCCATAATCACCATTGAAAGCAAAAAGCCGCCCGCGCTGCCCAAGGCGTAAACTATGGACTGGGCGTAATTGTAGTTTTTGCTGATGCAGTTGAGCGTGATGGCCAAAACCGCGCAGTTTGTGGTGATGAGCGCCAAGTAAACGCCCATGGCGCTGTAGAGCGCCGGAGAAGACTTTTTAAGGTAAAATTCAACCAACTGAACCAAAGAGGCGATTACCAAGATAAAAATCAAGGTCTGCAAAAATTGCAGCTTTAGCGGAACCAAGACGCAATAGTAAATGGGGTAGGTGGCCGCAGTCGCCAACAGGATTACAAAAGAAGTGGCGATTCCCATGCCGGCGGACTTTCCTGTGTCGCTGGTCATTCCCATAAAGGGACAGAGGGCAAGGTATTGAACCAAAATCACGTTGTCAACGAGCATGGCCTTTAGAAATATTTTCAGCAATTCGTTCATTCGTCAGCTCCTTTTGAATCGGCCGCCTTTTTGTCGCAGGAAGCTTTGTTTTTTTTGCCCTTCATTTCAGAAAGGCCCAAGGTCACGGCAATCATTATTCCAAACACAAAGAAGCCGCCCGGCGCTCCGCTAAAAAAGCCGATCGCGTTTTCTTCGGCAAAAACCGCGCGGCCAAAAATCTTTCCGCTTCCCAAAAGTTCGCGTACAAAGGAGATGGCCACCAAAACCCAAGTGTAGCCGATTCCCATTCCCAGCGCGTCCAAAATCGCCAGTCCCGTGTTGTTCTTTGACGAGAAGGCTTCCACGCGGCCCATGATGATGCAGTTGACTACAATCAATGGGATAAAAACTCCCAGCGAGTCGCTCAAGGCCGGAAGGTAGGCTTGCAAAAGCAGCTGGACAATCGTGGTGAAGGCCGCGATTACGATGATGAAAACCGGCAGTCTTATGGCCGACGGAATCAACTTCCTAAAAAGGCTTATGATTATTTCGCTCATCAAAAGAACAAAGGTCATGCTCAAGCCCATTCCCAAGCCGTTGAAAACGCTGGTGGTCACGGCGAGAGACGAGCAAAGGCCTATTGACAAAACCAAAAGGGGGTTTTCTTTTATGATGCCGTTGGCGAATGTTTTTAGCGCGCTCATTTGCTTCCTCCCGCAAGATGATTTTGAACTACGGCCGCCGCGTTGGAAATCAAGGCTCCCATGGTCGTTGAAGTGATTGTGGCGCCTGAGATGGCTTCGTAGTCGCTTCCAAGAACCAAGGGGCTTTTGGCGCTGACTCCGGCAAACTGGCCGTAGAAGGTGCTTCCCTTTGAGTTCTTGTAATTGGGGTCGGCGGCCTTTTGTCCAAAGCCCGGCGAGTCCGACGTTGAAAGAATGTGGACGCCCGCGATTTTTAGGTCAGGCAAAAAGCCCGCGATTACCGTGGAACTTTCGTATGTGGGGCCTGTGGTCTTCACCGCGAAGCCCAAAAGGTCCTTTCCCTTCAGCGCCTTGTAAAAGGAATCGATTGAGGCGCTGGGGCTTGGATTTTCAAAGGCTTGAATTTTTTCAAAGCCGTCCGCGTCGGGAAAAATCATTTTCAGCGCCTCGCTTTCTTTTTCAAGCGCGATTCGCTCGATTACAGGCGCGGTGAAATTGTTCACCAATGCCAAGGCGAAGCAAGCCGCCGCCGCGTAAAGGGCAAGAATGACGCCCAGCTTTAAGGTTTCTTTCATTTGGCGCCTCCTTCTTTTTTATAGCCGTATTTTCGCGGCGCGAGTTTGTTCAAGAAGGGAACGACGGAATTCATAATCAAAATTGAGAACATCACGCCTTCCGGGTAGCCGCCGAATTTTCTGATTAAGAAAGTTATCAAGCCGCAGCCCGCTCCAAAAATCATTCGGCCAGGCGCGGTCACGGGGCTTGTGGCGTAGTCGGTGGCCATGAAGACGGCTCCAAAAACCAAGCCGCCGGAAAGCAAGTGGGCCAAAAGGTCGCCGCCGGAAATCCATGTCAAAAGCGCGAATGTTCCAATCATAAAGGCCGGCGTCTTCCAGTCTATGATTCTAGCAGCCAAAAGAAAAACGGCTGAAATCAAGATTAGGAGGATTGAGCTTTCGCCGATGCAGCCCGCCTGCCGGCCAATAAAGAGTTCCCAGTAGTCAACGCCGGCCGCGCTTCCCTGCTTTAGCGCGGAAAGGATTGTGGCCGAACTTGTTGCGTCTGGAAGGGGGCTTGTCCATGAGGCTCCCATCGCGGCGGGAAAGCTTGCGAACAAAAAGGCGCGGCCTGTCAAGGCCGGATTCCAAACGTTGGAGCCAAGGCCGCCAAAAAACTGCTTGGCCACGATTATGGCGAAGACCGCTCCAAGGATTGTCTGCCAAAGGGGCAGGGATGGCGGCAGGGCCAAGGCCAGCAAAAGGCCTGTTATTACGGCCGAGCCGTCTTTGACCGTCTGCTTTTTTTTCGTCACTTTGTTGAAGAAAAATTCAGAGACGACCGCCGCGGCCACGCTGGCCAAAATTGTCAGAATGGCCGGGGTTCCAAAAAGAATGGAACCGTAGACCGCTTGTGGCAGCAAGGCCAAAACTACAGTCCACATTATGTGAGGCGTTTTTGTTCCGCTTGAAATGTGGGGAGAAGAAGAAAGCAACGTCATTTTGCGCCTCCATTATTGGCTTGGGCGGCGGCCTTTTCGGCGGCGATTTTCGCCCGCTCCATGTTTTTTCCGATTCTTATAGTTTGGACAAGGCGGACGGTGGCCGGGCAAACATAGGCGCAGGAGCCGCATTCAACGCAGTCCATCAAGCCGTATTTTTTTGCGGCGGCCAAGTCGTCGGCGTTTACCGAGCGGACAATCAACACGGGAGTCAAGCGCATGGGGCAGGCTCCGACGCAACGGGCGCATCCAATGCAGGGGCTTGTTTCCGCCGTGTCGATTTCGTCCGCGGTCAGGAACAAAACGCCGCTGGTTCCCTTTTGGACGGGGAAAGCCGCGCTCTGCATTGAAAAGCCCATCATGGGGCCGCCGGACAAAATCTTCACAGTTTTTTCTTGGTCAACGTCAATTACAGAGGGAATCAAGTCGCTTACTAAAGTTCCAATGGGAACCAAAAGGTTTTTTGCCTCCTTTACGCCAAGTCCGCTGACCGTAAAGGCGCGCTCAATCAAGGGCTTTCCAAGCCTAAAGGCGTCGCTTATGGCGCAAACCGTTCCCACATTGCAAACAACGCATCCGGCGCTGGCGGGAAGGCCTCCGGCCTTTACCTCCCGGCCTGTGGCGGCGGTGATGATGTCCTTTTCCGCGCCTTGGGGGTATTTTGTCTTTGCCGTCAGTATTTCAATTTTTTCCATGCCCTTTGCGGCGGCTTTTTTGGCGGCCTCCTCAAGCTTGGGAATAAGATGGACCTTGTTGCTTTCCAAAACAATCTTTGCTTTTCCGCCCACAATCTTTTGAACAATCAAAAGGCCGTCGCAAACTTTGTCGGCGCTTTCGTCCAGCGTCTGCTCGTCAACGGTCAAATAAGGCTCGCATTCGGCGGCGTTAAGCAAAACGTAGTCTATCTTGCAATCCTTTGGGGGATTGAGCTTTACGTGCGTTGGAAAAGAGGCTCCTCCCATTCCGCAAACGCCGGCGTCTCGAACTCTGGCCAAGGCCTCTTCCTTTGAGCAAGAGAATGGGTCAAGAGGCGGCATGAAAGTCTCTCCCGCGTTTGGGTCTTCGTCCGCGGCGATCACTATGCATGGAACTTCCGAGTTTGCGGTTGAAAGGTTTGAGACGATTTTCTTTACCGTTCCGCTTACGGGGGAGTGGACCGGAGCGCTTACAAAGGCGTCGCTTTTTGCTATGACTTGCCCGCGGGCCACTTTGTCGCCCACGGCCACGACCGGCTGGTTGGGCGCTCCGCCCATTGTTATTGGTATTGTGAGCGTTTTGGAAGCGGGAAAGGCGCTTGTTATTTTCTTTCCTTCCGCCAGCTCCTTGCGCTCAGGAGGGTAAATTCCCCCCTTAAAAGTGAAGGTTTTCATTGATTTAAGTTCTCCAAATGAAAAGTTGCAAAAGCATTGTAGCGCTTTTTATGGAAAAAAACAAGGGAAAGTTAATTGATTCTGGAGGAGGAAAGAGGCCCTGTCCGACCTGCGTCCGACCCTGAGACATGGGAAACGGATCCTTCCAAATGGCCCGACATAGAATCTGCCGAAGTGGGCGGAAGCCTTAAGTACTCAGGGCCGTCAGAAAACATGGCAGAATGGAACGGCGTTGTCTTTGACACCAGCGCCAATGGCTGGAGGCTTCCGACAGAAGCGGAATGGGAAATGCTAGCCCGTGGCGGAAACTTGACCAACGAAGGCCAAACCAAGTTCAGCGGAAGCGAACATGTCGATGAAGTGGCCTGGCATTATGCCAACAGCGGCGGAAACACTACCGGAGTGGGAAAGGCTCAGGAAGTGAAAAAGAAAAAGGCAAATGGACTTGGCCTTTACGACATGAGCGGAAATATGTGGGAATGGCGCTGGGATTGGAGCAGTCCAACAAATCCCCATGTAACAACAGACACTCCCTGGACTGGCTGGGCGACAGGCGAAGATCGCATTCGTCGCGGCGGTTCGGTTCACTCTAGCACCGATGAATTCGTTACGGTTTATAAAAACTGGCCTTGGAAACCGTGTGAGCGCCATTATGTCTCAGAAACGGTCAACGGCTTCCGCATTGTTCGCAACGCGCCGTAACAAGGCGCGGCATGGTTATGCGGCGCGAAGCGTCCGGCATGAACGCCGTTTGAAAGGCGCGAAGCGTCCTTGCATGGCAGCTTACGCCGCTTTGAGAAGCAAGTCAGCGTGATAAAAAAAACAGCTTGGGTTATGCGGCGCGAAGCGTCCGGCATGAACGCCCTTTGAAAGGCGCGAAGCGTCCTTGCATGGCAATTTACGCTGCTTTGAGAAGCAAGTCAGCGCAATAAAAAAAGCCCCGCCAAACGGCGGGGCAATGCCCATCAGGCATTATCGGAGGCGTGGGTGGGAGGGGAAAACGCCCCCGACATTTATATTATCGTCCGCGGGGGGCAAATTCTTTAATTATTTTTAAAAAATTTGTAAAAAAAAGCCCGTTTTTTGCAAATTCCTCAAAAAAACAAAAAAAACAACGTTACAAGGCTTTTTTAATCGCGGCCAAAAGGTCTTTGTATTCTTCAAAGGCGGGATACTGGGGATAGTCTTTTTTGATTCGCTCGGTGGAGCGGAACAAAAAGCCCGCCTTGCTGGCTTGAATCATTCCCAAGTCGTTGAAAGAGTCTCCCGACGCTATCGTGTCAAAGCCGCAGGACTGCAAGGCCTTTACTGTTGTAAGCTTTGACTTTTCGCAGCGCATTTTGTAGCCGGTGATTTTTCCGTCTTGAGCCACCACAAGCTCGTTGCAAAAAATTGTGGGTTGTCCAAGCTTTTTCATAAGGGGCGCGGCAAACTGGCTGAAAGTGTCGCTTAAAATTATTGTTTGGCAGCATTCCCTAAGCTCGTCCAAAAATTCCTTGGCGCCCGGAAGCGGGTCAATCGTGGCGATTACGTCTTGAATCTCTTTTAGGCCAAGGCCCTTCTTTTCCAAAATGTCAAGGCGGAATTTCATCAGTTTGTCGTAGTCCGGCTCGTCCCGCGTGGTGCGCTTGAGTTCCGGAATTCCTGTGGCCTCTGAAAAGGCAATCCAAATCTCGGGGACCAAAACCCCTTCCAAATCAAGGCAAGTGATTGTCATTCTTTCCTCTCGCTTTTTATTTTTGAACGAAGTCTAGCGCAAGGCGGCCTTTTTTTCAAGAATGAATTGAATGCCGGCGGCTCTTGAACGCGCCTTAAAATTGCTATATAATATTTGGACGTTTATGCAAAGAAAAACACGGAAATCGCCAGCAAAAAAAGCCGCTCCCAGAAAGCGCAAGGCAAAAAAAGCCAAGGTCGCGCTTGACAGCAAAAAGCTCATGCTTTTGTGCGCGGCCGTTTGCGCTTCTTGCGTTTTGCTTTTGGCGGTGACGGCTTTTTTGTCAAGGAAGGCCGAGGCTCCAAAAATTCAGGAAAAGCCCCGGGTTGAAAGCGAGTCTCTGGCAAAGAGCGAAATTCCAGAAAAAGAAAAGCTTGAAAAAAAAGATTCCCCAAAAACCAAGGCCGAAGAAAAGGCCAAAAATAAAAATCCCGGCGATGAAAAGGCCAAGCCCAAAAAAGAGGAAAAGGCAAAGACCGCCGAAGAAAAAAGTTCCGCTGTCACTCCAAAGACGGAAAAAAAGACTGATGAAAAAACTTCCGCCGTCGCTCCAAAGACGGAAAAAGAAAAAGAGCCTTCTCCTGTTTCGGAAGGCTTTGCCTTTCCTTTTGCCAAGAACAACGCCGTTCTTTGCGTTGTCTTTGACGACGGCGGCCAAAATGTGGGCCAGCTAAAAAAATGCGTGGCGCTTCCATTTCCTGTCACGGTGGCGGTTCTTCCCCGCTTGGCCCACAGCGCCGAATGCGCTTCCCTTGTTCGCCAAAGCGGAAACGAGGTTATTCTGCACCAGCCCATGCAGGCGGTCAATTTGAATGTGAATCCGGGGGAGGGCGCAATAAAGCCCCAAATGTCTCAGGCGGAAGTGGCGGCGACGCTTTCGCAAAACATCGCCGAAATAGCGCCCATTGCCGGAATGAACAACCACGAAGGCTCTTTGATTACCGAAGACGAGGCGTTGGTTTCCTTTGTTTTGGAAACGGTTCAAGAAAAGGGAATTTATTTTTTGGACTCGCGGACAAGTTCCGCCACAAAAGTTCACAGCGTGGCCATGGAAATGGGAATGGGCTATTACAAGCGGGACATTTTTTTGGACAACAAAAAGACGCGGGAAAATTATTTGTCGGAATTGAAAAAGGGCTTGGACATAGCCAACAAAAAAGGGCATGTCATTATGATAGGACACGTTTGGTCGGCGGAATCTTTGCCCGCCTTTTTGGAGGAGGCCTACCCAGAACTGGCCTTAAAGGGCTATCGCTTTGCCACAGTTTCCAAGTCCGGGGGAATGATAAAATGAAAGTTTTGGGAATAGAAAGCTCTTGCGACGAAACCGCCGCCGCCGTCGTGGAAGACGGAAAGAAAATTTTAAGCAACGTGGTGGCGACGCAAATTCCCTTCCACCAAATTTACAAAGGCGTGGTTCCTGAAATCGCCAGCCGAAAGCACGCCGAATGGATTTTGCCGGTCGTCCGCCAAGCGCTGGAGCAAGCCGGCTTGTCCTTGGACCAAATTGACGCTGTGGCCGCAACCAACCGCCCCGGCTTGATGGGAAGCCTTTTGGTGGGCTTGACCTTTGCCAAGACTTTGGCTTGGAGCGCCAAAAAGCCCTTTGTGGCCGTGAACCACATGCTGGGCCACCTTTACGCTTCCCAACTTGACGCGCCGACGGAATATCCGTTTTTGGGCTTGCTTGTGTCCGGCGGCCACACAATCATTTGCAAGGTAAATTCTTTTGACGACCTTGAGGTTTTGGGAACCACCGTTGACGATTCCATAGGCGAGGCCTTTGACAAGGTTTCAAAATTTTACGGCCTTGGATACCCCGGCGGCGTCGTGATTGACGGCTTGGCAAAAAAAGGCGACGCCAGAGCCTTTAATTTTCCCGTTCCAAAATTGGACGAGGCCGGGCATCGCTACGACGTTTCCTTTAGCGGATTAAAGACGGCGGTGATTCATCAAAAGGACTTGTTTTGGAACAAGGACTTTGAGCCTTCAAACGAAAACTTGTGCGCCTCGTTTCAAGAGACCGCTTGCAGGACAATAACCAGCCGCCTTTTCAGGGCGGTGGACGACACGGGCCTAAAGACAGTTGTGGCTGGCGGCGGCGTGGCTGCCAATTCCCGTCTGCGCTCCCTGCTTGCCGAGCGAAGCGACATTAAATGCGTCTTTCCTCCGCTTAAACTGTGCGGCGACAACGGCGCCATGATTGCGGGCGTGGCCTACCACTTTTTGGCGCGGGGCGACAGGGACGGCTGGAACACCACCGCCAAGGCCCGTGTTCCTCAATTTAAAAGAGGATTGGCGCCGGCAAAATAACGCGGCGAAAAGCCTTGACTTTTTAGGAGTGAATATGAAATTGCAGGACATGACATACGGAATTGTGGGATTGGGAATTATGGGCGGCTCTTTGGCAAAGTCCATACGCGCCAACATTTTGTCCATGGGCGGCGCCGCCGGAAAAATTTTGGCTTGCAACAGAAGCAAGAGTTCCCTTGAAGCCGCGATTAAGGACGGCGTGATTGACCAAGGCTTTATGCCGGAAGATGTCGGAAAAATGTTGGGCCAATGCGATTTTGTCTATGTTTGCCTTTATCCTAAAGCCACCTTGGATTTTTTGCGGGACAACAAGGCTTCGTTTAAAAGCGGCGCGATTGTTAGCGACATCAGCGGCGTGAAAGGAATTTTTGAAAAGGCCCTTCCGGACTTGCTTCGGAACGACGTTGACTTTGTAATCGGGCACCCCATGGCCGGCGGCGAAAAAGAGGGCTATGTCAATTCCTCTGAAAAATTTTTTGTGAACCACAATTACATTTTGTGCCCTCAAGACTTCAACAAAAAAGAAAGCCTTGACCTTGCCCGCCGCCTTGTTTTAGCCATGGGCTTTACAAGAATCACCGAAAGTTCTTGCGATCTTCACGACAACAAAATCGGATTCACTTCCCAGCTTTGCCATGTCATAGCCAGCGCCTTGGTAAAAAGCGCGGCCGACGAGGGAATCACGGCCTTTGGCGGCGGAAGCTTTGAAGACCTTACAAGAATCGCCATGATAAACGCTCCCTTGTGGACGGAACTTTTTTTGTTGAACAAGGAAAAACTTTGCGCCCACATAGAAAATTTTGAAAAGGAAATTTCGACTATAAAAGAATTCATTCAAAAAGAGGACGCCGCCGCCTTGGAAAAATATTTGTCCGAGGTTCGCGAGCGAAGAATTGGAATGGGCTCCATAAGGCAGGCGCGCTGATGTGTTGGAAGTGCGGAAACAATCAGGATTTTTCTCAAAGCGTTTACAGAAACTCAACTTGCCCGAATTGCGGCGCCGACTTGCATTCCTGCAGGGGCTGCGCCTTTTACGCGCCCGGAAATCATTTTGACTGCCGCGAGGACGGCGTTGAAAACATTGTTGAAAAAGAGCGGGGGAATTTTTGCGAAAGCTTTAGGGCGGGGAAAAATTCAAAATGGACCTCTTCCTCTTCCGCGGCCGCCGGCCAATCCAAGGCTGACGCGGCGAGAGACGCCTTTAATTCCCTTTTTGGAGCGTGAGCCATGGGCGTTGACTTTGCGTTTTTGGACAGCGGCACCGGAGGAATTCCCTACATGCTTTCTTTAAAGGAAAAGGTTCCCGCCGCGTCTTGCGTTTACCTTGGCGACACGGCCCATTTTCCCTACGGACAAAAAAGCCCCCAAGAGGCCGCAAGCGCCGCAGCCCAAGCCGTGGACCTGATTGTCAAAAACTGGAAGCCAAAAACTTTGGTCGTGGCCTGCAACACAATCAGCGTGACCGCGCTTGACGACTTGCGATCCCGCTTTCCCTCCCTTCCAATAGTGGGAACTGTTCCCGCAGTAAAGCTTGCGGCCAAGGTCACGGCCAACAAGCGCGTCGGCCTTTTGGCCACCAACGCCACGGTGAGCCATCCGTACAGCGAAAAATTGATAAAGGATTTTGCCAGCGACTGCCTTGTGTTCAAGCGGGGCGACCCTGACTTGATAGAATTTATCGAAAAGAAATTTTTTGCCGCCACAAAAGAAGAGCGTTTGGCCGCCGTTCGTCCGGCCGTGGATTTTTTTGCCAAAAACAAATGCGACACAATCATTTTAGGCTGCACCCACTTTACCCATGTTGCTGATGAAATTCAGGAGGCGGCGGGTCCCTTGGTCCGCGTGGTTGACAGCCGCGAGGGAGTGGCCAACCAAGCGCTGAGGGTTTTTCCTGGAAGCGCTTCGTCTTTAAGGGAAAAAAATCCTTCCGTCAAAGAAGAGGGGCTTCCCGCCGACAAAAGTTTTTTCTTTACCGCCGCCAGCGCCGAGCAAGAAAAGGAATACCGAGCCATGTGCGAAAAGTTTGACATTCCTTTTTGCGGATTGATAAAATAGCGCCGCTGTGAATATTTCTAAAAAAAATCAATTTTATTGATTTTTTTTAGAAATAACATTTCCGTTCCCTTTGTGGTTGGACGCCGTTGTGAGCGGCGTTTTGAAAAAAAATAATTTACAAAACAAGAATTGCGGCGCGATGGAGCGTAGAGGCCGGCTGCGACACTCATTTCGCGCCGCCGCGAAAGCGGCGCAATAAATAGGTTCGACGCGAAATGCGTGTAGCGAAGTCAGCGAGCGGCGCGGACGGACTCGGCAGCGACAGGAAGCCGCATTGATTTTTCTAATTGTTATGTTTTCTTGATATTTGCCGCTAATAACGACATGATAAAATAGCGCCGCTTGCAACTCGCCCTTTTTTTCATTATCATATAAAAAAATGGATTTTGAATTTATAAAAGAAGTCATTCCTCTTTATGCGGACGCGGCGGCTCTTACGCTAAAAATCGCGCTGGCGGGAATCGCCTTGTCCTTTGTTTTGGGCTTGGCTTGCGCCTTGGCGGTTTACTACAGGGTTCCTGTTTTGCGCCGCCTTGTTTCTTTTTACATAGCGCTTTCCAGAAACACGCCGCTTTTGATACAGCTTTTCTTTTTGTATTTCGCGCTTCCCAATTTGGGAATAAGGCTTTCCGCCTTCGCTTGCTGCGTCATTGGCCTTACATTTTTGGGCGGAAGCTACATGGAAGAAACTTTTCGTTCCGCGTTGGAAAGCGTTTCTGTTTCGCAAATAGAAAGCGGCCTTTGCGTCGGCTTGAGAAAAAGGCAAGTCATGGGATATGTGATTTTTCCCCAGGCGGCCAGCGTTTCCATTCCGGGCTTGTGCGCCAACATAATGTTCCTCATAAAAGAGACCAGCGTTTTTAGCATTGTCGCCGTGGCCGACTTGATGTTTGTGGCCAAGGATTTGATAGGCCTTTACTACAAGACCAGCGAAAGCCTTTTGCTTTTGGCTCTTTCATATTTTGTTTTGCTTTTGCCCGTTTCAATTTTGGCGTCTTATGCCGAGCGGAGGTTGCGCTATGCCCAGTTCGGAAACTCTTGAAATTTTAAGAACGGCCTTCAGCGTTTTTTTTAAGGGAAAGAATTTTGTCCGCCTTTGCGGCGGCCTTTTGGTCACGATAGAAATCGCCGCCGCAAGCGTGGCTCTTTCAATATTTTTTGGAACGATTTTTGGAATCGTGATGACGGCAAAAAACAAATTTATCCGCGGCGCCTCAAAGCTTTACCTTGAGTTCATGCGAATGATGCCCCAACTTGTTCTGCTTTTCATAGCTTATTACGGCTTGACCCGCGCCTTTGGAATTTCTTTAAGCGGCGAGGCGGCCAGCGTTTTGGTCTTTGCTTTGTGGGGCAGCGCCGAAATGGGCGACCTTGTCCGCGGCGCCTTGCAGTCTGTTCCCCAAAGCCAGTATGAAAGCGCTTTGGCTTTGGGCTTGACAAAAAGGCAGGTTTTCTTTTACGCCATTCTTCCTCAAACATTGCGCCGCTTGGCGCCCCTTTCCATGAACCTTGTGACGCGAATGATAAAGACAACTTCCCTTGTGGTTTTTGTCGGCGTAATTGAAGTGGTCAAAATCGGCCAGCAAATAATCGAAGGAAACCGCCTTAAAGTTCCCACTTGCTCAATAGCGGTTTACGCCGTGATATTCTTCATGTATTTTATTGTCTGCTGGATTTTTTCGGCGTTGGCCGGATTCATAGAAAAAAAACAAAAAGGCTCTTTGTAGGATTTGAGGTGAAAAATGCCCTTGCTTGAAATAAAAGACGTTCATAAATCTTTTGAAGGAAAAAAAATCTTGGACGGAATTTCCCTTGACGTTGAAAGGGGAGAAGTTGTGGTGATTGTGGGCTCTTCCGGCTGCGGAAAGTCAACACTGCTTAGGTGCGTCAACGGACTTGAAAGCATTGAGGGCGGACAAATAATTCTTGACGGAGAAGTGATTTCAAACCGAAAGAAGGACATGCACTTGGTTCGCCAGCGGGTTGGAATGGTTTTTCAAAGCTACGACTTGTTCCCCCACAAAAATGTTTTGGGCAACTTGCTTTTAGGTCCCATGAAGGCTCAAAAAAGGCCCAGGGGGGAATGCGTACAGGAAGCCAAAGAACTTTTGGCGGCCGTGGGCTTGAGCGACAAAATTTACGCCTATCCCCGCCAGTTGAGCGGCGGACAAAAGCAGCGGGTGGCCATCGCCCGCGCCCTGATAATGCGTCCTGAAATAATGCTCTTTGACGAGGTTACGGCCGCCTTGGATCCTGAGATGGTTCGGGAAGTTTTGGATGTAATGGCAAAGCTCGCCGCGCAGGGAAAGACAATGATTATTGTCACTCACCAGATGGAATTCGCGCGGGCCATCGCCGACCGCGTTTACTTTATCGACCAAGGAAAAATTGTTGAGCAAGGCTTGCCCGACGACTTCTTCCTTAATCCCAAGACAAGCCGCGCCAAGGAGTTTTTAAAGACCTTTGACTTTGACGACGTTAGGGCGCTCAAAGGCAAGGCCGAATAGAAAAGCGCCAAAAAAAGCCCGCGGCTTTTAGCCGCGGGCTTTTTGGTCGGTTTGGAATTATAGACTTGCAATAAAATTACAGGCCCAAAAGTCCGGCAAACTCTTTTAGCGCGCCGTCGTATTGTAGTGAAATAACTTTCCTCTAGCAAAACGACGGCGCTTTTTGGTCGGTTTGGAATTATAGATTTACAATAAAACTACAGTCCCAAAAGCCCGGCAAACTCTTTCAAGGCGCCGTCGTATTGCCAGCGCTCTGAAAGAGCGCGGCGAAATAAATTTCCTCTAGCAAAACGACGGCGCTTTTTGGTCGGTTTGGAATTATAGACTTACAATAAACTTACAGTCCCAAAAGTCCGGCAAACTCTTTTAGCGCGCCGTCGTATTGCTTGGACAAAACGGTTTTGGCCAAAACTTTTCCAAGTTGAACGCCTTCCTGGTCAAAGGAGTTGACGTTCCACAAGAAGCCCTGGAACATGACTTTGTTTTCGTAGTGGGCCAAAAGGGCGCCCAAAGTTTTTGGAGTCAAGCGCTCGCCGTAAATAAGGCTTGAGGGACGCTCGCCGGCAAAAAACTTGTTGGGATTTTCGTTGTCCTTTCCGCAGGCAAAGGCCACGATTTGCGCTGTGACGTTGGCGCAAAGCTTTTGCTGGCTTGTGGAGCCTTGGATGTCAACGTCGTTGTTGGCCTGGTTTTCCTTAAAGGCGATGAACTGCAAGGGAATCACGTTTGTTCCCTGATGCAAAAGCTGGTAGAAGGAATGCTGGCCGTTTGTTCCCGGCTCGCCAAAAATTACGGGGCCTGTGACATAGTCCAATTTCTTTCCGTCCCGGTTCACGCTCTTTCCGTTTGACTCCATGTCAAGCTGCTGCAAGTGAGCGGGAAAGCGGCTCAAGCCCTGGGAGTAGGGAAGAATGGCCGTTGAAGGATAGCCCTGAACGTTCCTTTCGTAAACGCCGATGAGCGCGTCAAGCATGGCGGGATTTTTGCGGATGTCTTTTTCCGTGGCTGTTTTGTCGGAAGCGGCCGCTCCTTCAAGGAAGCAGGCGAAAACTTCGGGGCCAAAGGCCAAGGACAGAACCGCTCCGCCCACGCCGGAAGTTGAGGAATAGCGGCCGCCGATGTAGTCGTCCATGTAAAAGGCCTCCATGTAATCGGCGTTGTGGGCCAAGGGGCTTGTTTCGCTGGTGACGGCAATCATGTGCTTTGAAACGTCAAGGCCGGCCTTTTTGAGCGCGTCTTTTACAAAGGATTCGTTGGTCAAAGTTTCAAGGGTTGTTCCGCTTTTTGAAACCAAGATGAAAATTGTCTTTGAAACGTCGATGGACTTAAGAACGCTGGTGGCGTCGTCAGGGTCAACGTTGGAAATGAACTTGGCTTCCATCTTGAATTTTCCGTTGGCCTTGGCCCAATTTTCCAAAGCCAAATACATGGCGCGGGGGCCCAAGTCGGAGCCTCCGATTCCAATCTGGCAAACTGTGGTGAACTTTTCGCCCTTCTCGTTGGCCACGGCTCCGGAGTGAACCTTGTCGGCAAAGGCGGCGATTCTCTTTTGTTCGGACAAATAAAATTCCCGCTTGTTCTTTCCGTCGGCCATGACGTCTTTTCCCAACTGTCCCCGGGTAAGCTGGTGCAAGACCATGCGCTTCTCGCCGGTGTTCACAACCTCTCCGTTGTAAAGCGCCTCAAACTTTTCTGAAAGCTGGGCTTCCTTGGCAAGTTCGGAAAGAACGTCCAAAACTTTTTCGTCAACCTGCTTGGCGGCGTAGTTGTAGGCCAAGCCCTCGGCCATCGGAACTGAATATTCTTTGACGCGCCTGGCGGCGCCGTCAGAGCCCAAAACGTTTTTCAAAGAAACCGCGTTTTTGAGCGACAAAAGCTTTTTAAAGCTTGAAAGAGTGTCAAGGTTTTCCCAAGAAATCATAAAAGCCCTCTTTTATTGAAGAATTTAATGGCCGAAATTATAGCGCAAAGAAGTCTGATGTTCAACCGCGCTTTTTCACACCGCCACATTTTTCATCCAACGCTTGCTTTTTAAGAGAAAGGCGCTTATGGCCAAGCGGACAAATTCCTCAAGGGAAAGAATGAAGTAAACCCAATGAATGGGAAGGTCAAAAACATAGGCGCTCAAAAAGCCCAAGGGAACGCCAAAGCCCCAGGTTCCGATTATGTTCACCGCCGTCATCATTTTTGTCTGGCCGCCGGCTTGCAGGACGCCCCCGCCCACAACCATGTTGAAAACTTTCGCCGTAAAGACCGCCGCGAACGCCAAAAGGATTTTTATCGTGATTTTTCTGGTTTCGGGCGGAACGTTGAAAAGCCTTGCGTAAAGAGGGCTTAAAAGCGCGGCGGCCCCTCCAATGGCCAAGCCCAAAGCCAGCGCCCAGCGGACAAAGGCGAGCGTCTGCTCGTAGGCCTTCTTTTGGTCGTCAGCGCCCAAAGTGTTTCCCACGATGATTCCCGCCGCGGCCGCCAAGCCCGACAAGGCTCCTATGGCGATTCCCTGTATTGGATACATCAAGGCCATTGCCGCGCAAGGCTCCGTTCCCAAGCGGCCGTAAATCACGGCGTAGACGTTTTCGCCAAGCGACCACAAAAATTCTCCCAGCAAAATGGGCGAAAGAACTTGCAGCGCGTTCTTGACAAATTTTCTTGAAAAGCGGACGGCGGGAAAAAAGAACAAAGAGCGCCTTTTTATTTCCCTAAGAAAAAAGAAAAGGACTATGGCCGCCTCCGCAAAGCGGGAGATGACAGTGGCCAGCGCCGCGCCTCTTTCTTCCATGGCGGGAAAAATTCCCTTTCCAAAAATTAGAAGCCAGTTGAAAATTGTGTTGATGACAATGGAAACGGCTCCAGCCGCCGCGGGAAGGGCCGCCATGTTCAAGTTTCTAAGGACCGCGGACACAAAGAGCGCCGCCGCCGCGGGGAGGCATTCCAGGGCCCTCCATTTTAAGTACGCGGCCCCTTTTTTTATTGTCTCCAGGTCTGAGGAATAAAGGCCAAGAACTTTTTCAGGAACCAAAAGCGAAAGGCTTGTGAAAACGGCGCAAAGAAAAAGCGCGATGTAGAGGGGAAAGTAAAAACTGTCCCTGGCTCCTTCTTTTTTGCCCGCGCCCATGTATTGCGCGATTAAGATTCCCGCCGCGGCGACAAGGGCCGCCGCCGTCACTGAAAAAATTGAAGTGAATTTTCCGGCCAA
Source organism: uncultured Treponema sp. (assembly GCA_937902125.1). GTDB lineage: Bacteria > Spirochaetota > Spirochaetia > Treponematales > Treponemataceae > Treponema_D. Next base: position 28,262 of record CALDIB010000056.1, read on the forward strand.
GCCTATTCCCGCTATGCTTTGGCTTCCCAGCCGGCCTATCATGATTTGGTCTATGAGGCCCAAGGACGACTGCATAAGGCTTTGAAGCGTGACGGGGAGGGCGATTTGAAAAAGTTTTTTCTTAAAATCTTTGTCAAACATATTGACATAATAATGTCGTTTGCGCTTAAAATCTTGCTGAAATGTCGCTAATTTATAGCATAATACTGTCAAAAATGGCTGGAGGCGCAAATGAACTCCCAACGGGAATCCCTTCACGAAAAGACGGCCCACGGAAAAAAGGGCTTTCCCTACACGGTTTACCACGGAAAGATTCCTGAATGGCTTGGCGGATTTCCCCTTCATTGGCACGACGAGTTTGAGATGATTTACGTGGCCAAGGGGGCCGTGGACTTTACGGTGGAAAAAAGCAGGATTGAGGCTAAGGCTGGCGATCTTGCGCTGGTGGCGCCAAGAACCGTCCATTCCATTGAGCGGCATAAGGACGAGGCCGGAGAATATTTCAACATTCTTTTTTCATTTTCACTGCTTGAGGAAAATCCTGAGTCTTGGTGCTTTAGAAAATATTTTTTGGATTTTTTTGAGGAAGGCGCTCTGGCCTTGTTCCACCTAAAAAAGGGAAGCGCCTTGAACAAAAAGCTGGCGGCGGCCGCAAAAGACTTGATTCGCCACTCGCGGCAAAACTACACCGGCTACGAGCTTATGGTAAAGTCAAGGCTTTTTTCCGCCGTACACTTGATTCGACAAAATTGCCTTCAAAAAGGCGGCCGTAAAAAAACAAGGTCCTCCGCCGCCGCAGAGCGCCTAAAAAAAGTTCTTTCCTACGCGGCGATGAATTTCACAAAAAAAATTTCCATTCAAGACGCGGCTTCTGTCTGCGCCATTTCTCCCGGAAATTTCATGAAGTTTTTTAAAGCCCAAACTGGAATGAGCTTTGTTCAATATTTAAATGACTACCGCCTTGAGGCCGCCGCCGAGCGCCTTTTGAACAGCCAGGATTCCGTCACTGACATAGCGCTTGACAACGGCTTTGAAAACGTGTCCTATTTTATTCGTTCTTTTAGAAAAAAGTTTTCCCTTTCCCCTAGGGAATACAGAAAGAGGCGGCTTTAGCGGCAGAGAATTTGTCGAATGAGCTCTTTTCCGGCGGAACTTTTGGCCGCCCGCTCCAAAAAGTTTTGGGCGTTCTTTTCGCTCCAGCCGTTTTTGCAGGCGTTGGCTATGTAGTCGGCCTCAAGGAGAATCTGCCAGTCCGCGCCAAAATCGCCCTTAAAAGTGTGATGCTTTGAAACCAAGAAGGCCGCGCGCTCTATTTGCTCTTGGCTTAATCCTGAGTCCAAAAGAAAGTCTTTCGCCATGGGGCCGCCAACTTTTTCTTGCGCCTTTCCGTCGGCGCGGCCAAATTCTTTTCTAAGGGAAGGGCAGGCGATGTCGTGAACCAGCGCGGCCGCTTCCAGAACCAATTGACTTTGGCCGTCAAGGCCTTCCAGCCGCCCGATTGTCTTTGCGTAGGCCCAGACACGGACAAGATGGTCTATGTCGTGAATGTTCCCCTCCGAAAAGGCAATCATTTTGCGCATGATTTTTTCGATGATGTTTTTTTCCGCCATGGCTTTCAGATTATATTAAGAAATGAAGGAAACCTCGAAAAACTCCCTTTCAGAAAGTTTTTCGAGGTTCCTGCGAGTTGCAAGTCGCTATAATAGCGCGACTTACAACATTGCATTTTCAAAGTTGCCTCTAAAAACTGAAGTTTTTAGAGGCTCCCTGAAAAGAATCAACCGCGCTTAGTTTTGCCGCCGCCCTTGTCCTTCTGAGAATCTTCTTCCCGCTCAATTAATTTAAGCATGTCCTCAGACCATTTGGCCACGGCCTTGTAAAAGCCTTTTCCGTAATCGGCGGTCATTTTCCAGTAAAATTCCCTGCGGTCAAAAAGCTTGTCCTTTGCGTCGGCTTCCACCGGCTTTTTGTCCGAAACGTTTATTTTGGCGGCGGCTTCCTTGTAACGGTCGCGGCAAAGAGTCAAAAGTTTTTTCGCGCTCTCCGTTTCGCTGTCTCCGCCAAAAAAAATCCGCATCATCATAAGATTTTTTGTCTTTAAGATTTGCTCTATGTCGTCTTCCGGGCGGGAAAGCCAATCCTTCAATTCCTTTCTTCCCTTGTCCGTGATTGAGTAAATTTTTTTGTTTGGCCGGTCAGTTTGAATTTCAATCGCGGAAGAAAGCCAGCCGTCCGCCTCCATGCTTGAAAGCTCTCGGTATATTTGGCTTGTCTTGGCTTCCCAAAAGAAGGCGATGGTTTTTTTGAAAAAAGCGTCAAGGTCGTAGCCTGTCATGCTTTTGTAATTCAAAAGTCCCAGCAATCCGTATCTTAAAGACATTCTCTTATTATCGCAGTTTACAGGATTTCTTTCAAGCGGATTACTTTTCCGTATACGGTGTATTTTTCAGAGTTGAAGAGAATCCATTGCGTTTTGGGAACAAACTTGATGTCGCGGACGTCTATGTCGCCTTCATAGTTTTTTTGCGCCTCTTTTAAAAGCAAGACGTAAGCCTGGCTTTCAAGGCGCTCGTCATTGTTAAAAATGTGGTTGACGCTCATGTCCTTGACCACAGTTCCCAAAACCTCATAGGACTGTCTTTCCGCTTCTGTCATGGACATTTTTTCCCCTTTTGTTGAGACGCAGCCTGAGAGCGCGACCGCAAATAGAAGGACGGCGATTTTGACAAATTTGTTGGTCATAAAAACTCCTTGGCCTTTCGGCAATATAAAATTATTGAATATTAAACTAATTAGATATTCAACAAGTGGAATATACAAGCAAAAAAATATTTTGTCAAGCGCCCGCAAAAAAAAATTGCCGGGAAAACCCGGCAATTTGCAGTTAAGGGAACCTCGAAAAACTTCAGTTTTTCGAGGTAACTCTGAAAATGCGATGTTT